>NZ_MJGL01000007.1:43580-103375 GCF_001864855.1 Curtobacterium sp. MCBA15_005
GGGTCGGGTCGGGTCGGGTCAGGGCGGGTCGCGTGGTGGGGCGACAGACCCCCGGATCACGATCGGGCAGTGCATCCGGAAGCCGACCGCCTCGTGCTGGGCACGGGATGGCTCGTCGATCTGCGCCAGGACACGTTCGACCGCCCATTCGCCCATGGCGCGGTGCGGGAGCTGCATCGTGGTGAGCCCCGGATCGAGCGCCTCGGCGACGAACTCCTGGTTGTCGAATCCGACGATGGACAGGTCGTCGGGTATCGAGAGGCCGAGCGATCGGGCGACCTGGTAGAACCCCATCGCGATCTGGTCGCCGAAGCAGAAGACGGCAGTGGGTCGAGACGAAGCCGGCTGGTCGAGCAGCGCTCGTGCCGGCGTGATCCCGTCGGCGGTCGCCGCGTCGGCGGCGGTCACCAGCAGGTCGGGGTCGGCGGGGATGCCCGCGGCCGCCATTGCACGCAGGTACCCCTCGGTGCGCAGCGCGTCGGCGATCGGGTACGCACTGACCGTGCAGAACCCGATCCGGCGGTGCCCGGCCTGGACCAGGTGTGTGACGGCGTCGAACGCGCCGAGCTCCTCGTCCGGCACGACGAAGTCAGTACTCTGCTCGTCCGCGTCCGGTCGGCCGTCGAGCAGCACCACCGGTGTCGACACCGGTACCTGCGGGGTCTCGACCGTGCGGTGGAACGTGGCCGCGACGATGAGGCCGTCGACGTTGCGCTGCAAGAGCGACTGCACGGCTGGCGTCTGCAGGTCCTCGTTGCCGCCGGTGTCCACGAGCATGAGCACGTAGCCGTGCCGCCATGCCGCTTCCTGCGCACCGGCGAGCATCGCGCTCGAGAACGGCACCGTGGCGACGCGGTCGGACACGAGCCCGATGGTCTGCGTCTGCTTGGACTTGAGCGACCGAGCGAGCTGGTTCGGCACGTAGCCGAAGGTGCTGGCGAGCTCGCGGATGCGGCTGGCCGTCTCGCGGTTGACCCGCCCAGCGTCACGGTCGTTGAGTACCAGCGAGACCGACGACACGGACACGCCCACCTGGGCGGCGATGTCCTTCATCGTCAGCATGCTCGCTCCTTCGCGTCGATCGATCGACGCGCTTCGTCAATCGATTGATGTGACGGTAGGAGCGTCAAACGCGTTGACGCAAAACTCCGTTACCGGATCGAGACGAAGCTGCGATCCAGACCGTCCCGCGTGGCCCTCGGGACTCCCGGTCGGGTCAACCCAGGCTCGGGTCGACCCGACCGGCTCACCGCGCGGTTGCGGCGATCGTGACGGCTGCGCCGATGGCGCCAGCGTTGTCCCCGAGCGTCGCCGACCGGAGATCGACCTCGACCTCGTAGTCCTCGGAGCGCTCGAGCGCTCTGAGGAGGTCATCCCGGATGATCGGCAGACAGACTGCCGCACTGCCGCCGATCACGGTCACCCGGGGCTGCCAGAGCGAGTGCAGCGCAGCCAGGCCGCGCCCCACGGAGACTGCGTAGTCGCGGAACACCGCGTGAACGCGTTCGTCCTCCTCCGCCCGCGTCATGGCCACGTCGATCAAACCGCGATCGGTGTCGACACCACCCATGGCGACGCTGAGCCGCCGCTGCAGCGTGGTGCGGGAGGCCGACTGTTCGAAGCACCCCGTGAGGCCGCAGTAGCAGCGTTCCGGGTCGCTGGTGATCGGGATGTGCCCGCCCTCCGGATGAGCTCCGTCGGCACCTCGGACGGGTTGTCCGTCGACGAGCATCGCGACGCCGACGCCCGTGCCCAGCGTCACCATCAGGAGCCGATCGGACTGACCGCCAGCCCCGGCGACGTGCTCCCCGAAGGCCGCGGCGACGGCGTCGTTGTCGATACCGACGGGCACCTGCAGCCGATCCCGCAGCTGGTCGACGACCGGGAAGCCGGTGAACCAGGGCAGGGTCGCGCCATTGTGGATGACCCCCGCGTGGACGTCGACCGGGCCGCTCGCGCCGATCCCGACGGCGGAGAGCACGGCGTCCGAGGGCACGACGCGGCCGACGAGCCGCGCGAGGCGATCGATCCGTTCCGCCTCGGAACCGGCGCCGAGCTCGGCCGTCGGGACGTCAGCAGCAGCGACCACCTCGCCACCGATGACGCCGATCGCGCGGGAGCCGGTCCCACCGAGGTCGATCCCGACCCGGCACACCGGTGCGGTGCTCACAGCGCCGCCGTCACCTTCTGGCCGAAACGGAAGCGACCGGCCACCTCACCGGTCACCTTCGCGAACGCGAGGGTGAGCAGCTGCGTGCGGACGGACCCGACCGCGAGCCGCGCGAGGGCGCTGTCCCGGTCTGGCGTGGCGAGCAGCTGCGTGCCGTCGTAGGCACGCGGGCCGACGGTGAGGACGGTGGCGCCGGAGCGGACGAGGTCCCGGGCGAGGCCCGGCAGGAACGGGTCGGCCTGAGCGCCGGGGCCGAACAGCACGGCGGTCAGACCGGGCCCGGCAAGCTCGTAGGGGCCGTGCCGGAACGCACCGCCGACGAACCCTTCGACGGGGACCTTGCTCGACTCCTTGGTGATGAGTGCCCCGGTGAGCGCCGTGGCCGCGTCGTCGCCGATGCCGATGTACGCGAAGCGCGCACGCGGCGCGTTCCAGGCTGCTTCGGCGAACTCGTCGGCGGCGGGCCACTCGGTGAGCAGTGCTGCGACGTCGTCCGCGATCCGGCGGACGTCCTCGTCGACGGCCGTGACCGAGGCGCCGGTCATCAGCGCGAGGGCGCGGTGCTGGACAGCGAGGGTGTTCAGGTAGCTCTTGGTGCTGACGGTGGCTTCCGGCCCGCTGTGGAGTTCGAGCACGATGTCGGCCATGCCGGCGAGCGGGCTCGTCGTGTCGTCCGTGGTGGCGATGGTGACCGCAGGCTTGTGCGCGCCGGTGAGCCGGTCGGCGAGGGCTGCGACCTCACCGCTCCGCCCGGACTGCGAGGTCGCCCACAGCAGCGTTCGGTCGGTGACACGCTCCGGGACGTCCAGGAGCTGGCCGGCGTCGAGGCGGACGACCGGCAGCCCCCGTGCGGCGAGGGCGCGCTCGATGGGCACGGACGCGTAGTCGGACGATCCCATGCCGGTGAGGATGATCCGGTCGTGGTCGCGGAGTTCGACGTCGGCGAGCGCCGCCGGGAGCGCGCTGTCGGCCTGGCGCCGGAGCGCGGCGGGCTGCTCGGTGATGTCGTCGATGTAGGAGGAGGTCTCGGCGGTGCCGTTGGACATGGTGGTTCCCTCGTGGGTTCTGGGACGGGTGGTTCGGTGTTGGGTGGTCCGCGACGCAAGCGTCCACGGGCTGGGACGGGAGTCGTCGCGCGTCAGTGGGACGCGGGGACGCAACGGAGCACGTCGCCGTAGGCGGCGCGGTCCGTTTCGGCGACGCCGTCGTCCGTGATGACGACGTCCACCTCGTCGAGCCGGCACACGGTGGCCAGCGAGCGACGGCCGAGCTTCGAGCTGTCGGCGACGACGGCGACCTTCTGGGCGGCGGCGATCATCGCCCGCTTCAGCGGCAGTTCGACGACGTTGATGTTCGTGATCCCGGCGTCGGGGTCGACGCCTTCGGCGCCCAGGAAGGCCCAGTCGACGTGGAGGCCCTCGACCGCGTGCATCGCGACCGGCCCGACCAGCGTGAACACGGTGTCGAGGAGCAGTCCTCCGGTGAGGTGTACCTGGTGCGCACGCTGGTTCCGGAGGCACATCGCGACCATCAGGTCGTTCGTGACGACGGTCAGGTCGCGGTGTGCAGCGAGTGCCATGGCCACCTGGTACGCGGTGGACCCGTTGTCGATGAGTACGGACTGACCGTCGCGGACGAGTTCGGCCGCGGCCACGCCGATCGCGGTCTTCTCGTTGAGGTGTTGCGATCGGCGCACCTCGTACGGGGTGTCGATGGTGTCAGCGGGGTCCGCGGGCAGCGCCCCGCCGTGCATGCGACGGATGAGCCCGGCGCGCTCGAGGCGCTCCATGTCGCGACGGATGGTCGACGAGTCCACGTGCAGCGCCGAGGTCAGATCGACGGCACGGACGTAGCCGGTGTCGCGGACCTGGTCGAGGATCGCCTGACGTCGCTCGGCCGGCGTCTGCGGCATCGGCGACCCCCAGGAGTGGCGTGCAGGTGCTTCGATCGTAGTCACGCGCCGACCCGCTCCTCGTCATCCGCTTCGGCCCGGACCGAACCGGTCCGGAAGTGTTCTTCGAGCTCCTCGAGCGTCTTCCCCTTCGTTTCCGGCATCCGGAGGCAGAACCCGACGAAGACGAGGCAGACGACGGCGAAGATCGACATCGTTGCGGGTGCTCCGATGGAGTCGAGGAGCGGCAGCGAGAACACCCCGATGACGAGGTTCGTCGCGAAGATCACGAAGGTCGCGGCCGCCGTCGCCTTCGCCCGGACGTGCAACGGGAAGATCTCCGAGATCACCACGTACGCGACCAAGCCAGGGCTGACCGCGTAGACCACGATGTAGACCGCCAGGCAGACGAGCGAGAGCGCCGCGGTGCTGCCGTTGACGGGGAAGGCGAGCAGCACGGCGAGGGCGCCGAGCGAGACCGTCATCCCGATCGCCCCGACGAGCAGCATCGGTCGGCGTCCGACCCGGTCGACCAGAGCCATGCCGACGCCGGTGAAGACGACGTTGACGACACCGAGGCCGACGGTCGCGAGGAGGGACGCGGAGGCACCCATCCCGATGGACTGCAGGATCTGCGGCGCGAAGTACACGATGAGGTTGATGCCGCAGCCGTTCGCGAAGAAGGCAACCAGGATCCCGATGAGGACCATCGGTCGGACCCAGCCGCGGAACAGGTCAGTCCATCGACCCCGGTGCGCCGTCGCGTCCTCACGGTTGACCGCTTCGATCTCCTCGATCTCGTGGGAGACGTCGTCGCGTCCGCGGATGCGACGGAGGACCCGGAGTGCGTCCGCCCGTCGGCCCTGCACGACGAGCCACCGCGGGGACTCCGGGATGAGCAGGACACCGAGCGCGAGGAGGATGCCGGGGATCGCAGCGAGGCCGAGCGACCAGCGCCAGGCCTCGGTGGATGCGAGCGCGGCGTTGATGCCGTAGCCGACCAGGATGCCGAGCGTCGTCAGCAGCTGGAACCCGGCGACGAGTGCGCCGCGGACCCGTGATGGCGCGAGTTCCGCGATGTAGACCGGCACCAGGACGGAGGCCGCACCCACACCGAGGCCGACGACCACACGACCGACCATGAGCAGGCCCAGGTCCGGGGCGAGCGCGGAGATGAGGGCACCGAGGCTGAAGAGGACCCCGGAGAACAGCAGGGTCCGTCGCCGTCCGTAACGGTCGGCGAGGGGGCCACCGGCGAGCGCCCCGATCGCGCCGCCGAGCGTCGATCCGCTGACGACCGCGCCCTGGAGGAAGGTACCGAGGTGGAAGTCGCCGGCGACGAAGCTGCCTGCGCCACCGGAGACGCCGATGTCGTAGCCGAAGAGGAGGCCGCCGAGGGTGCTGACCGCGATCGCGATGTACACGTAGCCCGTCATGCGGTCGCGAGTGGGGGGAACTCGTGTCGTCGATGTCATGTGAGGTCGTCCTTGCCCGTTCACGTTGCGTGGGAGAGATGGGACGCTCCGAGGAGCGGCGGTACTCCCTCAGTGTTTCTGCGCGAATTCGTGCAAACAAGACCTCAAACGTGCACGTATTCGTGCACGCGCACGTCACACGCCGGAAACCGATCAGGGCGTATCGTTCCGGTGCTGCCCCGTTCTGCCGCCCGCCTCCCCGAGCGGCTCGACCCCGTAATCGACGACCACCGCCCGCAACTCGTCCAGGTAGGTCTGCGCCTGCACGGTGAGGGGAACCGAAGCGTGCGCGATCCAGCCGATCTCGATGCGTTCGTCGACGTCGAGTGGGATGGCGACGATCTCGGGGTCGAGGTCGTCGCTGATCAGCCCGGTCGAGATCGTGTACCCACCCAGGCCGATCATGAGGTTGAAGATCGTCGCCCGGTCCGACACCCGGATCTCCCGCTTGCTCGACATCGTCGACAGGATCTCCTCGGCCAGGTAGAAGGAGTTGTTCGCACCCTGGTCGAACGTGAGCCGAGGCAGGTCCGCGAGGTCCTCGAGGGTCGCACGCTCCCGCGACGCGAGCGGGTTCCGCTTCGCCACGAAGATGTGCGGCTGTGCGACGAACAACGGTGTGAACACGACGCCGGCGTCCCGCAGCAGCTTGCCGAGCACCTGCTTGTTGAAGTCGTTGCGGTAGAGGATGCCCACCTCGCTGCGCAGCGTCCGGACGTCCTCGATGATGTCCCAGGTGCGCGTCTCACGTAGCGAGAACTCGTACTCGTCCGCAGCCGCCGCCTCGACCATCCGGACGAAGGCCTCCACCGCGAACGAGTAGTGCTGGGCGGACACCCCGAGCAGCCGACGCGACCGCTGGCCGCCGACGTACCGCTGCTCGAGGAGGGAGACCTGCTCGACGACCTGCCGGGCGTACCCGAGGAACTCGACGCCGTCGACGGTGGGCACGACGCCTCGGGCCGAGCGGGTGAACAGCGGGCGCCCGATCCGCGCCTCCAGGTCCTTCATCGCCGCGGACATCGTCGGCTGCGACACGTAGAGCAGATCGGCCGCTGCGCTGATCGACCCCTCAGTCGCCACCTCGATGAAGTACCGGAGTTGCTGCAGGGTGATGTCGTTCGAGACCCGGGCCATAGGCCGAGGCTATACCGGTGCATAGCGTCTCGGTATTACCTGATGGCTCGCCATTCCCGCCATGATCGACTCATCCTTCCCACCGCGCCCACGGGCCGCTCGACGAACAGATTGCCGACCATGGCGAACGACCTCACCTTCAGCATCACCCGGACCCGGTTCGACGAGGACTACTCCCCCGCCGACAGCTCCCGGCTGACCACGAACTTCGCCAACCTGGCGCGCGGCGAGCACCGTCAGCAGAACCTCCGCGCTGCGCTGGCGATGATCGACGGGCGCGCGAACGAGCTGGCCGCGGCACACGACCGCTACCGTCTGCAGCTCGACATCGTCTCGGTGGCGCTGGAGTTCTCAGACAGCGGGTCGGACGCGGAGTTCCCGCTGCTCGAGATGCTCGACGTCACGATCCTCGACCAGCACACCGGCGAGCGCCACCGGGGGATCCTCGGCAACAACTTCTCGTCGTACCTGCGCGACTACGACTTCTCGGTGCTGCTGCCGTCATCGCCGGGCTTGCCGTCTGACTTCGGGGCGCTGCACGGGGCGCTCTTCCAGCGCTTCCTGGAGTCCTCCGCGTTCCGGCACCAGTTCACGACGGAGCCCGTCGTCTGCATCAGCGTCTCGACGAGCCAGACCTACCGCCGGACCGGGTACGTCCACCCCGTCCTCGGCGCCGAGTACGAGCACGAGCACTCCTCGCTCACCGACGACTACTTCGGTCGGATGGGCATGCGGGTCCGGTACTTCCAGCCCGCCGGGGCGGCTGCCCCGCTCGCGTTCTACACGCGCGGCGACCTGACCGGCGACTACACGGACCTCCAGCTCATCGGCACGATCGCCACCATGGAGACCTTCCAGAAGATCTACCGCCCGGAGGTCTACGCCGCGAACACCCCGGCCGGCAGCACCTACCGCCCCACCCTCGACCACACCGACTTCACGCCCACCCCGGTGACCTACGACCGCGAGGAGCGCAGCCGCCTCGGGATCACGCAGGGCCGGTGGACCGAGGAGCACCTGGTGCGGCCGCACCACGCACTCCTCGCCCGGTGGGCCGACCCCGCGCTCGCGCGCTGACCTCCTCTGCCCTTCGACTGACTGGACCGTCACTCCCATGCGTTCTCTCCTCCCCACCTCGATCGTCGGCAGCCTGCCGAAGCCGTCCTGGCTCGCCGAGCCCGAGCGACTCTGGTCCCCCTGGCTGCTCGAGGGTGCCGCCCTGACCGAGGGCAAGCAGGACGCCCTGCGGTCCGCCGTGCACGAGCAGGAGCGCCGCGGCATCGACATCGTCAGCGACGGCGAGCAGACCCGCCAGCACTTCGTCACGACGTTCATCGAGCACCTTGACGGGGTCGACCTCGACCGCAAGGAGACCGTCCGCATCCGCGACCGGTACGACGCGGCCGTCCCGACCGTCGTCGGTGCCGTGAGCCGTCGGAAGCCGGTCTTCGTCGAGGACGCTGCGTTCCTGAGGGCTCAGACCGATCGCCCCATCAAGTGGGCGCTCCCCGGCCCGATGACGATGATCGACACCCTCTCGGATCAGCACTACAAGAGCCGCGAGAAGCTGGCGTGGGAGTTCGCCACCATCCTCAACCAAGAGGCACGCGAACTGCAGGACGCCGGCGTCGACATCATCCAGTTCGACGAGCCCGCCTTCACGGTCTTCCACGACGAGGTGCAGGACTGGGGCGTGGCCGCGCTCGAACGCGCGGCCGAGGGCCTGCACGCTGAGACCGCCGTGCACATCTGTTACGGCTACGGCATCGAGGCGAACAACAAGTGGAAGGAGACGCTCGGGGCGGAGTGGCGGCAGTACGAGCAGTCCTTCCCGCTCCTGCAGCAGTCCTCGATCGACATCGTCTCGCTCGAGTGCATCCACTCCCACGTTCCCCTCGAGCTCGTCGAGCTGATCCGCGGCAAGAAGGTCATGCTCGGGGCGATCGACGTCGCGACCGAAACCGTGGAGACCCCGGAGGAGGTCGCGGAGGTGCTGCGTCGGGCGCTCGAGTTCGTCGATGCCGACAAGCTCATCCCCAGCTCCAACTGCGGGATGGCTCCCCTGGCGCGGGGTGCGGCGCTGGACAAGCTCGGCGCGCTGTCGGCTGGTGCGGACATCGTGCGTGCTGAGCTGGTCGGCACGGCGGTCCCATCGGCCCGCTGATCGCCGCGAAACACCACGGCGGCTCTCTTCCGGAAGGAGGAGGGCCGCCGTTCGTGTTGCGTCCGCCGCGTGGGCGGCTCTCGATCCGGCCTGGAGGCGCGGCTGCGGTCCGACCGACAGGTCAGGTTGGTACTGCCCTCACCTTTTACCGCCCCTCGACCCCGGTCGCTGTCTCAGCGATCCGCCTTCAGCCCCTCGCGGGGGAAAGCAGCCAGTACGGGACAAACGCCCACGCGGGCGCCGCCGCGAGAAGCCACCAAGCCGTCGGACTCAACGTCGACGACGCCAATCCCACGACGATCAGCCAGCTCATCGCGAGAGCCGCAACGAACCCTGCGGTGACCGCACACGAGATGCGACCTCTGCGCCGGTCTTGAGCAAAAGCGGAGCCGACGGCCGCCACGAGGAACAGCGCCTGTACCGCCGCGAACGGGATCGCGGTTCCCAACGGTGTTCCGTACCCGCTCGGGCTGCCGTCCGGGCCGAACGTCGTCGCGATCCGTTCGGGTAACCGATCCCACCAGGCGAGGGTGAGCGCGACCACGATCACGACGGGGAACGCAGCAGCGGTAGCAGCGAAGACCCCCTCTCGCTTGCGTCGGCCGCTGCCGCTGGACATCGGTGCGTTCATCAGCGGTTGCATGTCTCCCGCACTTCCCGCTCGATGAGCGCCGTGGCGATCGCGTCGGCCGCGCGTGGAGCCTTCGCGAGCGTGTGGACCACCGCGGTGAGCCCTGCCGCGTTGGCGATGACCGCTCCTGCCACTCGCACCTCTCCGTTGATCCACGTCGATGCCCCTTCCCGCTGCCAGCTCACGGTGCGAGAGTGCCCAGCTCCGGGTTCGAGCGCCCAGTCGGCGTAGCGACAGAGATCGTCGAACGTGGACCAGACGCCCCCTGCCGCCGCGAACGACGACTCCCCGAGCGCCCACGGCTTGATGGCACGACCGAAGAGCTTCGGCACCACCCGGTCTGCTGGAGCTGGCACGAGCGCCGCAGAGCTGATCCCCGCCGGCTCGAGGACGTGCTGGCACACAGCGGCGAACCAGTCGCCGTGCACCTCGTCGAGTACTGCACCGAGGAGGGCGTACCCCAGGTTCGAGTACTCGAACTGCCCTCGGGGTGCGACCGGCACTGCGACTGCTGGTTCCAGCGGAACCCCGACGGCCTCTCCGTACGGGTCGCCGAACAGGCGGTCGCGCATCGCGGCCGGAAGCCGTGGAAGACCGGAGGTGTGGTGGACGAGGTCAGCAACGGTCATCTCGGCGTCGGGAACACCGGGGAGGTAGTGCACGACCGGTCGCGCGACTTCGAGTGTGAGCCAAGCCGTCGTGCCCACGAGCCCCTTCGTGATGCTCCCCCACTCGAGCATCGAAGCGGCGGCGTACGGCCCACGGGGCTCGCGGACGGTTCGCCAGCCGCCGGCCCTGCGAAGACTCGCGCGCCAGTGTCCGGAGCTCTCAAGCGGATTGCGAGCCACGTGTCCCTCCTTGAAAACGGGCCGAAAGGCGGGCCACTGCGCCTTCCCACAACGACCGAGCTCGGCGGTGGAGCGTCACGACGTGCGCATTCACGAAGAGGAGGTCGTACGCGGCCATCACCAGGGCAAACGACGTCAGGCCAATGAGCAGGGCAATCGCCAGGTGGAATATGAGCATTGCCGTGACAGCCACAGGCCTCCCCGCGCGGAAGAAGACGAGTGCGGGGAAGAACACCGACGTCAGCACGGCGTCGGTCAGCCCGGTTTCGTCATTCTTGGCTGCTGAGGCTCATCTTCTCGAAATCCCCCGCGACGCACTGCGAGCTACCGTCGATCGTGTACCCGCGGGGATCCGCGCGGAAGTCGGACGAGCTCACCGGGCCACCCCTGCCGCGGACGCCGAGGATGGGGTCGTCGCCGCCAGTCTGGTAGCGCTCGGTCGTGACCCCGAGCTCCTTCCAGTGCTGTTCCACCGCCTCGACGTCGGCCTTCGGGTCAGCGCTCGCGGAGCGGACCATGGCGTAGACGTACTGGACGCCCCCTTGCCCAAGACCCCGGCCGCACTTCCCGAGCCCCGGACCGTCGCTGACCTCCCAGCCGTCACCAACCACGTCGGTCGAACCCTCGACGAACGTGACGATGGACTGCTTCGCTTCTTTCGTGTTCATGCCAGACCCTTCGCTGCAACCAGTGAGAACGGCGACAGCGAGCAGTACGGCTCCTGTCGCCCGGAGGACGGAGACGGCTTTCGCCCGTCGTGGTTTCATCTGGGAGTTCCTTCCAGATCACTTTGTTTCGGCGAAATCGGCATGATCAGTTCGTCAATCGTTCGGGCTGGCCAGTCGTGGCGTACGCGACGTTCTGCAACGACTGCGTGTCTTCATCGAGGTAACCGCCGCCGTACCAGGTGTGCACGCCGTGGTCGCGGACGGGCTTGAGGCCGGGCGCCCCGTCAGCACCGAAGCTCGTCGCGCCGAACTCCGGAGCAGTCGGATCCTGATGATGGTCCGAGCTGAAGTCACGCCCGACCGCCGCCCATTCGTCGCCACTCCAATGTTCGATGATCGGCTTCACCACTTCTGCTTGTCCGGCGTAAACCGCATCGGCGTGGATTTCGTCTGCTTCGCGGATGCTGTCCGGGATCCCGGCCGAAGCGATGGTGGTGAACGAATCCACGTGCACGCCCTCGGTCGTGAGCGCGTAGGACGCGGTCGTGGTGCCGTAGGAGTGTCCGAGGACGTTGACCGTCGGCATGGTAGCGGCTCTCGTCGCGTCGAGGCCCTTGATCGACGCGGCCAGCTTCTCGCCGCCGGCCTTCGCGTAGTCGCTGCCGAACACGGCGGTACTCGCCGGCGGGACGGGCGGTGCTTCGTACCCCATCCACGCGACGACGGCATTCGTGGTGCCGCGTCCTGCGGGAGCGGCCTTTGCCTGCTCGCTGTAGACGTTCTGAGCGGCATCCGCCCAATCGGTCATGCTGCCCGTGCTCGATCCCATCCCCGGCACCGCCCAGGTGACGTTCGTGGCTTCGTCGAGATCTCCGATGGACACCGCAGCCAGGGGCGGATGGTCTGCGCTGAGTACCGTGAGGCTTCGCTGGCCCTTGCGGCCGTTGGGGTTGAGTGATGCCTTGATCGATTCGAGTGCGGAGAGGTCCTCCGCGTTCTTGCGCCCTTCGGCGCTGTAGACGCGGTCCGGACGACCGAGGTCGTCGAGGAACTGCTCGGCGGACGCGATCCGGCGGTCGAGCACAGCGACGTTCGCAGCGCCGCGCGCCCAGTACGGCGCCCCTTCGAGATTCCCCAGAGCGGTCAGCACCGAGGTCGGGAGAAGTGCGAGGTCCGTAGCGTCCGCCCTCGTCAGACCGAGATCCGCCCACATCGCCGCGACCTGGGTCGGGGTCAAGTCGTCGGCGAAGAGCCGCTGAACATCGCGGACGAGCTCGTCGTCGGTCGCCTCGTCGATCCTGGCGTTCGCCAGCGATCCGCCTCTCCCGGCTTGCTCGAACGCGTCCGCGATGCGGTCGATCCATGCGGCATCGGCTCTGTTCTCCTCGAGGAAGCGATCGAACCCAGTCACGAAGGTGCACCCCTCGATCGGCACCCAGGAACACGAAGCGGTGAACGCAGTCCATGCACTGGCGAGCGTTGCGGCCTTTGACTCGGCAGCCGCGTCCTTCGCCCGGCTGACGATACTGAAGTCGCGCAGTCGTGCCGGGTCCGCGGAGCTTCGACCGTGTCCCGTGCCACCTCCGGACCGCCTGCGTTCCCGAGGCGCGAACGCCGCGTGGATCGACGGTGGTCGGACCGCAACCTCCGACGGTTTCGGCGCACGGATCGCGACTGGGGGCAGAGTGGTGGTGGCGAGCAGGGACGTCGCTGCGGCGTGCTGGCGTTCGCGTTCGGCTTCGTTCCAAGCATCGAGTGCGTTCAGCCGTTCCTCCTCAGCCTGCGCGGAGGACTTGGCGTCGCGCACCTGACCGACGAGGTCATCCAGGACGGACGTCAACTTGCCCCGGTCGGTCGACTCAGTCGAGGCGGACTCGGTGAACCGGTCCGCGTAGGCTCCGGAAAAGTCAGCCGCTGCTCCCTCGACGGCGGACCGCCGAGCCCCCGACTGAGCGCGGAGCTCGTCCTTCGCCGACGTGGCCGCTCTGACGACGGCGTCTGCCGCCGCTGCGTCGAACTCGATCTTCCCCATGACGTCCCCCTCAGGCCCACCCCGGTCCGAATGCTGACTCTACCCGAAGCAGCGCCGAAGCATGTATTTCACACAACAGTGGGACCTCGAGGGCATCGTTGCAACACCAGGTGCACCCGCGCCATCTGCGGAAGCAGACATCGTGCGAGCTGAAATCGTCGACACGGCGCTCCCGTCGACCCATGGTCATCGCGGTACACCCCGGCGACTCTCTTCCGAGTGAAAGAGAGCCCCCGGTCACGTTGCGCCCTCCGCGTGCGCGGCCCTCGACCCCGCCGTTGACGCCGGGGGACGGATAACGACACCGCGTCTCGCACCACCCTTAGGGGCGTCCGAAGTTTGATATGTTGCCTTCCAGGTTATTGTTTCAGTAGGTTGATCCGCAGGCGCTCAGGTTCCTCCGCCTAGGCAAGGGAGCCGATTGCCGTGATGCGCGGCGCACTCAAGCGAACGGGGGGAGAACATGTTGGGAAGCCCGCGGGGTGTCCGCTGGAGCACGGTCGGCATGTTCGTCCTGCTGGCGTACGGTGCTCCGTGGGTGCTGCTCTGGCCAGCCATCCAGGTGAGCGCGGACCTCTCGGACCCAGCTGGGAACCCCGGTGCGTACATCGCAACCGTGGCCATGATGTTCACACCAGGCCTGGCAGCGCTGCTGGTCGCGGTCACGCTCCAACGTCGCCGTGGAAAAGCGATTCTGGTTGAGCTTGGGCTGACGGGATTCTTCACGCGTCAAGGCTGGCGTTTCGCTCTCACAGGCATCGCCGGAGCTGCTCTGCTGATCTCCGGCAGCTGGGGCCTCGGGATGCTGTTCGGGTGGGTGCAGCTCGACCCCGAACACTCCGTCGCGAAAGAACTCATCGTTCGAGTCACGGGCGAGCAACCGCCGATGCCGATGGCACTCCTGGCGCTGCTGCAGCTGCTGAACCTCCCGATCGGGATTGCCATCACCGCGATCGCTGCGACCGGCGAAGAAGTCGGTTGGCGCGGCTGGCTCCTCCCGAAACTGCTGCCGCTCGGCACTGAATGGGCGCTGTGCGTGAGCGGCGCGATCTGGGGTCTCTGGCACGCTCCCGCGATCCTGCTCGGCCTGAACTACGAGGAACGCAATCCCCTCGGGATCATCATGATGATGATCGGCTGTGTCGGCGCGGGCGTGCTGATCGGCTGGCTCCGGCTTGCGAGTGGATCGCTTCTGCCCTGCGTGCTCGCCCATGCGGCACTCAACAGCTTCGCCTCGTACCAGTCCGTCCTCTTCCCGCCTTTCGACGAACGCCTTGTCGGGCCGCTCGCCATCACCGGATGGGTCGTCATGGCGCTCTTGATCGCGGCGTGCGTGTTGCGGGCAACTCGACTTCGCCAGCGACACGGGTCGCAACTGGGCAGCCCCGAGGTCCGCAACACCGAGCTTTCCCAGTAGCCGGCCGAACACCCAAGGGAACTGACCGGACCACCGCGGCCTCCGACCCCGAAGGACAGGTCCTCACCCCGGCCTGGAGGACGGCGTCTGCGAAGCGTCAGACTCGAGGGCGTTGACTACGTTCATGATCACCAAGGGCGTCATCCACCAGGTCGAGAGTGCGACTGTCCGGGATCGCAACGGCGTATCAGTCGGCAAGGTCGTGCAGGTGTTCCCCTCCGACGAGGACGGCAGTGCGGCCTACGTCTGTGTCGCAACCGGCCTGCTCGGGCGACACCAGGCGCTCGTCCCCGCCGACGACGCCACGTTCGACGGGACGGACGTGCACGTCGGGTACACGAAGGACGCGATCAAGGACGCGCCGTCCCTCGGAGCCGGACGTACCCTGTCCCCCGCCGAGGCGAACGCCGTCCGCAAACACTTCGGGCTGTCCCGCACCGGCGCTGCGACCGGAGACATGGGTGACCCCCACGAGAACCTCGATCAGGCCGGGACCGGTCTTGCGGGTGCCAACGACACCGAGGGCGCAGGGACGACGCCGCCGGCCTGAACCTCACCGGAGTGAACGACGCCGAAACCGAGGATTTCGCCCACACCCGGCCAGGCAGCGGCCGGTCCTCTGGCGGGTGCGTGCTCCCTCATTGACGCGCGCTTCTGTGAGCCCGGCATACGCGGGCTTCTCGGAGGAGCATGCCCATCTTCGTCCGACGGGCTCCGCGGCCACCGTACACGCGCAGCACCGCGAAGGCGCTGCTGCGAACGCTCACGGCGTCGCAGCGTGGTCACGTGTCATGGGAAGTCACCCTCCGACACACATCGACACAACCCTTCTCGCGGGCGTTCGGCGATGTCACAGTCTCGCGATGGCGCACATCTGGTCGGGCTGTCCGCCCACACGGACGAATCGACACCACACGGCGCCACACCACGCGACGGGTAGCAGCCCAGACCACGAAGGAGTCCTCGTGACCATCAGCAACCAGACCGCCGACAGCACGATCGACGAGGGCGCCGACGATGAGCTCCTCGCCCGCTTCCGTCCGATCTTCGACCGCATCGCTGCCGGCGCCTCTGAGCGCGAACGCGACCACCGCCTCCCGTTCGAGGAGATCCGCGAACTCGCCGCCGCAGGATTCGGCGCCGTCCGTGTCCCCGTCGCCCACGGCGGAGCCGGGGCGACCCTGCCGCAGCTGTTCCGTCTGCTGACCGAACTCGCCGCCGCTGACAGCAACATCCCCCAGGCGCTCCGCGGCCACTTCGCACTGGTGGAGGATCGGTTGGTCGCACGGACCGGGGAACGCGAGGGGTGGTTGGACCGCTTCGGCCGCGGTGAGACCGCCGGCAACTCGTGGACCGAGGTCGGGTCAGTGCAGGTCGGCGACGTGATCACGAAGGTGACCCCGCAGCCGGACGGGACGTTCCGGATCACCGGGCAGAAGTACTACTCGACCGGCAGCATCTTCGCCGACTGGATCGACACCTACGCCGAACGCACGGACACCGGCGAGCGGGTCATCGCGATCGTCGACGCGCACCAGCCCGGGGTCACCCACACCGACGACTGGGACGGGTTCGGGCAGCGCACCACCGGGTCCGGCACCAGCACCTTCGACGACGCCGTCGTGCAGGCCGACGCGGTGATCCCCTTCGACGAGCGGTTCAAGTACCAGACGGCGTTCTACCAGGGCGTGCTGTTGAGCGTCCTCGCCGGGTCCGTCCTCGCAGCCGAACGAGAGATCGCGCGCGAGGTCCGCAACCGCACCCGCGTCTTCTCCCACGGCAACGCCGACACGTTCGCGGCAGACCCGCAGATCCTCCAGGTCGTCGGCGAGGTGTCGGCGGCCGGGTTCGCCGCCACCGCCATCGTCGACCGGGCCGCCGCAGCCCTGCAGGGTGCGTACGAGGGAGCCGGGCTCGACACAGCCGAGGACGAGCGCCGCAACGACCGCGCCGAACTCGCGACCGCGCAGGCGCAGGTGGCGCTGACCACGCTGGCGACGACGGCGACCTCGCACCTGTTCGACGCGCTCGCGGCGTCCGGGGTGAGCACGACGAAGAGCCTCGACCGGCACTGGCGGAACGCTCGTACCGCCGGCAGCCACAACCCGTGGGTGTTCAAGGCACGGATCGTCGGTGACCACGCGGTGAACGGTGCCGAACCGCCCCGCGTCTGGGCGATCGGTGCGACCCGCACCTCGTGACGCCTGTCGAAGCCGAGACGGCTTCCGCGTGACCGCTGCTGCGATGTGCCTGCCCCGCCCGCCCGCCCGCCCGCGTACAGTCCCTGGCAACGCACGGGTGGCCGACGATCGGGGAACACGATGCGACTGATCACGGGGACGACGCTGGTCGTCGCGCTGGCAGCAGGCGCGCTGATCGGCCTCGCACCACCAGCGACTGCGGCCGGATCCGGAACGATCACCGTGCAGCTCGCAACGCCGGACGGCACCGCGATCCGGCTGGCGGACGTCGAAATCGCAGCGATCGGCACCGACGTCGTCGTCGGGAACGCCACCACCGACGATGACGGCGCCGCCACGTTCACCGGTATCCCCGCACCGGACACCGTCACGGTGACGACGCGGCAACTCCCGCCGCACGGAACGGAGACCTACGCCCCCGGACTCCGCTCGGGCATCGCCGTCCGTGGCGGTTCCACAGTCGCGGTCACCGTGCCGCTCGTGATCGGCGCCACCGTGCAGGGCGGCGTGGTCGGCCCCACTGGACCCGCCGCTGGGCGCCTGATGTACGCCTGGAACGAGGACACCTCACAGGTGTTCCGGACGGCCTCGGACAGCGCGGGCCAGTACCGGTTCGTCGGGTTGAGCACCGGGAAGTACCGCATCGAGGCCTACGCCAGCGGAACGGCGTCTCCCGCCGTCTGGAAGACCCGGGTGTACCAGCAGCGAGGAACGCTCCCGGCTTCCCGAGTCACCTTGTCACGGCACTACGCACACAGCGACTACGACCTGGTCGTCTACGCGGCCTCGGCGTCCCGCAGCCCGTCGGCGCAGCTGAGCGGTGCGACCGTCACGGTGACGAACGCGACGACCGGTGCGTCGTTCTCGACCCGGTTCTCGACGCTCCTCGACAGTGAGCAGACGGCGCAGTTCCAGATCCCCTCCGGGCAGTACGTGGTGGAGCTCCGGACCGTCGCGACGACCACAACGACCGCGCAGGTGCTGTGGCTCGGACGTCCGGGCGGCGTGTACCGGTACGTGGCCGACCGAGCGCAGGCCGTCCCGGTGACGGTCATGTTCGGCGGTCACGACTTCTGGGGCGGCGCCCTCGGGTGATTCGGACCCAGCACCATCCCCAGCACAGGGCTGGCCGGACGCGGTTGGCTGCGTGACTGCACGCGGTCGCGTGAGCAGCAACGGACAGGAGGCGCGGTGCCAGCTGGCACCGCGCCTCCTGTCCGGCACACGGTCGCGGACACGCGACGGTGGCGTCGCCACCTTCTACATGTCGGCGATGAGACGGAGCGTGTAGCCGTCGGTGACTGTCTGGTGTTCGACGTAGTGCATGAACACCGGCGCAGCCTGGTCAGCCGTGAACAGCTCGGCAGGATGCCGAGGTTCGTGCGCAGCCTGCACGTCGATGGTCTCGGTGAGCGGTTCGGTGAGGTCGTGGTCACGGCCGACGATGTAGAAGCGGTATTCGCCGTCGTCCTCGCGGCGGCGCAGCTCCACGCTCAAGTCCTGGCCCGGCTGGTCTACCTCCCGAATATGAGGGCATCGGAATTCGTTCGGCCACCGTCCCGAAAGGCTGGGAAACTACGGGAAGAACGGATCGCACAGTGTGATCGACGTCGAGACCGAGACCGAGACCGAAGGCAGTATGGAGGACGTCGCAGAGGCGCTCCGTCGCACGCTCGCCTTCGTCGACTCCGACAGGCTCGTCCTGAGCCTTTAACGGCGCGGTGACGCCGCTGGAGCGTGGTGCTGCGCGGGCCAGGCTCGGCGCGCTGCCTGCAGGAGCAGACATAGTGCGGCTCGAACCGTCGGACGCGGAGGGCCCGTCGGCGCGTTAGCAACAGACAGGACTGCATCCACATCGAGGTCGTGTGCGAGTCCTCGTTGCCCTCCTCGCCAGCTGCCTTACAACGCCCTCGGCAAACGACGCCCCGTACCGTGCCCTCCGACGTCTAAGTCCGGGAAGACGCTTCCACCGAAGAACATCATTGAACCGCAGCTGGTTAGCGGGCCTGGGCACGATCTTCCCGCGCTAAGCGGGACCGCGCGGAACTCAGGCGCCCAGCACCAAGCCTGTGCGGCAACAGAGACTCGTCAGCGAGTCATCCTCGACAAGTACCTGTCGGCCGGTTAGCCTCAGATCGAGGTGGACAGGGTCCAGTCTCACCCCGCCACTTACAGCACCAGGGACGCGGGCTCAGTAGACATAGCCACTTGGGGGTCGCGTGCAATTTGCGGAGTTCGAACCTGTTTCAACACGAGAGCAGCTTCGCCAGGGCGACGTGATCGAAGCCACAGACAATGATGCGCCCATGTGGCGCCGGCACCTGGTAGTCATTACCGCCGATTGCGACCTCGCGTTCGATAAGCATCATGGTCGGATAACAGCGGTGCCCCTACTACATCAGACCGAGTACCTACTCGAAATGCAATTTCCGAGGATTCGCGACCGCGGCCTCCAGAAAGCATTAAAGCTCCTTCGCACTCAGCTCACCGGCACCCCGCACGAGCGCCTCTCCGACAGCGGCGCATTACGCTGGTTACGCGAGGCAACACCGACAGAGATCACAGCCGAGCTTGGTTTCGACGGAACGAAAGCAACCAGCTTCACGAAGACTCTTCAGGCTCTCGAGCTTCTTGCGCGTGACCCTTCCAGTCTTCCAAGCGCCGTTCAGCTGCAGACCGAAGGCTTGGTTGCGCTAGGCGCATCCGAGAATAATGCTCGCAAAGAAGTAACGTTACGCCTCAGGCAGGCATTCACACAAACACCCGGCGATGCCCTATTCCTTAGCAGTATTGGACCAGGTTTAACTGCAGGATACTTTGCATTTCTGCGCCATCTGGAACAGATACCGGAGCCTGATATAGCTCTCGCCGCCACTCGTCAGACGGTGAAATACCGCCGAGTCGCGCGGCTAACAGATCGTTACGCCCATGCTTTGGTTCAGCGCTTTGCCATGGTCTTCCTCGCCATCGGCCTCCCCGCGGCCTACGAAGAGACACGAGACTTCCACTCCGACCTTCTCGAGGAGTCACTAAATTGAAACCGCTAGTCTTCACAACACGCAGCGCCCGCGAACTTTCAAATGGCCTAACACTTGACCTTGTTTCTGCCTCGCCAGTCCTGCAAATGGTTGATGAAGAAGACGCTACCTACTTAATTCATATCGACGATTTGGTTGAAGACCAACGAATCTATATGGCTCGCGACAAGTTCGCGAGAGACCCACTTGCGCCCCCCTACCTAGCTCGCAATCGGCGCGAAAGCTACGGAAGAATTGCGGCCTTCGCCGAGCGTGCGTCAAACGGACCACTCTCATTGCCGAAGGGTTGGGGTCAGTATAAAGTCGACAACTTCGTCGCCTTCGCCGCCCTCCCTATATCGAACTTCAACGACATCAGGTGGTACGCAGAGGTTCTCCCTGAACAGAACTTTGATGTTTACCTGTGGATCACGGTGGACAATCCGCGTCTGGGCCTGGCAGACTACATCGCCGAAAACCAAAACCGGAACCGTGTTAGCAACTCCGGCTGGTCCAAGGCTCTCGGGTTGGCGCAACGTGAATTCGAGGTGGGTCGACTGGCAGCAACCACTGACGTCGACATTACATTCTCACCGCTAAACTCCCCCGACGGCACTGGTTGGGATTTTGAAACGTGGTTCCAACAGGCGTCAGCCGAGCAGCGAAACTTTATCGAGACAAAGACTGATCGATCCATACGACTACGCGGTCCAGCTGGCTCCGGAAAGACGCTCGCTCTAACGCTCAAGGCAATCCGCGAGTTGCGCCTTTCATCCGAAAGTGAGCGCCCCGTTAGGGTACTCTTCGTCACTCACAGCTGGTCGCTAGCGAATCAGGTGCAGCGATCCATCGATGCAATGGGCGAAAGTCATAAAACTCTCGATGTATTCCCCCTAGTAGCTGTCGCACAAGATCTTATGCCTCAGCAATTCAGTGACGGTGCCGTGTCACTGATTGGAGAGGACAGCTTGAGTGGCAAACGTGCACAACTGGACGAGATCCAGGACGTTCTCGACGACTTCATCGCTTCGGATTGGGTGGCCTTCAAATCGAAGACTTCACCCGGACTAGCGGACAGAATTCAAACAAAAGACCCCGACAAGCGACTCGCGTTCCTTTGGGATCTTCTGATCGAGTTCGGCTCAGTCATCGGAGCACTGAACATATACCCCGGCGCTGGATCTGAGCAACGTTATCTCCAAATGGTGCGTGCGCCGTGGATGCTTCCTGTTGAGACCAAGAGCGACATGAAGGTGATCTTCGACCTCTACAGCAGATACGTGAGGTCACTTGAAGACCGCGGCCTTTTGACCGCAGACCAACTCCTGAGCGACTTCGTCAATTACCTCGAGTCTCATGCCTGGAATCGGCGACGTAAAACGGAAGGATATGACCTCATTTTTGTCGACGAATTTCATCTCTTTTCTCCACTCGAACGACAAGTCCTGCACTACCTGAATAGCGACGTGACAATATATCCGCGTCTTTTCATGGCCGCAGACCCGGGGCAGTCACCGTCGGCCGAACTGATTGGTGCCGCCTCCGCTGCCACGCAATCGTCTGAGCTCCTCCCCCCGCTAGACACCGGCGACTACCGGAACTTTGACCTCAAGGAGATTCATCGCTTCACACCCGAGATTCTCGACCTGATTAGGCATGTTCACCTCGCCTTCCCCACACTTGTCTACGGACAAGATTGGGACATCGACTTCTCGCGTGTCGAGTCTGTAGCGGCGAGGGGGCCAAAGCCGTCGCTGATCCGCTCTGAAGATCGCGACTCGGAAGCCGCGGACCTGTATAGTGAGGTTCAGGACCTTCATAGCGCAGGAACGGTCGGAATTGCCATCGTCGACTCTCGCCAGTGGACACGCTACAGCGAATTTGCGTCCAATCTCTCAAAGTCAGGTAAATTTGGCGTCAACCTGATATCGAGCCGGTCCGATATCGGGAGCATCTCCTACCGTCAACGCGGTGTAGTTATCGGTGCGGCGGAACATCTTGCTGGACTCCAGTTTAACGCGATTCTCGTTGTTGGACTGCCGGACATGCGTCCGGGCGCAATTTCCCCAGCCGAAAGAACGCGGCTTCTCTCCATGCTCTATTTGTCAATAAGTCGCGCGGAACGTAACGTCGCGATTATCACGAACGATGAGGACGGCGGAGTCCCTGAAGTCTTGCTCGGTGCGATTTCTCAAGGCCTGATGGTACAGAAGCGCGGAACGAGCATCGTCGATTGAAAATTCTCCGAGGCAGTTATTTATTGAGCATATGCTGCACTGCGACCTAGGCTGCATACGTTGTGCAAGTATCCAGTAACGTTCGCCAATTTGGGCAGTCAGCGAGAAGCGAAGGCCGGCGAGTCGCTTCAATTAGCCTCCTGCAGATTCTGCATCTACCCGAGATCGGTTAGCCGCGCGATCGACCAAGGTACCCCTTGAACTGCTGAGAGTTGAGCCAATTTCTGACTTGTACGTGACAAGTTCGAGCCTCTCCGCAAAACGTGATTAGGAGACAGGATTAATGGGTACGACGTGGCGACGCGGCATCGCAGCTCGGGTGCAACTCGACGCCGGCGTTTACCCACTGGCGCCTCACAGTCGTCGGTGTCAGATCTTCAGGCGTATCTGTCAGCAAGGGGTAAAGTCCGAAGGGGTAAAGTCCGAAGGGCAGCGAACCAGCTCCTCAATCATGGTTCGCAGGTACTGCTATTGCCACTGCATAGTCATTCGATGATTGCCGGCAGGATGCACATCCGGAAAACGGTCTAGACACGACGATGCCAAAATCAAAGGTGCAGGGTACGCCCTATGCCAGTCTGCCTGTCAGCCCAGAATTCGGCCCAGGCGGTAAACCTAACGCTGCGTCCACCCCCACGTTTGAGCGGAGGTCCGCAAGTAGATCACGAGGATCCAGAATCCTGCCCTCCGCTACCGTCGAGCTACTGCGCGGGTTCACCGAAGCTTTGCCTCGATAAATCTCGACGCGGCGACCGGTCGCAATAGCAACTTTCGCCAGGGCCCGCAGATAGTATCGATTGAACTCGCCTTCAGCAAGGGTGTCGGCCGCGGTCACGGGCACCCGCTTTGTATTGGCCTTACCGTTACGCGTTGCGACTTCATACTCAGCAAGAAGGCCGGGGGATCTCAGTCCCTGACCTAGGCTATCGCTATCACCGACCTGGGCAGCCTCAAGAAGGAGTTGAGGCCATTGCCTCGCCCCTACGTCGGTCAACCTCGAACTTATGTAGATCGCGTCGCTAGCACGATCAGCCTCAACCTCGGCGACCATCTCAGATCTCACGAGCTCGAGGTTTGCATAATCAAATGTCATGGGATTTACTTCCGAGGCCTATGGACGGTCAGAAGTCCCAGTCCTCGTCCTCGGTGTTCACGGCCTTGCCGATGACGTACGACGAGCCAGACCCCGAGAAGAAGTCGTGGTTCTCGTCCGCGTTCGGCGACAGGGCGGAGAGGATGGCCGGGTTCACGTCGGTGATGTTCTTCGGGAACATCGGCTCGTAGCCCAGGTTCATCAGCGCCTTGTTGGCGTTGTAGTGCAGGAACTTCTTGACGTCCTCGGTCAGACCGACCTCGTCGTAGAGGTCCTGCGTGTACTGCACCTCGTTCTCGTACATCTCGAACAGCAGCGAGAACGTGTAGTCCTTGAGCTCGTCGCGCTCGGCCTGCGTGAGGGTCTCGAGGCCCTTCTGGTACTTGTAGCCGATGTAGTACCCGTGGACGGCTTCGTCACGGATGATCAGGCGGATCAGGTCGGCGGTGTTCGTGAGCTTGGCGCGCGACGACCAGTGCATCGGCAGGTAGAAGCCCGAGTAGAACAGGAACGACTCGAGCAGCGTCGAGGCGACCTTGCGCTTCAGCGGGTTGTCGCCCTGGTAGTAGTCCATCACGATGGACGCCTTCTTCTGCAGGTTCGGGTTCTCCTCGGACCAGCGGAAGGCCTCGTCGATCTCACGCGTCGACGCGAGGGTCGAGAAGATCGACGAGTAGGACTTGGCGTGCACCGACTCCATGAACGCGATGTTCGTGTAGACGGCTTCCTCGTGCGGGGTGATCGCGTCGGGGATGAGCGACACGGCGCCGACGGTGCCCTGGATGGTGTCGAGCAGCGTCAGACCGGTGAACACACGCATGGTCAGGGTCTGCTCGGCCGGCGTCAGCGTGTTCCACGACTGCACGTCGTTCGACAGCGGCACCTTCTCGGGCAGCCAGAAGTTGTTGACGAGACGGTTCCAGACCTCGACGTCCTTGTCGTCCTGGATGCGGTTCCAGTTGATGGCCTGGACCCGATCAATGAGCTTCAGCTTCTCGACCAACGCGTGTCCCTCGTGGTTCTTGTACGTACGGATGTGGTGGTGCTGGGCGAGCGGCTTCCACCGCTCGCCCAGCGCAGCGTCAGACGCGCTGCTGAATGGTTCCGCCCGGGTTCCTCTTCGCCGTTGCACCGGTCACGAACTGACCTGTGCTGGCGGAGCGACTCACCGTGCGGGAGTTTCCGGTTCCGCTCCCCACTCGTTCGGTGGTCGTCTTCGACGGCCACCGGGCGGCGGTTGCGGTACTCACGAAGCGCCCACTTGCGGCACTCCTACTCACGCTCTTGCCCACTGTCTTCACCTCCTCTCGGGACTGAAACAGCCCCGAGAGCCCGACCCGGATGGGTCGGTACGACTCATGTACAGTGGACGTTCCAGCGCTCAAGTTGGAGTCCCTGCTAGGGGCTGTTCAGGGTCAGGTTTTCGCGAACCTGGCCCTGAGCTCTTTATGTACTTGTTAGAACTGGAAGCCCGTGGCGGGCTCAAAACGGGCCTCCAGTCCGAGGTGAACTAACGCCTCAGCGGCAGCTCTACAGCATGCAGCTGACGCAGCCCTCGACCTCCGTGCCCTCCAGCGCGAGCTGGCGGAGACGGATGTAGTAGATCGTCTTGATGCCCTTGCGCCATGCGTAGATCTGCGCCTTGTTGATGTCACGCGTGGTGGCGGTGTCCTTGAAGAACAGCGTCAGGGACAGGCCCTGGTCCACGTGCTGCGTCGCCGCGGCGTACGTGTCGATGATCTTCTCGGCACCGATCTCGTACGCGTCCTGGTAGTAGTCCAGGTTGTCGTTCGTCATGAAGGGCGCCGGGTAGTAGACGCGGCCGAGCTTGCCTTCCTTGCGGATCTCGATCTTCGACGCGATCGGGTGGATCGACGACGTCGAGTGGTTGATGTACGAGATCGAACCGGTCGGCGGGACGGCCTGCAGGTTCTGGTTGTAGATGCCGTACTGCTGGACGGACGCCTTCAGCGCCTTCCAGTCGTCCTGCGTCGGGATCGTGATGTTCGCGTTGTCGAACAGCGAGGCAACACGAGCGGTCGCGGGCGTCCACGTCTGGTCGGTGTACTTGTCGAAGAACTCACCCGACGCGTACTTCGAGTCGCGGAAGCCGTCGAAGGTCTCGCCGGTCTCGATCGCGATCTTGTTCGACGCACGAAGGGCGTGGAACAGCACCGTGTAGAAGTAGATGTTCGTGAAGTCGATGCCCTCTTCGGAGCCGTAGTAGACGCGCTCACGAGCGAGGTAGCCGTGCAGGTTCATCTGGCCGAGGCCGATGGCGTGCGACTTGTCGTTGCCGTCCTCGACGGAACGCACCGAGGTGATGTGCGACATCTGCGAGACCGAGGTCAGGCCGCGGATCGCGGTCTCGATGGTCTTGCCGAAGTCGGGAGAGTCCATCGTCAGCGCGATGTTCAGCGAGCCGAGGTTGCAGGAGATGTCCTTGCCGATCTCCTTGTAGGACAGGTCCTCGTTGAAGGTCGTCGGGGTGTTGACCTGCAGGATCTCCGAGCACAGGTTGGACATGTTGATCCGACCCTTGATCGGGTTGGCCTTGTTCACCGTGTCCTCGAACACGATGTACGGGTAGCCCGACTCGAACTGGATCTCGGCGATGGTCGTGAAGAAGTCACGCGCCTTGATCTTCGTCTTCTTGATGCGCGAGTCGTCGACCATCGCGCGGTAGTTCTCGGAGAGCGGGACGTCGCCGAAGGGGACGCCGTAGACCTTCTCGACGTCGTACGGCGAGAACAGGTACATGTCCTCGTTGTTCTTCGCGAGCTCGAACGTGATGTCCGGCACGACGACGCCGAGGGACAGCGTCTTGATGCGGATCTTCTCGTCGGCGTTCTCGCGCTTGGTGTCGAGGAACTTCATGATGTCCGGGTGGTGGGCGCTGAGGTAGACCGCGCCGGCACCCTGACGCGCACCGAGCTGGTTCGCGTAGGAGAAGGAGTCTTCCAGCAGCTTCATCACGGGGATGATGCCCGAGGACTGGTTCTCGATCTGCTTGATCGGGGCACCGGCCTCGCGGATGTTGGAGAGGAGCAGGGCCACGCCGCCGCCGCGCTTCGAGAGCTGCAGCGAGGAGTTGATGCCGCGCGAGATCGACTCCATGTTGTCCTCGATGCGGAGCAGGAAGCAGGAGACGAGCTCGCCGCGCTGTGCCTTCGCCGTGTTGAGGAACGTGGGGGTCGCGGGCTGGAAGCGGCCGGCGACGATCTCTTCGACCAGGTCGATGGCGAGCTGCTCGTTGCCCTGGGCCAGGCCGAGGGCGGTCATGACGACGCGGTCCTCGAACCGCTCCAGGTAACGCTTGCCGTCGAACGTCTTGAGCGTGTAGCTCGTGTAGTACTTGAACGCGCCGAGGAACGTCTGGAACCGGAACTTCTTCGAGTAGGCCAGGTCGTTGAGTCGCTGGATGAAGTCCAGCGAGTACATGTCGATCGTGGCTTTTTCGTAGTACTCGTTCTCGACCAGGTAGTCGAGCCGCTCCTTCAGGTTGTGGAAGAAGACGGTGTTCTGGTTGACGTGCTGCAGGAAGAACTGCTTGGCGGCCTCACGATCCTTGTCGAACTGGATGTTCCCGTCCGCGTCGTAGAGGTTGAGCATCGCGTTGAGGGAGTGGTAGTCCATCCCCGTCTGCGGCGACGTCAGATCGACGTCTGCAACTGCTGCGTCCAAAATGCATCCAATCCTGAGTTGACCGCCGACACGTCGTCAGGGGTCCCGAAGAGTTCAAACCTGTACAGAAGGGGGACGTTGCACTTCTGCGCGATGACGTCCCCTGCGAGGCCGTACGCCTCGCCGAAGTTCGTGTTGCCACCCACCACCACGCCGCGGATGAGCGAGCGGTTGTGGGCGTCGTTGAGGAACTTGATGACCTGCTTGGGGACTGCACCCTCGCCGTTGCCGCCACCGTAGGTGGGCAGGACCAGGACGTAGGGCTCGTCGACGTGCAGGAACGGTTCGCTCGGGTAGAGCGGGATCCGGTCCGCGTCGCGGCCGAGCTTCTCGACGAAGCGCGCGGTGTACCCGGACACGCTCGAGAAGTAGACCAATCGGCTCATGGTGCGCTCCTCTGGAGAAGGTGCGGAACAGGCGGACCGAGGGTGTCCTGCGGGCGATCGCCGGGCCTCCTGAACGGGACCGGGGTGACCGTCCGCAGGACGGAAGGCGACTACGCCAGTTCGGCGCTGAGGGTCGCGATCTTGTCGGGGCGGAAGCCCGACCAGTGGTCGTCGTCCGTGACGACGACGGGGGCCTGCATGTAGCCGAGGCTCTTGACGTGCTCGAGCGCTGCTTCGTCCGTGGAGACGTCGTGCACTTCGTACTCGATGCCCTTGTTGTCGAGGGCCCGGTACGTCGCGGTGCACTGGACGCAGGACGGCTTGGTGTAGACGGTGACGGCCATGTTCTCCCCTGGTTCCTACTGGTTTCTGCTGTGCTGTGGAGGTGGTGCTGATGTCTGTCCGCAGTCGTGTCCGGGAGGGGCCGCTGCGATGCCTCCACACTACATCTAGTGGCTAGCCGCAGCACCGACCACAAGAGGAAGTGTTACAGCCATGTAGTTCTCCACAACGTCCTCCACAGTCTGTGGATTCCCGGGAGGCCCGAGTTTCCGCCAGTCTGCGGCCGACCACCGACACTTCCCCACACCCGTGGACAGTCCCGATCCACAAGTGTGGAATCAGCGCATCGGCGTGTCGCGAACCGCCCCTCCCCAGGACGGGGGACAGCCCCGTGCGGCCGGTCCGTACACTCGTCTCGTGAGTACGTACGGGCCCCTCCTGAAGACCCCTGGCGTGGGTCGTGTCATCGCCGCACAGCTCACCGCGCGGTTCCCGTTCGGCATGCTGTCGCTGGCCTACCTGCTGCACGTCGAGCACGTGTTCGGCTCCTACGGCGCGGCCGGTCTGGTGCTGGCGACGACGAGCATCGGGCAGGCGCTGGCCGGTCCCCTGACGAGCCGGTGGATGGGCAGCTGGGGCATGCGCCCCGTCCTCATCCTGACGAGCATCGTCGCGCTGATCAGCATGGTGGTCATCGCGTTCGTGGTCATGCCGCTCTGGGGCTACGTGGTGGTCGGGTTCCTCGGCGGCCTGGCGGTCCCGCCCGTGCAGCCGGCGGTGCGCACCATCTACCCGAAGATGGTGACGTCCGCGCAGCTCACACCCCTCTTCTCACTCGACGCCAGCGCGCAGGAGCTCATCTGGGTCGCCGGCCCGGTCATCACCACCTTCGTCGCCACCCAGGTCGGCACGGTCGAGGCGATCGTCGTCGCGATGGTCTTCCTGGTCGTCGGCGGCGCGTGGTTCATCGCCTCCCCCGAGCTCGGTCGAGTCCGCATCCCCCGCTCCAAGCGCGCCTTCGGTGTCGTGCTCAAGCGCCCCGCGGTCGTCGTCGCCACCCTGACCGGTCTGCTCCTGATCGGGGCGTGCGCAGCGGTCGAGGCGAGTGTCACGAGCGTCTTCGGCGAGGGCAGCCCGAACGCCGGCATCGTCCTCGCGGTGTTCGCGGTCGGTTCGCTCGTCGGCGGCCTGGCGTTCGGCCACCGCCCGATCTCCCGCAACACCCTGTGGACGCGCATGGCCGTCGTCTTCGTCGGCCTCACCCTGGCCCTCGGCGGCACGGGCTTCTGGTGGCTCTGCCTCGCCCTGGTCATCGCGGGTGTGGGCATCGCGCCGGCCCTCGCGGTGATGTTCGGTTCGGTCTCCGCCACCGTCAAGTTCTCCGACACGGCCGAGGCCTACGGCTGGATGGGCACCGGCCAGCTGATCGGTGCCGCCGGCGGTTCGGCGATCGCCGGCTTCCTGATCGACGGCAGCGGCCCCGTCGGCGGCTTCACCGTCGGCGCCGTGATGGCCGGCTTGGGCGTGCTGCTCCCCCTGGCGATGCGCAGCTGGCTGCCCGACCTGCGCGGCCGTGACGCCAGCCCCCTCCCCGACACCGAGCCGGTGCACCTGCCGACCTGAGCGTGCGGGGCGGGCGGTTTCGGGCGTACCTGGTCGAATCGGGCGTACCTGGTCGGAGTTCTGACCAGGTACGCCCGATTCCACTTGCCATCGCGGCCGGTGTGGGAAGGAACGTGCGCCCGGGGCGCGGGTCGCGTTCTCCACAGATGGCCTGGAGGCCCGGCGCACGCCCGCCAGGCACCGGCAGGATGGGTGCATGGTCACCTCAGTCCCCCTGCGCGACGGCCGCGCGATCCCCGCGATCGGCTTCGGCGTCTACAAGGTCGACGATGCCGAAGCGGAGACGGCGGTCGGTCTCGCGCTCGACGCCGGCTACCGGCACGTCGACACCGCCCAGATGTACGGCAACGAGACCGGCGTCGGCAGGGCGATCCGGGCCTCTGCGCTCGATCGTGACGACGTCTTCGTGACGACCAAGGTGTGGAACGACCACCAGGGGCGCGACGCGACCCTGCGGGCGTTCGACGGCAGTCTCGACCGGCTGGGGCTCGACGCCGTCGACCTCTACCTGATCCACTGGCCGGCCGCCGCGAACGACCGCTACGTCGATACCTGGCGGGCGCTGGTGGAACTGCGCGAGTCGGGGCGGGCGCGGAGCATCGGTGTCTCGAACTTCCAGGTGCCGCACCTGCAGCGACTCATCGACGAGACCGGCGAGGTACCGGCGCTGAACCAGGTCGAACGGCACCCGTGGCTGCCGCAGCGCGAACTCATCGCGTTCCACGAGCAGCACGACATCGTGACCGGGGCGTGGTCGCCGCTCGGCCGCGGGCGACTGATCGACGAGCCGGTGCTGACCGGCATCGCGGACGCGCACGGTGTGAGCGTGGCGCAGGTGCTCGTGCGGTGGAACGTGCAGCAGGGCGTGGTGGTGCTGCCGAAGTCGGTCACGCCGTCTCGGATCCGGTCGAACCTCGACGTCGACGGCTTCGAGCTCACCGCCGACGAGCTCGCGGCGATCGGGACGCTCGAGTCCGGGCAGCGGACGGGCTCCCACCCGGACTCGGTGTCGTAGCCGGATCAGCCCCGGCGGTCCTCCTCGGACTGCCACGGCAGGTGCAGGTCACCCGGTTCGGGCTCCACGTCGCCGGCGTCGTCCGCGCCGCCCGTCCCGGGGGCCGCGATGACCCTGGACGGGTCGATGCCGTCCTCACGCAGGTCGGCGTCGTCGCGCTGCTTCGTCTGGGATGCGTCCATCTCACGCTCGCTCGAGGGGCTGTACGACGTGTCGGCCGCCCGCTGCTCACGGCCGCTGACCCCGTCGACGTCGTCGCTGTGGGCCGCGTCGCGGAGCGCGTCGTTCCGTGCTCGGTCGTCCGACGGCTCGGGGCCGGGGGCGTTCGGGATGCTGTCGCTCATGGTGTTTCCTCCTGTAGCGGACGGTAGTCCCCGGCCCCGTGTAACGAGTCTGGCTCGGTCCGCTCCCCGCGCTCCATGACGCCCCTCGCCCCCGCTACGCTGCCGACGAGGGGGAACGATGGGACGAACACGGACCGCGACGACCGCGGTGATCGGCTCCGCACTGGTGGGGCTGCTGCTCACGGGGTGCACGGCGTTCGGTGGCGACGATGCGATCCCGACACCGACGCGACAGGCGGCCGAGCGCACGGCGGAACCCGCGCCGGACCCGACGCCGGCGGCCGATCCGGCCAAGGTGGAGCAGGCGCTGCCCACCGGCACCGTGGCGGCCGAGACCGACGTCGTCTCGCCGAGCGGTGACACGAGCATCCACGTCCGCGTCGTTGCGAACGACCGCGGCACCTTCGACGCCCAGCTCTCCGGGTACCGGACGACCAATCCGCAGCCGATGCGTCTGGAGTTCCGGCACCGGCCCGCGAAGCCGCTCGACGGTGCGGACGGCGCGGTGCGCGAAACGGTCGAGTGGGCCGCCGCGGTTGCTCCTCCGACCTCGTTCACGATGGGTCAGGCGGGTCCACGCCCCGACTACCTGCGCAGTGTCGTCCTCGTGCCCGCGACGGTGGCCGACGAGGACTCGTCGGCGCGCCCGTGGGCCGGATCAGTGCTCGCCGCCGCTGACCTCACGTGGAGGATCCCGAACCCCTACCCCGACCTCCGGGTCACCGTCGGCAAGGACCGACCGGGCGCCTACGGCATCGTCACCGACGTCGACGGCCGACCGGCGAACTACCTGGTCGCGCACGGCGACGAGCTCTCGACGGTCGCGGAGCGGTTCGGCGTCACGCCGGCGCAGGTGCAGTGGATGAACCCCTACACGGAGCAGCGCGACGACGACTGGCTGCTCGAGGGCAGCACGCTCAACCTCGACCCCGCTCGGCGTTGAGCCGAGGGGCCGGGCCGGTCCGTTACGGTTGACCAGCACTCGGCACCACCAGGAGGTCCCATCGTGACGATCGTCGCCGCCGCAGACGGCTCAGCCCTCGGCAACCCCGGCCCCGCCGGCTGGGCCTGGTACGTCGACGACGACCGGTGGGCGGCCGGTGGCTGGCCCCGTGCGACGAACAACATCGGCGAGCTCACCGCCGTCCTGCAGCTGCTCCGCGCCACGAAGGACACCGGCGAGCCGCTGCACATCCTGTGCGACAGCCAGTACGCCATCAAGGCCTGCACCGAGTGGCTCGCCGGCTGGAAGCGCAAGGGCTGGCGGAAGGCCGACGGCAAGCCGGTCCTCAACGTCGAGATCATCAAGGAACTCGACGCGGAACTGCAGGGCCGCAAGGTCACGTTCGAGTGGGTGCGCGGTCACGTCGGTCACGAGATGAACGAGGCCGCCGATGTGCGAGCCCGCGGTGCTGCCACCGCGTTCCAGAACGGCACCGACGTGCCGCACGGTCCCGGCTGGCCAGGCGCCGAGGTCCCCGAGCCGTCTGCGCTGCCCGACGCGACCCCGCCCGCGACCCTCTTCTGACGGCGGAGCGGCACGCAGCGACTTCGGCGGAAGCGGAACCGCCCGACGAACCTCCACTCGAACCGGAAGCAGATCCGATGCCCGACAGCACCGTCCCCTGCAATGCCGAGGTACAACGGGCTCAGTCGCATGCCGTCGAGCGAATCATCGCTCGCGCATCGGCTCTGTGGGCAGACGAACCAAAGCCGACTGACGGGACGACCGAGCTGGGCGGTCAGTAGGTCCCGTCGCGCCGGTCCTGGCGGGTGATCTGCTCCCCCGACGCCGGGTCGACACCCGAGCGCGTGGTGGTCGTGGTGCGGCGACCGCCGAAGGCCACGGCGAGGCTGATGATGAGCAGCACGACACCGGCTGCCATCAGGATGTAGCCGATCAGGCGGAGGTCGATACCGGCGAGCTGGATGTTCAGCGCGAAGGCGACGATCGCGCCGATGACGATCAGGGCGATGCTGGATCCGATGCGCATGACGCAGTCCTCTCGGGTGGGGGTGGTGCCGGAGACGGTACACGTCCGACAACCCCAGCGCCGATCAGTCGACGTCCACCTCGGCCCACCCGTCGAACCGTCCGATCTCGGTGACCCGCACGACGGCCTCGCCGACCTCGTCCGAGGCGTCCAGGTCGATCGTCGCCGAGAACCCGAAGTCCTTGTCGCCCTCGGGGTCGGCGAAGATCTGCCGCGCCTTCCAGACCCGCGGTGATGCGGTGGCACCGCTCTCGTCGAGCACCAGGTACTGCATCGAGCGCGCGTCGGCATCGGTGCCGATGCTGTCGTGCTCCTCGTAGTACTCCTCGAGCACGTTGTCCCACGCCGACCGGTCGAAGCCGACGGTCGCGTCGAGTTCCCCGAGCCCGTCGATGTCGTCGGCCGCGGCGAGCAGCACCCGCTGGAACAGGGCGTTGCGCACGAGCACCCGGAACGCCCGCGGGTTGCCGGTGAGTCGTGCGGGCTGCGGCGGCGCGATCTCCTCGTGCTCCTCGGAGGCCAGCAGGACGTCGCCGTTGAGCAGCGCCTCCCACTCGTCGACGAGCGAGGAGTCGGTCTGCCGGACGACCTCGCCCAGCCACTCGATCAGGTCGTCGAGCTCCTGGGTCCGCTGTTCCTCGGCGATGGTCTGCCGCATGGTCCGGTACGCGTCGGACAGGTAGCGGAGCACGAGCCCCTCGGAGCGGGTGAGCTGGTAGAAGCGCACGAAGTCGCCGAAGGTCATCGCGCGTTCGTACATGTCACGGACGACGGCCTTCGGGGACAGCTGGAAGTCGAGCACCCAGGGCTGTTCGGCGGCGTACGCCTCGTAGGCGGCGGTCAGCAGCTCGTCGAGCGGCTTCGGCCAGGTGATCTCCTCGAGCAGTTCCATCCGCTCCTCGTACTCGATCCCCTCCTGCTTCATCCGGGCGACGGCCTCGCCACGCTCCTTGAACTGCTGCTGCGACAGGATCGCCCGCGGGTCGTCGAGCGTGGCCTCGACGACCGAGACCATGTCCAGCGCATAGGTGGGAGAAGCAGGGTCGAGCAACTCGAACGCGGCGAGCGCGAACGGTGACAGCGGCTGGTTGAGCGCGAAGTTCGGCGCGATGTCGACGGTGAGGCGGTAGGCGCCGTCGACCTTCTCGATCACCCGCGCGTTGATGAGGGTCCGGGCGATGACGAGTGCCCGCCGGGCCATCGCGAGCTGCCGCGAGCGCGGTTCGTGGTTGTCGTAGACCAGCGACCGGACGTCCGCGAAGGCGTCCCCGCCACGGGCGACGACGGACAGCACCATCGCGTGCGTGATCCGCATGCGCGAGACCATCGGCTCCGGCTCGGCCGCGATCAGCCGCTCGAACGACGCCTGACCCCAGGACACGAAGCCCTCGGGCGCCTTCTTCCGCTTGATCTTGTTCTTCTTCTTCGGGTCGTCGCCGGCCTTGGCGACGGCGCGGGCGTTCTCGATGTCGTGCTCGGGTGCCTCGGCGACGACGTCGCCCTCGGTGTCGTAGCCGGCACGTCCGGCACGGCCGGCGATCTGGTGGAACTCCCGCGCGGACAGCTGGCGCATCTTCGTGCCGTCGAACTTCGTCAGCCCGGTGAACAGCACGGACCGGATCGGCACGTTGATCCCGACGCCCAGGGTGTCGGTGCCGCAGATGACGGGCAGCAGGCCGCGCTGGGCGAGCTGCTCGACGAGTCGTCGGTACTTCGGCAGCATGCCGGCGTGGTGCACGCCGATGCCGGCCCGGATCAGGCGCGACAGGGTCTGTCCGAACCCGGCGCTGAAGCGGAAGCCGGCGATGGCGTCGGCGATCTGGTCGCGGCGTTCGCGCGAGGCGACCTTCGCCGACATCAGCGACTGCGCCCGTTCGAGCGCGGCGGCCTGGGCGAAGTGCACGATGTAGATCGGCGCCTTGCCCTCCTCGAGGAGCCGTTCCACCGTCTCCTGCACGGGCGTCATCACGTACTGGTACTCGAGCGGCACGGGTCGCGAGACACCGGTCACGCGGGCGGTGGGCCGACCGGTCCGGCGGGACAGGTCGTCGGCGATGGTGGTGACGTCGCCGAGGGTCGCGGACATGAGCAGGAACTGCGCCCGCTCGAGCACGAGCAGCGGCACCTGCCACGCCCAGCCTCGGTCGGGGTCGCCGTAGAAGTGGAACTCGTCCATCACGACGACGTCCACGTCGGCGTCCGGCCCCTGCCGCAGGGCCAGGTTCGCCAGGATCTCGGCGGTGCAGCAGACGATCGGGGCGTCGGCGTTGACGCTCGAGTCACCGGTGACCATGCCGACGTTCTGCGCACCGAACAGCTCGACGAGCTGGAAGAACTTCTCGGACACCAGCGCCTTGATCGGCGCCGTGTAGTAGCTCCGCTTGCCCTCGGCGAGCGCGGCGAAGTGCGCGCCGGCCGCGACGAGCGACTTCCCGGTGCCGGTCGGCGTGCTCAGCACGACGTTCGCGCCGGACACGAGCTCGATGACCGCTTCGTCCTGCGCCGGGTACAGCGGTCGGCCGCCCTCGGCGGCCCAGGCCGCGAAGGCCTCGTAGACCTCGTCGGGGTCGACGACGCCGTCCACCGCCGCCGGGATCGCGGCGACGAGCGGGGGCACGGTGGTGACGTCGGTCATGTGCCCATCCTCCCAGGTGCGCATGTGCCGGAAGGGAGGCCCGTGGCGGCGCCGCCACGGGCCTCCCGTCCGCCCCGTCGCCGACCCGGGCGCATTTCGATACGTGCGCATAGACTTGCGACATGCGCGAACTCGGCTTCCTCTCCTTCGTCCCGAACCACGGCGGCACCGACGGTGCCGCCGGCGCCCTGGAGGACGGCCTGCGCCTGTTCGAGACCGCCGAGTCGCTCGGCTACGGGACGGGCTGGGTGCGCGGACGGCACTTCGAGCCGTACCTGACGAGCCCGATGACCTTCTTCGCGGCCGCCGCCCAACGCACCAGCACCATCGCGTTCGGCACCGCCGTGCTCGGCATGCGCTACGAGGACCCGGTGCGCCTGGCCGAGGACGCCAGCACGGTCGACCTGCTCAGCGGTGGCCGGGTACAGCTCGGCATCAGCACCGGCATCGCCGGGTACGGCCCGATCCTCGACCCGGTGTTCGGCACGGTCGACCGCAGCTTCCGCGACGAGGCCGAGGCCCGCGCCGCACGGCTGCTCGAGGTGCTGCAGGGTGAGCCCCTGGGCAGTGCCGGCAAGGGCTACGAGAGCATCCCCGCCGGGGCCGACCTGACCCTGCAGCCGCTCAGCCCGGGCCTGCGCGACCGCGTGTGGTGGGGCGGCGGCAGCATGGGCACGGCGGTCCGCACGGCAGAGAAGGGCCTCCTGTTGCACTGCTCGACCCTGAACACCGAGGACACCGGTGCCCCGTTCGCCCAGGCGCAGGCCGACCAGATCGTCGCCTACCGCGAGCGGTTCGCCGAGCTGCACCCGCAGCGCGAGTCCAAGGTCGCCGTGGGCCGGATCGTGGTGCCGCTCCTCGACGACCACGACCGCGCCGTGCACGAGGAGTTCCTGACCGGGTACGCCTCCGGGATGGACGACGAGGGCCGGCCGCTCTCGGGTACCCCGCCGTTCCGGTTCAGCAAGGTCGTGTCCGGCGAACCGGCGGCCATCGTCGACGCCCTGCTCGCCGACCCGGCGGTCACCGCCACCGACGAACTGGTCATCACCCTGCCGGCGAACGGCGACCGTGCGGCACACGAGCGGATCCTGCGCATCGTGGCCGAGGAGATCGCCCCGGCACTGCGGGCCTGAGGGCCGGCACTGCGGGCCTGAGCGCCGGCGCCGCTGGCCCGACCGCCTGCGGTCCCGCCGCCGCACCGCCACCGAGAGTCAAGGGCATCCGGCGGGGCTCTGATCGAGTTGGTGAGGCCCGAGAGCCCGGCCGGATGACCATCTCGTCCCTGATCCGCACGAGATGGTGCACCCATCGTTCCACCTACCGAGCGGTTTGTCACACCGTTCCGCGCACCTGGGACGTAAGAAGTTGACCAAGTGTCACTCGTTTTTCCGAACCGGGACGAAGTGCGGCAACCGGTTCACCGGTGCGCATCGCGGCCGGAACGACGAATGCGTCCCCGCGCGGACGCGGGGACGCATTCTGGGACGCACCGGGGAGGCCAGGGCAACAACGGCCGGATCAGGAGACCGAGTCGCTCACCCAGCGACCCCGTAGTCGGTGCGTGCGCGGACGGTAACCAGCCGACTCGCGCACATAGATGTTACTGAACGGAGTTGGGAGCTGCGCGGAAACCGGACGACTTCGTCACTCCAGTTCGAGGGACGCGGTTCCGGCGTCGTCGGAGACCGAGGCGCCGACGTGCAACGTGAAGGTCCCCGACTCGTACTGCCACGAGCCGTCCCAGTGGGCGAAGGCTCGCGCCGGGACCTCGATCGAGACCTCCGTCGAGGCGCCCGCGGCGAGCCGGACCGGAGCGAACCCGACCAGCCAGCGCACCGGGCGGTCGACCGCAGACTCCGCACGGGACGCGTAGACCTGCACGACGTGCTTGCCGGCGCGGGCGCCCGTGTTCGCGACGGTCGCCGTGACGATGACGGCGTCGCCCTCGCGCACGGTCGGGGTCGCGGAGACGCCCTCGATCGACCACGTGGTGTAGCCGAGGCCGTGGCCGAACGGGTACGCCGGCTCCGTGCCGGCCCGCAGCCAGGCCCGGTAACCGACGTGGACACCCTCGTCGTAGGCGACCTTCCCGTCGACCGGGGTGACGTCGAGCACCGGGACGTCAGCCATCGCGACGGGCCACGTGGTGGGCAGGCGGCCGCCGGGTTCCTGCGCCCCCGTCAGCACGTCGGCCAGGGCGTTGCCGTACTCCTGCCCGCCGAACCAGGTCAGCAGCACCGCGGCGACGTCGTTCCGCCAGGGCATCTCGACCGGCGACCCGGCGTTCACGACGACGACCGTGTTCGGGTTCGCCGCGGCGACCGCGCGCACCAGGTCGTCCTGGCGGCCTGGCAGTGCCAGCGAGGAGCGGTCGTAGCCCTCGGACTCGACCTTGGAGTTCGTGCCGACCACGACGACGGCGACGTCCGCACCACGGGCGGCGTCCACCGCGGCCTCGATGAGCACGGCGGGGTCGTCGTCCGACGGCTCGGTGCCGAACTGGTACGCCAGCACCCCGCCGAGCGTCTCGTCCTGCACGATGTCGTACTCGATGCGGATCGCGACCTGCTGGCCGGTGGTCACCGACACCGGCACCGACCGCGCCGGCGGGTTGAGGAACGCGGCACCGAGCTGGTCGCCCTCGAACGGCACGTCCTCGTCGAGCAGCAGTTCGCCGTCGATCCACATGCGTGACCGGCCAGCCGCGCCGATGCCGAACCGCACGGTCCCGGTCGACTCGGCCGTGTAGGTGGTGGTGATGTCGAGCCGGTCGGCTTGGCGGGTCGGGGCGTCGCCGCCGAACCAGAACAGTGCCGTCGCGCGGCGGTCCTCGACGAACAGCTCCTCGCCGTCCTTGACGAAGGCGACCCGGGCTCCGGGCTCCCCGGTGCCGGGGTTCGTGATGGTGGACAGCGGGAACTCCGCGATGCCCTCCTGCACGACGGCGCCGATCGCGTAGTCCACGCTCGCGCCGGGGAACGCCGAGCGGATGCCGTCCAGCGGCGACACGACCTGCGACGGCACGACCGTGGCCGAGCCACCGCCCTGCGTGCGGGCCTGGTCGGCGTTGTGCCCGATCACCGCGATGCGCGACACCGCGGGGGCGTCCAGCGGCAGGACACCGGTGTTGCGGACCAGGACGGTGCCCTCGGCCTCGGCCTCGCGCACGAACGCGATGCCGTCCTCGACGTGCACGGGAGACGCGGCGACGGGCTCGAACCCCTCGAGCGCGCCGACGCGTGCGGCCAGGGTCAGGATCCGGCGGACCTTGCGGTCGATCGCCGCCATCGGCACCTCGCCGGACTGCACGGCGGCGAGCAGCGGGCCCTCACTCCACCACGGGTTCGGCCCGGGCATCGCGACGTCCTGCGACGCCTTCGCCGAGTCCACGGAACGCACCCCGGTCCAGTCGGACACGACGATGCCGTCGAAGCCCCACTCCGAGTTGAGCGGGGTCTCGAGCAGGTCGTTCTCCGACGCCGTCACGCCGTTGATCGCGTTGTACGACGACATGATCGCCCAGGCGTGCGCCTCGGTCACGGCCTTCTCGAACGCCAGCAGGTACAGCTCGCGCAGGGCACGGTCCGACACCTCGGTCGACGCGGTGAAGCGGTCGGTCTCGTAGTCGTTCGCGATGTAGTGCTTCGGGGTCGCGGCGACACCGTTCTCCTGCACGCCGTCGACGTACGACGCGGCCAGGTCACCGGTGAGCACCGGGTCCTCGCTGAACGCCTCGAAGTGCCGGCCACCGAGCGGGGACCGGTGCAGGTTGATGGTCGGGCCGAGCACGACGTCGACGCCCTTGCGGCGGGCCTCCACCGCGGCGGCGGCGCCGTAGCGCTTCGCGATCGCGCGGTCCCACGAGGCGCTCAGCGCGGTCGCTGACGGCAGGTTCAGGGACGGGTCGCGCTCGTCCCACACCTCGCCGCGCACGCCCGACGGGCCGTCCGACATCAGGATCCGGCGCAGCCCGATCTTCTCGATGGGCCAGGTGGTCCAGAAGTCACGTCCGGTGAGCAGCTGCACCTTCTCGTCGGTGCTCAGCTGGCCGAGGAGCGCATCGATGCGCTCGGTCAGCGGCGTCGACGGACTGGAGGCGGTGCTCGCGTCGTTCACGGTGGTCACGGTGGTCGGTCCTCTCGTTCAGGGCCGCGGGGCGCCGCCTGGACGGCCGGGGCCTCGTCGCCCACATCCACCATCCACCGGGTTCGCCGCCCGCGCTGGCAGCTCCTGCACCGTACCACCGAAAACCAACCGTTGCTTGGTTTCTCCGGGTCTCCTGCGGGCGGTACAGTCTGGCCATGGCACGACGGGGTTCGTACGCAAAGGGCATCGCGAAGCGCGAGGAGATCCTCACGGTCGCGCTGGACCTCGTGGCGTCGCAGGGCTTCCGGCGGACGAGCATCAAGGACATCGCCGACGCCGTGGAGCTGACCCAGGCCGGCCTGCTGCACTACTTCGACTCGAAGGACGAGCTCTGGGTCGAGATCCTCCGCCGTCGCGACGAGCTCGACCTCGCGCACGACTGGCAGGCCGCCGACCCGGCAGCACTGCTCGCCGCGATCGTGCGGCACAACGCCGAGGTCCCGGGCCTGGTGCAGATGTTCGTCAACCTGTCCGCCGCAGCCGCCACCGACGCCGAGCACCCGGCGCACGAGTACTTCCGCGAGCGCTACGACCGCAGCCGCCGCGACCTGTCCGCCGATTTCCGGGCCATGCAGCAGGACGGCCGGCTGCGCACCGACATCGACCCCGACGAACTCACCAGCGTCCTGCTCGCGGTGTCCGACGGCATGCAGATCCAGTGGCTCTTCGACCCCACCCGCGACATGGCCGAGCACGTCGAACTCGTCGCCCGCCTCGCGATCGCCCAGGTCACCCCCACCGCCTGACCACCACCCCCGACGCTCCGGGGTACGGACAGGGCCTGGTCGCGTCAGGTGCGGCGGGGCAGGATGGTCGGTGCCCGCCAGGGTGTGTTCCGACGACGATGTGGAGTGACGCGATGACGCGTGTAGTGGTGACCGGTGGCAGCGGCAAGCTCGGACGAGCGGTGGTGCGCGACCTCGATGCGCACGGGTACGACGTGGTCCTGCTCGACCGTGTCCCCTCCCCCGACAAGCCCGAGCGAGTCCCGTTCGTGCGGATCGACCTGACCGACCACGGCCAGGTCCTGAACGCCCTGCTCGGCATCGACGACCGGTACGACCACGTCGACGCCGTCGTGCACCTCGCGGCGGTGCCGGCCCCGGGGCAGGTCCCCGACGTGGCCCTCATCACGAACAACGTGACCTCGTCGATCAACGTCTTCCACGCCGCACGTGCCGCGAAGATCAAGAACGTCGTGTGGGCGTCGAGCGAGACCCTGCTCGGCATCCCGATGGGCGAGCACCACCCGCCCTACCTGCCGGTCGACGAGGAGTTCGCGGTCCGCCCGCAGTCGTCGTACTCCCTCGGCAAGGCGGTCGAGGAGGAGATGGCCCGCCACTTCACCCGCTGGGACCCGGAACTGAAGATGATCGGCCTGCGCTTCTCGAACGTGATGGACGAGACCGACTACCCGGCGTTCCCGTGGGACGCCACCCCCGAGGCGAAGACCTTCAACCTGTGGTCGTACATCGACTCCCGCGACGGGGCCCAGGCTGTCCGCCGGGCACTCGAGGCCGACCTCACCGGGTTCGAGGCGTTCGTCATCGCGAGCCCCGACACGGTGATGGACACCCCGACGATCGAGCTCGTCGAACGCTTCGTACCGGACATCGAGCGCCGCGCGGACATCGACGGCGTCAGCTCGCTGCTGTCCTCAGAGAAGGCCCGCGAACTCCTCGGCTACACGCCCGAGCACAGCTGGCGCGACCACCGCGCCTGATCGTCAGGCGGCGGGGACGAGCAGCCCGTCGAGCACCAGGTCGCGCGCCGCCGGCAGCAGGTCGGCGGCGAGCGCCTGCGCGTCCACGCCGGTGATCTGCGCGAGCGCGCCGATGATCGCGGCAACGGACAGGTCGCCGTCGCACGCACCCACGAACGCCGCGAGTGCGGTGTCCGCGTCCACCCGGCGCCCGAGCCCGCCGCCCTGCACCAGGGTCATCACGGTGGGATCGTCGTTGCCCGGCCAGTAGTACCGTTCCTCGGTGACGTCACCGGCCACCGACAGGTGAGCGGCGGCGAGCGCGGCATCGTCGTGCGCGGCGAGCCAGGCGGCCGCGTCGAGGACGCGGGCGACCGTCGCGCCGAGGCCCGCGGGGTTGGAGCCGAGCGTCTCGGGAACGCGCTCGAACCGGCGGAGGCCGGACGGGCCTCCTGGCAGGGGTCGACGCACCACGACGTAGCCGAAGCCGACGCCGGTGACGCGACGGTCCGCGAAGTCGTCGAGCCAGGCGCTCATCAGGGTGTCGAACTCGGCCGTGCCGGGCTTCGTCCCGCCGTCGCGGATCCAGGTCTCGGCGTAGGACGTCGGGTCCTGCCGCTCGCGCTCGATCACCCACACGTCGAGGTCGGTGTCGGCGAACCAGGCGCGCACGCGGTCCAGGCCGTCGACGCCCCAGTGGTACTCCCAGTTGCCGAGGAGCTGAGCGGTGCCACCGGGCTTCAGGTGGGCCTCCAGGCCGCGGAGCACCGTCTCGACCAGGGCGTCGCCGACCATGCCGCCGTCGCGGTACTCGTACGACGGGACGCCCTCGCGACGGGGTGTGATGACGAACGGCGGGTTCGACACGATCCGGTCGAAGCGCTCCCCCGCGACCGGCTCGAACAGCGAGCCGAACCGGAAGTCGATGCCGTCGATGCCGTTGAGCCGGGCGTTGAACCGGGCGATGTCGAGGGCACGGCGCGAGATGTCGGTGGCGACCACCTGGTCGGCGAAGCGCCGCGCGTGCATGGCCTGGATGCCGCACCCGGTGCCGAGGTCGAGCACACGCTCGACCGGGACGGGCACCTGCAGGCCGCTCAGCGTCGTGGTGGCGCCGCCGATGCCGAGGACGTGCTCCTCGCTGATGGCGTGCCCGAGGGCGAGCTCGCCGAGGTCGGAGACGATCCACCAGCTGCCGGCGCCGAGGTCGTCGACGAAGGCGTAGGGGCGCAGGTCGACGGTGGGGTGCACGAGCGCGTCGGCGCCTTCGCCTTCGCCTTCGCTGCGCAGCAGGCCCGAGGCGATGACGGCGTCGAGCCCGGCGGTCGGGAACGCCGCGGCGGCCTCGGCCCGCGCCACCGGCAGGCCGAGCACGAACAGCGTCGCCAGGGTGCCGAGCGGCGTGGTCTCGCGGGCGGCGAGCGCGCGGAGCGCGGCGACCCGCGAACCGCGGTGCAGCGATGCGGCGGCCTCGGCGCCCCACAGCGAGTCGAGCCGGTCGACGGTGAAGCCGGCCGCCGTCAGGTCCGCGGCGAGCGCCGTGGTGACGGCAGGGTCCGTGACGATCGACGGCAGCGTGTGCACAGCGTCCGGGCCGGTGCCCGCGCCGGCGCTCACGAGGCGATCCCCTCACGCAGCAGGGCCGCTGGGACCTGCCAGTCGAGCACCAGGTCGAGGAGCCCGGGGAACCGCTGCTGCACATCCTCGACGCGGACGCGGCTGACGCGGGTCAGGCCCTCCAGGTGCTGCTCGAGCAGACCGGCCTCGCGCAGGACCCGGAAGTGGTGGGTCAGCGTGGACTTCGGCCGGTCGATGCCGACCCAGCCGCAGCTGCGCTCGCCCCCGGCCGCGTCGACCAGGTAGCGGTGCAGGATCGCGAGCCGGATCGGATCACTCAGGGCGTCCATCACGACCGGGAGGTCCATCTCGGCCACGGACGGCTGCGGCAGCCGTTCAGGAGCATCGACGTGCGCGGGCATGGACGGGACGCTACCACCGTTCGGCTTGCTGTACGACTTGCGTCGTACTGTTCGAGTGCGGTACGAATGCAGTCGTACTGCGCGGAGATGGAAAGGGGTGCGCATGCACCAGTCAGCTCGTTCGGTCGCCGGGTTCTGGATCCTGGCGGCGATGCTCCTGGTCTCGGTCGCGTCGTCGGCCGTACCGTCGCCCATCTACCCGGTCTACGCAGCCGAGTGGCACCTCACCCCGCTCATGCTCACCGGGGTCTTCGCCATCTACGTCGCCGGCCTGCTGGCGAGCCTGCTCGTCGCGGGTCGCCTGTCCGACCACGTCGGCCGCAAGCCCGTGCTCGTCGTCGGCGGCCTGGGCGTCGCGCTGTCGCTCGGCCTGTTCGCGATGGCGGACGGGGTCGTCGCGCTCATCGTCGACCGGATCGTGCAGGGTGTCTCGGTCGGGCTGCTCATCGGGGCCCTCGGTGCGGCCCTCATCGACAACTCCCTCGAACGCCACCCCACCATGGCCGGCGTGCTGAACGGCGTCATCCCGCCGATCGCGCTGGCCACCGGCGCGATGTCGAGCGGCGCGCTGGTGCAGTGGGGTCCGGCGCCGGAGCAGCTCGTCTACCTGCTGTTCGGCGCGCTCCTCGTGCTGCTGGTGCTCGCGCTGTTCGTCGTCCCCGAGCAGGTGCAGCGTCGTCCCGGCGCATTCCGCTCCCTGCGCCCGACGATCAGCGTGCCGCGGTCCTCACGTCGGCTGTTCCGCGGTGTCGCCGGCTCGCTCGTCGCCAGCTGGGCCCTCGGCGGCATGTTCCTGTCGCTCGTCCCCTCGGCGCTCGGTACGGTGTTCGGCATCACCAACCACTTCGCCGCTGGTGCGCTCATCGCCGTGGTCACCGGCGTCGGCGCCCTGACCGGGCTGGCGATCCAGCGGATGGACACCCGTCGCGCGGTCCTGCTCGGGCTCGTCGCGCTCGTGCTCGGCCCGATCGTCACCGTGTCGTTCGTGTTCGCACACTCCCTGCCGGGCATGGTCGTCGGCAGCGCGATCGCCGGTGTCGGCTTCGGCGCCGGGTTCCAGGCGCCGCTCCGGATGCTGCTCGCCACCGCCGCCCCGACCCACCGCGCCGGACTGCTCTCCACGATCTACGTCGTCAGCTACCTGGCGTTCGGGGTGCCCTCGGTCATCGGAGGCCTGCTCGAGCCGTCGGTCGGTCTGGTCCCGGTCATCGCCGGGTACGGCGGCTTCATCGTGCTCGCCGCGGTCGTCGCCCTCGTGCTGCAGCTGTCGTCGACGGACGCCGCCGAGGTCGAGGAGCACGCCGCCGAGGTCATCGAGCGCACCGCAACAGGCTCGATCCGGGTCGCCTCCGCCGACTAGTGCCGCCGCGCTAGTGGCCCGGTCGCGCCGAGTTCGCACCGCGAGCGCGCGCACGCACCCCGACCGTCCGCGCCGCACCGGTGTGCGCAGCATCGACGTCGGCCTTGCCCCGGTCTGCAGCATCCCGCAGGCGCTTCGGCCCGTGCCGCTTGGCCCAGTCCCAGAAGCGGTGCAGCTGCGCCCGGAGCAAGGTGATGATCCGGTGGAAGAAGTGGAACTCACTCGCCAGGACCGTCAGGCCGATGAACACCACGAGCCACCCCGGTCCCGGCAGCGGCACCAGGATCAGCCCGACGATGACGATCAGCCCGCCCACCAGACCGACCAGCACCTTGTAGAGCAGGTGCACGTGCGGCCGAGCGTGGATCCAGGCGCGCAGGCGGTGGAACCACTGGAAGCGCTGGCGCGGCGTGCCGTCGGCCCGGGCGTCGCCGGGTCGGTCGTTCGGGTCGCCGTCCATGCCGAAAACGTAGGGCGCGCGGCTGGGAATCAGCGGCGCACGGGGTGGACGCGGGGTGCGCATGCCGGGAGGCGCGTGGCGGGGACAGCCCGCGCCTCCAGGCCGTCAAGCGGCACCGATCGCGTGCCCCTCACGCGTGCGCGACGCACGTCGCCGCCCACGGGACGGCGGCCAGACGTGCCTCGGGGATCGGCTCGCCGCCGACCGTGCACCGACCGTAGGTGCCGTCGTCGAGTCGTGCGAGCGCTGCGTCCACCTGGCGGATCCGCAGCTGCGCGCCGTCGCGGACCGCACCGAGCGAGCCGCGTTCCCAGGCCAGGGTCGCGCCCTCCGGGTCGTGTTCGTCGTCGGAGTTCGCGTCCTGCCGGGCGTCGCTGACGTCGCGCATGCTCCGCTCGACCTCGGCGAGCAGCCGGACGTTGCGGACGCGTTCGGCCTCGAGCGCGGGGCGGGGGTCCTCCATCCCGGACACGGTAGTCGCGGCGGAATGGCCCCGCCTCCGGATGCGTTCGCATGGACATGACGAAGATCGGGTTCCTGTCGTTCGGACACTGGCGTGACGTGCAGGGGTCGAAAGTGCGCAGCGGGCGGGAGGCCCTGGTGCAGGCGATCGACCTCGCGGTCGCAGCCGAGGAAGCCGGCGTCGACGGCGCTTACTTCCGCGTCCACCACTTCGCACCGCAGCAGGCCGCACCGTTCCCGCTGCTCTCCGCCATCGCCGCGAAGACCAGCCGGATCGAGATCGGCACCGGCGTCATCGACATGCGCTACGAGAACCCGCTCTACATGGCGGAAGAAGCCGCGGCCACCGACCTGATCTCCGGCGGCCGACTGCAGCTCGGTGTCTCGCGGGGATCACCCGAGACCGCCCTCGCCGGCTACCAGCAGTTCGGCTACGTGCCCGACGCCGCTGACGAGAACGGCGGCGACATGGCCCGTGCGCACACGAACGTGTTCCGCCGCGCGATCGCCGGCGAGCCGATGGCCAACGCCAACCCGCAGATGACCGGCTCGGTCGGGTCCCTGCCGATCTCCCCGCTGTCCGACTCGCTCGGCGACCGCATCTGGTGGGGCGCCGGCACCCGCGCCACCGCCGAGTGGACCGCCGAGCAGGGCATGAACCTGATGTCCTCGACCCTGCTGACCGAGGACACCGGTGTGCCGTTCGACCAGCTGCAGGCCGAGCAGATCGAGCGCTTCCGCCGGGTGTGGTCCGAGTCCGGCTGGGACCGCGAACCTCGCGTCTCGGTCTCGCGCAGCATCATCCCGATCATCGACGACGAGTCGCGCCACTACTTCGGCGTGCGCGCCCAGGTCGAGGGGCAGGACCAGGTCGGGCACCTCGACGGCGGGCTGGCCCGGTTCGGCCGGTCCTACATCGGCGAGCCCGAACAGCTCGTCGCGGAGCTCGCGGCCGACCAGGCCGTCCGGGCTGCCGACACCGTGCTCGTCACCGTGCCGAACCAGCTCGAAGTGGACTTCAACGCCCGGCTGCTCGCCGCCGTGAAGGACGTGTTCACCGAGGTCGACGCGGAGCCGGTCCCCGCCTGACCCGGGATCCCTACGGCCGTCCGCGAATAACGAGCCCCAGGCCGTTGCGGTAGAGGCGCGGAATTTCGTAAGACGCAGCGGTCTGCACTCGGCCTGTATTTGGCCGCACGACTCCGATCTCGAAGAGCCGTTCGAGGAGCTCGTCACCCGAAGGGGTAAGCCCCTCCATCAAATCAGTCAGCTCTACCTTGGAAAAATCCGCTTTAGTTTGTCCCGTGAAACGACGGAAGTGCTCACGGAGGTCCGGGAATTCGGCAAGGAACGATTCATATCGAATCTCTGAAGTCCTCGTGAAAGCCTCGCGGATAGCCTCTCGCGATAGAAGTGCCGTCGTACCAACCTCCCCGAGGTCCCGCTGCTTGTCGGCTGCGGAATTAGTCAGCACGATAGAATCCCGCGGCAGGACAGTGTCCCGCCCGTCGCGCACTCGCTCAAGGAGCCAGTCCATGATGGCAGCCTCGCGCTCGCCAGGGTAGGCGGTTGTGGGGAGGATCACCGTCAGCGCGTCGAGGCGCTCATCCGCGCTCCAGTCGTCCACCAATCGACCGGCAAGACCCGGACGCTTCTCTTCGACGAATACCCTGACGTCGCCATGACGAAGCGCACGCTTGATCAGGAGGCTGGTTAAGGGAATCGCGGACCAGCCGAGCTCGATTCTCTTATCAGTCAGATGGTCTTTGTTCGTGAAGTCAAGTTCCGTCCACAGGTCGGTCCGCAGCATCACCTTTGGCTGGATCGCCGGGAACGCTCGACGAATTTGCATGACAGCTGTCATGAGCCCTTCAAGCGCTCGTCGACGTTCTTCACGATCGGCGGGCCAAATCTCATCTACCTTGTCAAAAAGGAGCCACAGAGTTTTCCCTTGGGCCTTCAGGGCGTCATTTACATCTTGGAGTAGCGTCACCACGTCAAGACTCCGCTTGCCACCCTTAAGAGAAACCGTCGCCCCTTGAGCGGTGATGCTGATCTGCTCGGGAGGATTACCGACCGTAAGCTGCCAAAGCTCCCGAAGAAGGGGCCCTACGCGCAGATCCTTACGATGACCAACCGCGGCGAGAAGATCCTTCAGGGGCCCCTTCGGCACCTTGAACGACGAGTCAAGTGCGAGCCCTGCCTTAATGGCAATGTACAGCCGCCAAAGCCGATCGTGATCGTAGCTTTCGGCTGAATCACGAAGTGCTTGCAGGTCCCCGGTGGCGATTTCCGAGAGATCCCCAAACCCTGTCCCAGCAGCGATGACGACGTCATCCAGAGCCGAGCCCGCTAACTCTCGCGCTGTACTCTCGAAGCGAGTGAACAGCTCGAAGAGCGCGCTCTTCCCTGTGCCCTTTGCCCCGAGCGCAAGCCACACATGAGGTCTCAAGAACTTGTCGAAATCGCCTGTTCGCACAAAGAGGCGATCCAGATCATCTTCGGCTTCAGAATTCACAGAACCAAAGTCCAGAACTGACAGCGCTTCCTCTGCGGTCAAAGCTTCCCCCTCGTAGTCTCCTCAAGGACGCTAGCACAAGATCGCCGCACCATAAATGGTCACAACAGCCTCGCCAGCAGCGAGGCGGGCCCTCGGAGTAAAGGTCGTTACGTCTCCTGGCTGGCTCCTACGCGTCGGCTAGCAGTCGAAGCGACGGGCTGGTTGATTCCCCAGAGGATGTTCCAGCCATTTTTAACCGGCCGGTCCCCCTTCCTGCCGACACCCGGGATGGGACTGTGGCGGCTCCTCGCGATCGCGTAGCGTCAAGGCTCACCATCCGACGCACCTCGAGGAGCAACCGTGACGCTGCCGGCCGCAGGCTGGTTCCCGGACCCGCAGGACGCCCGTCGTCTGCGCTGGTGGGACGGTCGCACCTGGGGCGCAGCCACACGGGTCCCCGCGGCCGCTGCGGAACCGGTCACGCCGATCGTCGTCGCGCCGGTGGGGCCGTCGTTCTCGGTGCAGACCGCGGCGATCCGGACGGACGCGTGGGCATCGGGCACCGCCGGCGACCGTCGCCTCTGCGTGTTCACGGTGCTCGCGGTGCTGCTCGCCGTGGTCTCGGTCGTCGCGAACCCCTGGGGCCTGGCGGGGCTGCTCGGTGTGGCGTGCGGCATCATCGGCATCGTCCGTCCCGGAGCCGTCGGTGCATGGGCGGTCCTGGCGCGGAGCGCTTCGGCGAGCGCCCTCGTCGTCACCGTGACGACGACCGTCATCGCCGCGTCGGCCCAGTTCCACCTGTTCTGAGCAGCCGGAGCCGCCCGCCGCTGTCCACGGCGCTTCGTGAGCAGAAATGGTCGGGTGCGACGGCGCGACCCGCCCATTTCTGCTCACGAAACGCGCCCGTCGCGCACCCGCACGGCCCATGCACCCGCACGACGGGCCCGCGCTGTCCGCCTACCGCCGCGCCCGCGGGTGTGCCGTCTGGTAGACGTCTCGCAGCATGTCCGCCGTGACCATCGTGTAGATCTGCGTCGTGGCGACACTCGCGTGCCCGAGGAACTCCTGCACCACGCGCACATCGGCACCGCCCTCGAGCAGGTGCGTGGCGAACGAGTGCCGGAACGTGTGCGGTGACACGTGCGCCTCCAGGTCGGCGGCAGCAGCGGCGGCCTGGATCACGAGCCAGGCGCTCTGCCGCGACAACCGCGCTCCACGGGCACCGAGGAACAGCGCCGGTGTCGACGGACCTCGTGCCGCGAACACCGGCCGTGCGCGCACCAGGTAGGCGTCGATCCCGGCCCGGGCGAAGCTGCCGAGTGGCACGATCCGCTGCTTGTTGCCCTTGCCGGTGACCTTCACGACGGAGAGCTCGCCGTCGGCGTCCGACAGCGTCGTCACGTCGTCGACCGACAGCGCCACCGCCTCGGAGATCCGCGCACCGGTGGCGTAGAGCAGCTCGAGCAGGGCCTTGTCCCGCAGCTGGACGGGGTCGTCGGCGTCGACGGACACCGCCCCGAGCAGCCGTTCCATGTCCTCGACGGGGATCGCCTTCGGCAGCCGCATCGGGGCCTTCGGGGGCCGGACGGCGGTGCCGGGGTCGAGCGGCAGCCAGCCCTCCCCCGCGGCGAAGGCGGTGAACGAGCGCACCGAACTGAGCATCCGCGCGATCGACCGCGGTGCGAGCGGACCTTCCGGTCGGGTGGCCAGGTGTGTCACGAACCCCGAGACGTCCGCCCGGGCCAACCGTGCCACGTCCAGCAGCGCCGAGGACCCCCCGGCCCGGTCCGCACCGTCCGACTCGACGACCGGAGCGTCCGCCAACCACGACGTGAACACGGCGAGGTCCCGCCGGTACGCGGACAACGTGTGCTGCGAGAGTCCCCGCTCGATCGCGACGTGCCGCAGGTACGTCTCCGCGGCACGGTCGAGGGGCATCACCTCAGCAGGCTAACCGGCGCGGGGCCACCCGCCGTCAGTGCAACGCCTCGTCCGGCGTGCCCACGCGGAACCCGGTGAACGTCACGGTCAGCCCGGCCCGCGTCGGCCCGGCGCACAGCAGCCCCGCGGACACGACGGCGTCCGGGTCGAGGTACGCGACCCGCACCAAGCGGGACTCGTCGCCGTCGGCCCACGCCCGGATCGTCACGGCGTCACCATCGCGGCTCGCGCGGACGGTCACCACCCGGCCCGCCCACTCCGGTACGGGCGACACCGACCAGTCCGAGAACCCACGCGTCACCACGGCGCCGAGCTGCGGGGTTCCGTCCGAGAACTCCACGCCGGCCTTGATCCAGGTCTGTTCGTCGACGCGCAGGAACACCCCGGCCTGGTCGAACTGCTCGGTGTAGTCGAGCACGAACGACGCCTCGACCGAGAACGGCCCGTCGGTCGGCTGCAGCAGCGCGTGCTCGGAGTCGTGCACGAACCCGTACGAGGTGGTCCGCCAGGCGTCACTGCCCTCGACCGCGGTGACGCGGAACACGTCGCCGTTCAACTGGGCGGCCTCCGGCTCGTGCGTCCACGTCCCCGTGGCGACCAGCTCGCGCAGACCGTCGCCCGCGGAGCCGCTCACTTGCCGCGCTGTTCGATGGCCTCGACGGCGAGCGTCGCGACGACGAGGGCCGAGTTGTTGAGCCGACCGCCCAGGATCCCCTCGAGCAGCTCCGCCCGCGGGACCCAGCGCGTCACGATGTCGGCCTCTTCGGCCTCGCGCTCGAAGGCGGACTCGGTCGACCGAACGCCGCGCGCCCGGTAGATCTGGATGAACTCGTCGCTGCCACCCGAGGACGTGTTGTAGCGGACCAGGGGCTCCCACGTGTCGGCCTCGAGGTCGGCCTCCTCGCCCAGCTCGCGCTTCGCGGCCGTCAGGTGGTCCTCGCCCTCCATGTCGAGCAGACCGGCGGGCAGCTCCCAGTCGCGCAGCCGCACCGGGTGTCGGTACTGCTGGATGACCAGGACGCGGCCCTCGTCGTCCTCGGCGTACACGGCGACGGCGCCCGTGTGGTCGATGTACTCGCGGACCATCGAGTCGCCGTTGTACGCGACGGTGTCACGGCGCACGTCCCAGACGGCGCCCTCGTACACGACGGTGGATTCGGTGACCTCGAAGGAGGCGGACTCGTCAGCGATCGGTGCGTCTGTCACGTCTCCATCCAAGCACGCGCCCCTGACGCGGCGACAGACGGACGGGAGCGCGCCCCGCTCAGCGGCAACGCGAAGCGTTGCGCGGGGCGCGCCGACCGAGCCTGCGAGGGAGGAGTGCCAGCTGGCACCGCGCCTCCCGTCCGATCGTGGAGACCGACGCTTACGCGACCTGCTCCTCGGTCTGCGGGTCGAACAGGCTGGACGCCTCGTGGCGCTCGATCGCGGCCGCGACGAGCCCCGCGAACAGCGGGTGCGCGTCGGTCGGACGCGAGCGGAGCTCCGGGTGCGCCTGGGTGGCGATGTAGAACGGGTGCACGTCGCGCGGCAGCTCGACGTACTCCACCAGCGTGCCGTCGGGCGACGTGCCCGAGAAGACCAGGCCGGCGTCCGCGATCTGCTCGCGGTACTTGTTGTTCACCTCGTAGCGGTGACGGTGCCGCTCGGAGGCCTCCGGCGCTCCGTACAGCTCCGCCGCCAGCGACCCTTGCGTGAACGACGCCGGGTACAGGCCCAGGCGCATCGTGCCACCCAGGTCGCCGCCGGCGATGATCTCGACCTGCTCCGCCATCGTCGCGATGACCGGGGTCGAGGTCTCCGGGTCGAACTCCGTGCTCGACGCGTCGGTCAGGCCGACCTCGTGGCGGGCGTACTCGATGACCATGCACTGCAGGCCGAGGCACAGACCGAGCGTCGGGATGCCCTGCTCACGCGCGAACTTCAGCGCGCCGAGCTTGCCCTCGATGCCGCGCACGCCGAACCCACCGGGGATGCAGATGCCGTCGACGTCACCGAGCTGCTTCGCCGCACCCTCGGGCGTGGTGCAGTCGTCGGACACGACCCACTTCAGCGTCACCTTGGCGTCGTGCGCGAAGCCGCCGGCACGGAGCGCCTCGGTGACGGACAGGTAGGCGTCCGGCAGGTCGATGTACTTGCCGACCAGGGCGATCGTGACGGCCTTCTTCGGCTCGTGCACGGCCTTCAGCACCGGGGTCCACGCGGTCCAGTCGACCGGGCCGGCGTCGAGCTTGAGCGCATCGACGATGACCTGGTCGAGGCCCTGGTTGTTCAGCAGCGTCGGCAGGTCGTAGATCGACGGGACGTCCACCGCGTTCACCACGGCGTCCTCGTCCACGTCGCACATCAGCGCGATCTTGCGCTTGTTCGACTCCGACACCGGACGGTCGCTGCGCAGCACGAGCGCGTCGGGCTGGATGCCGATCGAGCGGAGCGCGGCGACGGAGTGCTGCGTCGGCTTGGTCTTCTGCTCACCCGAGGCGTTCATGAACGGCACCAGCGAGACGTGCACGAAGAACACGTTGTTGCGGCCGAGCTCGTGCCGCACCTGTCGGGCGGACTCGATGAACGGCTGCGACTCGATGTCGCCGACGGTGCCACCGACCTCGGTGATGATGACGTCGGGCTGGGGGTCGTTCTGCGCCTGCTCGCGCATCCGGCGCTTGATCTCGTCGGTGATGTGCGGGATGACCTGCACCGTGTCGCCGAGGTACTCGCCGCGACGCTCCTTGGCGATCACCGTCGAGTACACCTGACCGGTCGTGACGTTCGCGGCCTGCGACAGGTTGATGTCGAGGAAGCGCTCGTAGTGCCCGATGTCGAGGTCCGTCTCCGCACCGTCGTCGGTCACGAAGACCTCGCCGTGCTGGAACGGGTTCATGGTGCCCGGGTCCACGTTGAGGTACGGGTCGAGCTTCTGCATGACGACCTTGAGGCCGCGAGCCGTGAGCAGGTTGCCGAGGCTGGCCGCCGTCAGGCCCTTGCCGAGAGACGAGACGACCCCGCCGGTCACGAAGATCTGCTTCGTCACCTTCGGGGTCGAGTTCGAAGAATTGGTACCGCCGCTGAGAGTGTCCGCCACGGGATTCCATCGTACGTCAGAACTGCCGGGAGGCGCGACCTCGGTTCGCCGTGGGCGTTGCGCGGGTGGGTGGCCGGGCCCTCGGGCCGTGGCCGGGTCGCCGGGCAGCACCCGCATGCGCGGTCGTCAGGCCCGCTGGCCGGCCACGTCGAGCAGCTCGCGTGCGTGCTCGATGCCGCTGGCGCTGTCACCGAGTCCGGAGAGCAGCCGTGCCATCTCCTGCAACCGGTCCTCGCCCTCGAGCCGGCGCACGCTCGACGACGTGACGGCCCCGCTGGCGTCCTTCACGACGTTGAGGTGGTTGTTCGCGAAGGCCGCGACCTGGGCCAGGTGCGTGACGACGATGACCTGCGTGCGCTCAGCGAGCTTCGCCAGCCGTCGGCCGATCTCGATCGCCGCCGCCCCACCGACACCCGCGTCGACCTCGTCGAAGACGAACGTCGGCACCGTGGTGCTGCCGGCCATGACGACCTCGATCGCGAGCATCACGCGGGACAGCTCACCGCCGGACGCCCCCTTGCCGATCGGCCGGGGGTCGGTACCGGAGTGCGGCTGGAGCAGGATCGTGACCTGGTCACGACCGTGGCGGCGGTACTCGCCGGCGTCGGTGACCTCGACCACCAGGGTCGCACCACCCATCGCCAGGGTCTTCAGCTCAGCGGTCACACGCTTCGCCAGGTCGGTCGCGGCCTTGGTGCGCGCCGTGGTGAGCGCAGCGGCGGCGGTCTCGAGCGCCTGCTCGTCCTGCTCGACCGACTGCTGCAACGCTGCGATCCGGTCGTCGTCGCCGTCGAGCTCGAGCAGCCGGTCGCTCGCGCGCTGTCCGTAGGCGATGACGTCGTCCACCGTCTCGCCGTACTTCCGGGTGAGGCCGGCAAGCAGGGCACGGCGTTCGTTGATGAGTTCGAGGTCGTGCCCGGCCTCGGGTTCCAGGGAACCGAGGTAGCTCGAGATGCTCGCCGAGGCCTCGGCCGCCTGGATCCCGAGTTCCGTGAGCTGCTCGAGCACCGGCTGCAGGGCGCTGTCCGACGACACGACGCGCTCCACGGCACGGCGTGCGGACTCGACCAGGCCGACGACGTCGGAGACGCCGTCGAGGGACTCACTGGACAACGCCTCGTGCGCCAGGGCCGCGGACAACCGGAGCTCCTCGAGGTTGCCCAACCGTTCGGCGCGCTCGGCCAGCTCGACGTCCTCGCCGGGCTGCGGGTCGGCGGCCTCGATCTCGTCGGAGGCCGCGCGGATCCGCTCGGCCTCGGCCACCCGGTCGTCCCGGTCGCGGACCAGGACCTCGAGTTCACCGGCGTGCTGCTGCCAGGCGTCGTACGCGGCGACGTACCGGGCGAGGGCCTTCTCGAGCGAGGCTCCCCCGAACCCGTCCAGGGCAGCCCGCTGCGCCGTGGCCGAGGTCAGGCGGATCTGGTCCGACTGCCCGTGCACGGTGACGAGCTGGTCGGCGAGCTCGCCGAGCACCGCCACGGGCGCACTGCGACCGCCCACCGTGGCACGGCTGCGCCCCTCGGCGGAGACCGTGCGGGTGAGGATGAGTTCGCCGTCCTCCACGGTGCCGCCGGCGTCCTCGACGCGTTCGGCGACGGCGTCCTGCTCGGGGACGTGCCAGCGACCTTCGACGACGGCGCTCGACGCACCGCGGCGCACCGAACCGGCATCGGCCCGCGCACCGAGCAGCAGCCCGAGTGCCGTGACGATCATGGTCTTGCCCGCACCGGTCTCCCCGGTGACGACAGTGAAGCCCGGCCCGAGTTCGAGCGTGGTCTCACCGATGACACCGAGGTCGCGGATCGCGATCTCCTCGATCATCGGTCGTCCTCCGTGCTCATCGGTCGTCCTCCGTGCTCATCGGTCGTCCTCGTCGCTCTGCGGGCCGCGCCACCCGGCGACGGGCAGCTGGAACTTCGCGACCAGGCGGTCGGTGAACGGAGCGTCCTTGAGTCGGGCGACACGCACCGGGTCGGGCGAACGCCGGACCTCGACACGGGCACCCGGGGGCAGGTCGTGGGTCCGTCGGCCGTCGCACCAGAGGACACCGACGCCGCTCGTGCGCCGCAGGACCTCGATCGCGAGCGTGCAGTCCGGCCCGACGACGATCGGACGGGCGAACAGGGCGTGGGCGCTCAGCGGCACCATGAGCAGCGCGTCGACATCCGGCCACACGATGGGGCCACCACCGGAGAACGAGTACGCCGTGGAGCCGGTCGGGGTCGACACGACCACGCCGTCGCAGCCGAAGGACGACAGCGGGCGGCCGTCGACCTCGGTCACGACCTCAAGCATCCGCTCCCGCGAGGCCTTCTCGATCGTGGCCTCGTTCAGCGCCCAGCTCGAGTAGACGATCTGGTTGCCGACGACCACATCGACCTGCAGGGTGACGCGTTCCTCGACGTTGTACTCGCCGGACAGCGCGCGCTCGACCGTCTCGGACAGGCCGTCACGCTCGCTCTCGGCCAGGAACCCGACGTGCCCGAGGTTCACCCCGATGAGCGGAGCGCCGGTGTTCCGCACGAGTTCCGCCGCGCGGAGGATCGTGCCGTCGCCACCGAGCACGATGACGATCTCGAGCTGGTTCGGCTGGACGTCGACGCCGAGGATGTCGACTTTGCCGACCGACGCTTCGGCACGACGGATGTCCGCGTACTCGTCGAAGGGCATGACGGGGGTGAGACCGGCCGCGTGCAGGAGGTCGCAGACCTCGACGGCAGCGTCGATCGAGTCACGGCGACCCGTGTGGGACACGAGCAGGATGTGCCGTTCGTCACTCATGAAGACCCTTCCGTGAGTTCGGTCGCCCGGACTCTCCATTCTGTCGGATTGCCCCCGACACCGCGCTGGAAGCGGGCCAGGTACTCGTGGTTGCCGTGCGTCCCGACGATCGGGGACGCGGCGAGCCCACTGGTGCCGAGGCCCAGGTCCCACGCCGCCCACAGCACGTTCATGAGCGCGTCGTTCCGGAGTCCGGCGTCGTGCACGATGCCCTCGCGCACACCGCCACGGCCCACTTCGAACTGGGGCTTCACCAGGAGCACGAACTCGTCCGCGGGGACGGCTTCGGCGAGCGCCGGCAGCACGAGTCGGAGCGAGATGAAGGACAGGTCCCCCACCACCAGGCTCGTCTCGGCGGCGGCACCGTCGAGCGCCAGGTAGTCGGCGCGCGTGAGGTTCCGCGCGTTCGTCCCCTCGACCACGGCCACGCGTTCGTCGAGTGCGATGGTGGGGTGCAGCTGTCCGTGGCCCACGTCGAGCGCGATGACGCGGCGCGCGCCGCGCGCGAGCAGCACCTGGGTGAACCCGCCGGTGCTCGCACCCACGTCGAGCACGACCCGGTCGGCGGGGTCGACGTCGAACTCGTCGAGTGCGCCGACGAGCTTCCGGGCCGCACGCGAGACCCATTCGTCCGCGGCGTCGACCTCGATGTCCGCATCGGATGCGATCGGCGTCGACGGTTTCAGGACGGCACGGCCGCCCACGAGCACCCGGCCGTCCTGGATCAGCTTGCTGGCGACGGTGCGCGACCGTGCGAGCCCGCGTGCGGCGAGGAGGGCGTCGAGGCGGACCGGGGTCGCGTCGTGCACGGCTCCGTCCGGCTCAGGCACTCGCAGAGCCGCCGCTCTCGAGCCGCGTCCGCAGCTCGTCGTGCAGGGCGGAGAAAGCGTCGGCACGGTCGGCGAGCGGCAGGGCCTCGGCCTCGGCTGTACGCGCGGCGAAGTCGTCCTGCTGCTCGGGATCGGCGGACGGCTGCTCGGGGTTCGGCACGTCCGACACGCTACTCGCCGCCGTACAGCTGCGGGTCCACGTCGAGGCCGTAGATGGCCAACCCGGATTCCCAGATGAGCGTCGAGCCGGCACGGAGCCGATCGATGTCCGTCCCGGCATCGAGCACCCGGACGACGTGCCCGCGCATAGCCACCGTCGAGGTGCCGACGGTCACGTACCTGGTGCCGTCCTCGTCCTCGCGCCGCACCGTTTCCGGATACGGCTGGGACAACCCCCGGAGGTCTTCGAGCACGTAGGTGGGACGCGAGCGCTGGTCGGCCGCGAGCACCTGCTTCGCCTTGTCGATGCCGGTGAGCACGAGCACGCTCGGGATCCCGGCGTCGTTCGCGCCCTTGATGTCGGTGTCCAACCGGTCCCCGATGAACAGGGTGCGACCGCCGCCGAAGCGCTCGACCGCTGTGTCGAAGATCGGCCGCTCGGGCTTGCCGGCGACCACGGGCATCCGGCCGACCGCCTGGTGCACGGCGGACACGAGTGTGCCGTTGCCGGGCGCGATGCCCCGCTCGACCGGGATCGACCAGTCCATGTTCGTGGCCACCCACGGCACGTCCGGGTCGGCCAGTGCGAACGAGGCCTCGGCCAGTTCCTTCCAACCGAGGTCCGGCGAGAAGCCCTGGATGACCGCGGCCGGGGAGTCCTCGGCACTCGAGGTGACCGTGAACCCGGCTGCCTCGACGATGCTCGACAGGCCGAGCCCGCCGGTGACCAGGACGGTCGATCCGGCCGGCACCAGGGTCGCGAGCAGCTGGACGCCGGCCTGCGACGAGGTGACGACGTCACCCTCGGACACCTCGAGCCCGTACCGCTCGAGGTGCTCTGCGACGTCGATCGGGCGGCGCGACGCGTTGTTCGTGATGTAGCCGACCCGCGCCGTGAGCGATGCCCGGGTGAGGGCCTCGACCGCGTGCGGGATGGCGTTGCGGCCGCGGTAGACGACGCCGTCGAGGTCGGTGAGGACCACGTCGACACCGTCGGTCAAGGCCGCAGACTGATCAGTCGGCTGCGGAGCCGTCGACGTCGCGGGGGTTGTCGTCGTCGATCTCGCCGGGCTCGTCGGCTGCGGAGGTGTCGTCGTCGAGGTCGTCGAGGGCGGGTTCGTCATCGAGGTCGTCGTCGAGGTCGTCGACGGATTCGTCGTCGCCGTCGAGTTCGTCGGTCGCGACGTCGTCGGCTCCGAGGTCATCGGCGTCGTCGTCTCCGGCGTCTCCGTGTTCTTCGACTTCGAGCGTTTCCTCGACCACATCAACTGTCTCCCAAGCGTTGTCGTCCGCGATTTCGGCGAGGGCCGCTGCCGCGCGGTCCACCCGGGCCCACCACTCGTCGGCCTCGTCCTGTCGACCGAGCTCCTCGAGCGTGGCCGCGTAAGCACTGTAGAGCGCCGGGGACCACGTGTAGGCGGTGGACGGGTCGAGCTGTGGAATCTCCAGCTCACCGAGGGCGGCTGTGGGGTTCCCGAGGTCGAGACGAGCGCCGGACATGGCGATCGCGAGCTCGACCTGCACCGGGGTGTCGAGGGCCGAGCGCTCGACCGAGCGACCGAGCTCGAGTGCCCGCTCCGGACGACCCAGGCCACGCTCGCAGTCCACCATCATCGGGAGCTGGTCGTTGCGACCGGAGATCCGGCGGTACGTGCGGAGCTCCCGGAGCGCGGTGGCGAAGTCGCCGAGGCGGTACGCGGTGATCGCGGCCGTCTCCCGGACGACACCGACACGACCGGCACGACGAGCAGCACTCAGGGCGTGCTGGTTGGCCGTCTCGGGGTCGTCGTCGACGAAGAGCGCAGCTGCCACGAGGTGACGCGCAACCCAGTCGGCGTTGTCCTTGCTGAGGGTCTTCAGCTCCATCCGGGCCGCAGGATCGAGGTCGCGCGCCTGGATCTCCTCGGGGATCTCCGGGTCGTCGTGGCGCGGACGGATCGACTTCGTGCCGTAGGGGTCACGGTCTTCCCAGTCGTCGCGCGCGGCCTCACCGAAACGGGCGCCGGCGTGACGGCTGCCGTCACCGAAACGACGACGGTCCTCACCGCCGTCGCGACCCGGGCGGGCCGACGAACCGCCGCGGAACGGACGGTCGGACGAACCACCACGGGCCGGACGATCGGAGGAACCACCGCGGTACGGGCGGTCCCCGTCGCGAGCGGGACGATCGGAGGAACCACCGCGGTACGGGCGGTCGCCATCTCGGGCGGGACGATCCGAACCACCACGGTACGGGCGCTCGCCATCTCGGGCGGGACGATCCGAACCACCACGGTACGGACGGTCGCCATCTCGGGCGGGACGGTCCGAACCACCACGGTACGGACGGTCCCCGTCACGAGCCGGGCGGTCAGAGCCTCCACGGAATGGACGGTCGCCATCACGCCGCGGCCGGTCCGACGAACCGCCACGGTACGGGCGATCGCCATCACGAGCGGGACGGTCCGACGATCCGCCACGGTACGGACGGTCGCCGTCACGAGCGGGACGGTCCGAACCACCGCGGTACGGGCGGTCGCCCTCACGGCGCGGACGGTCCGAGCCGCCCTGGAACGGGCGGTCACCGTCACGACGCGGACGATCGGAGCTCCCGCCACGGAACGGACGGTCACCGTCACGAGCCGGACGGTCGGAGCCACCACGGAACGGACGATCGCCATCGCGCCGCGGACGATCGGCACCGCGCGGACCATCGCCGCGCGGCGGCCGGCCGGAGTCACCACGGTCGCCCTGCCACGACGGACGATCGTTCCGGTCACCGGAACGGAACGGACGGTCGCCGTCGCGACGCGGAGCGCTGTCCCGTCGAGGCGCGCCGTCACGGAACGGACGGTCTCCACCCTGCGGACGATCGCGACGGTCGCCTTCGCGGCGCTCGAATTCGCGAGGACCGGACGACCAACGACCATCACTCTGGCCGTCCCGACGCGGAGCGCCGTCGCGACGCGGGAACCGGTCGCCGTCCCGCCGGGGTCGATCTCCGCGGTCCCCGTCGTTCCGCCGCTGATCGTCGTCGTTCGCCACCGTTGCTCCTCATCGCGTGCCCGGTGCAGTGCCTCGGGCGTTCGTCCGCTGTGTCGTTGTGTTGGGTGCCGCGTCGGTCACCCGACATCGGCCTCCAGTCCATCACGAACCAGAGCCGGCGTCGAGCGAACGGCGGCGAAAACAGAAATGGCCACCGGCCCCGACCGAGAACGAGGGTTTCCCCTGCGAATTCTCGATGGAGGGCCGATGGCCACATCTTTCATACGTTAAGTCCGGCGGCGTCCTACTCTCCCACAAGGTCCCCCTTGCAGTACCATCGGCGCTGAGAGGCTTAGCTTCCGGGTTCGGAATGTGACCGGGCGTTTCCCTCTCGCTATGACCACCGGAACACTCTCGACCAGATCATGCATTTGGTCTCAAAGCTGTCCCAGCTACCATCTTCCGTGAAGAAGACAGAGCGG
>NZ_MJGL01000008.1:0-66083 GCF_001864855.1 Curtobacterium sp. MCBA15_005
GTGTCGCAGTGGTCACGGACGAGCAGGCGGGCCTGCTTCAGCGCCGGACGCGGCATCGACGGGAACAGGTGGTGCTCGACCTGGTAGTTCAGCCCGCCCATCAGGAACGACACCCACCAGCCGCCACGGATGTTGCGCGAGGTGCGCACCTGGCGGGAGAAGAAGTCGACCTTCGCGTCGTGCGCGATGGTCGGCATGCCCTTGTGGTTCGGGGCGAACGAGGCGCCCATCATCACGCCGAACACGGCCAGCTGCACCCCGAGGAACGCACACGCCAACCCGAACGGCAGGAACCAGAACACCACGGTCAGGTAGATCGCGAAACGCGCCACGAGCAGGATGCCCTCGAGGACCCGCCCCCGGGTGTCGCTGCGGCCGCCGGTGCCCCGGAGCACCGACATGACGGCGGCCCGGTGCAGGTTGATCCCCTCGAGCGTCAGCAACGGGAAGAACAACCAGCCCTGGTACTGCACGAACACCCGGAGCGGCCCGTTCGTCACGGCGGCGGCGTCCTCGGGCAGGAACCGGATCGCGTCCGGCGCGATGTCCGGGTCCTTGCCGACGGTGTTCGGATTGCCGTGGTGACGCGTGTGCTTGTTCATCCACCACGAGTAGCTCAGCCCCACCAGGAACGTGCCGAGCCAGCGGCCCGCGCGGTCGTTCCACTTCTGGGACTCGAACACCTGACGGTGCGCAGCCTCGTGCGACAGGAACGCGAACTGTGTGAACAGCACGCCCAGCGCGCCGGCCACGATCAACTGGAACCACGAGTCACCCAGGAACGCGAACACGACCCAGCACGCAGCCGTCGCCACGACGAGCGCGGAGAACAGCGCCCAGTAGAACCCCCGACGGCGCTCGAGCAGCCCGGCTTCCTTCACCTGCGCCAACAGTGCGGAGTAGGACGAGGTGCCGCCGGTCCGGGGTCCGACCGGAGAGCCGGTCTTCCGGTAGCCGCCGGCGAGGGGTTTCGAGCTGGTCTCCCGCTGCGGGCTGGTACCGGCGTGCTGCGTCGTCATGGATTCCCTGGTCGTCATCGGAATGGCGGAACGTTCCGGCGGCCGGGGTCTGGGGCAGCTGCTCCAACGCTAGAGCCGCCGCGCTCCCGGGTGCAAGCCACAGGTCCGCGTGTCCGCTGCTCGGTTACGGTTGTCCCGCCTGCTCGACGGAAGGACCGCTCCACATGACCGAGGTACGCGAAGCACGACTGGTCGAGACGTTCGTGACCCTCACCGACAGCCTGGTGGCGGACTACGACGTGGTCGACGTCCTGCAGACCCTGGTCGACCGGGCAGTCGAGTTGTTCGACGCCGCCGCGGGCGCGATCCACCTGCTCGACCAGCAGGACGAGCTGCGCGTCGTCGCGTCGACGAGCGAGCGCAGCAGTTTCATCGGTCTGCTCCAGCTCAACGCCGGTGAGGGGCCCTGCATCACCGCCGTGACCACCGGCCGGCTGGTGACCTCGGAGAACGCCGACGACCTGCGGCAGCACTGGCCCCGGTTCGCCGAGGCATCGAGGGCTCGCGGCTACGCGGGCGTCCACGCCATCCCGCTCCGGCTGCGGGACACCACCGTCGGGTCGCTGAACCTGTTCCGCGAGACGGAGGGAGCGCTGAACGGTGCCGACGCCCGAGCCGCGCAGGCCCTCGCCGACGTCGCAACCATCAGCCTGTTGCAGCAACGGACCCTCGAGCACGCGACGCTCACCGCGGAGCAGCTCCAGCTCGCGCTCGACAGCCGGGTCGCCATCGAACAGGCCAAGGGGTACCTCGCACGTGCGGCCGGGGTCGACGTCGAGGAGGCCTTCGGCATGATCCGTCGCTACGCCCGCACACACCAGCGCTCCCTGAGCCAGGTCGCCGCAGCCGTGGCACGCGACGACGTCCCGCTCGCCGACCTCATCGGGGCCGGAGCGTCCTGAGGGTTCCCTCGGGACGCCCCGGCAACGACCAGGTCGTCCTCGACGAGCCGGGAGGCCCGTGGCACGTCGTCGAAGACACGACCGGTCGGCATGCCCCCCCATGCAATCGGGCACGTGGACCGACCGCAGGGCCGGTGACGGCACGCAGACGGCCCCGCGACCAAGGTCACGGGGCCGTGAGGACGTGCGGGTGGATCAGATGCGGCCGACGGTGCGACGGCGACGACGGAGCAGGACCATGAGCGTTGCACCCGCGGCGAGCAGCGCGGCGGCGATGCTCAGCGGGACGGTCGGGTCCGAGCCGGTGAACGCGAGCTCACCGGTGGGCTGGCCGGTTCCGCCGCCGCCACCACCGCCGGCGCCCGCGGGGCCGCTCGGGGTGCCGGTGGGTGCCACTGCGGGTGCCGTCGGGGTGGGCGTCGCGGTGGGCACCGGGGCCGGGGCGCGGACGGTGATCGTGACGACGCTGGTGTCGTCCGGGCTGGTCCCGTTCGACGCGGTGATCGTCACGGTCGACGTGCCTGGGGTGGTCGGGGTGCCGGAGATGACGCCGGTGGTGCTGTCGATCGTCAGGCCGTCGGGCAGGCCCGTGGCGGTGAAGGTCGGGTTCGGGGTGCCGGTCGCGGTCACGGTGGACGAGTAGGGCACGTCCACGGTGCCGTCGGACGGGGTGCCCGAGGTGATGGTCGGCGACTCGGACGGGGTGCCCGGCGCGGGGCAGCCGTTCGATGCCGTGATCGTGTTCGTGTCGAGGGTCACTGCGCCGGTGCGGGCCAACAGTCTGCCCTGCACGGTCGCGCCGGTGGTGGCGGTCACGGACTGCTGCGCCAGGACGGTGCCCTGGAACTGGGCGCCGGTGCCGACGGTCGCGGAGCTGCCGACCTGCCAGAACACGTTGCACGAGCTGGCACCGCCCGTGATCACGATCTGGCTGGCGGACCCGATGGTCAGGGTCGACGCGGCCTGGAACACCCACACGGAGTTCGCACTGCCGGCCAGGGTCAGCGCACCGTTGTTCGCCAGGGCGAGGGCGCCGCCGGAGTACACGCCGGGTGAGAGCGAGAGGCCGTTCAGCTCGGTCAGACCGGTCTGCGTCGGGGAGAGCGAGGCGGCGACGTTGTACGCGGTGGTGGTGTCGCGCTGGGCCTGTGCGGCTGCGGCGTCGGTCTGGTGCGTGGTGCCGTTGACGACGCCGTTCGGTGCGCCGCCGAAGCCGGTGATGGACGTCCCCGGCGACAACCCGAGGTCGCCGTTGATCACGGAGGGGCCGGTGTTCGTGACCGCGCTCGCGCCGAGGACGCCGTAGGTCGAGGCGGTGCCGAGGTTGACGGGGCCGTCGATGACCGTGGCGGCCGATGCCCCACCACCGGTGCCGAGGGTGATCAGCGCGACGGCGGCGGCCGACACGACCAGGAGGGAACTTCGTCGGAGATGGCGAGCCTGCATGGTCCGGCCTCTTCCTGCAAGGAGAGGCGGGGTGACGTCGGCGACGAGCGCGCATTCTCGGTGGCTCGAAGTATGCGCTTCCCCAGAGCAATTACCTAGCAATGTCTGAACATTCGCTCAAAGCCTGGCAATTGACCTGGCCGTCTATGCGATCCCGGCCAGTGGGCGCATGCTCACCACAGGTTGACCGGTCGCTCTCACCAGCGGCCGGGTAGGGAGTTCGGGTCTCCCGTCAGCCGGTGCGGCGCCGGTCCCGGGTAGGACAGGGCGCCCACCCCCGGCCGCACGGCGAAGGGCCCCGCGATCGGGATCGCGGGGCCCTTGCTCGTGCCTGGTGCTACTTGATGACGACCGTGATGGTCGGGCTGGTGCTCGTGGCGATCTCGGAGGTGCCGAGGAAGACGGCGTGCAGCTTGTGCGTGCCCTTCTTCAGCTTGAGCGCCGAGGTGTTCGTGCCGTGCGACACCTTGACGTCGGCGAGGCGCTTCGAGCCCTCGTAGATCCGCACGGTGCCGTCGACGCGGAAGCCGGTGGCGCCGACCTGCACGCTCGCCTTCCCGCCGCTGTACTGCAGGACAGCACGGGACGGGGCCTTCGAGACGGTCACCGTCGTCGCCTTGGCCGTCGTCGAGTCCGTGCCCGAGTAGGTCGTGTCGGCGTTCACGAACGAGGCCGTCACCGAGTGCTTGCCGATGGCGAGAGCGCTCGGCAGCGTGATGCTGGCCGTGCCGTTCTTCACCGGAGCGGTCCCGAGCACCGTCTTGCCGTCACGGAAGGTCACGGTGCCCTGCTGGGCACCGACCCCGCCGCCGATGGTCGCGGTGACCGTGACGGGCGTCTTGGTGCGGTACGTCTGCGTCGCAGCCGACACCGCGAGCGTGGTGGTCGTCTTCGGCAGCGTGGCGTGCAGGTTGAACTTGTCGACCGTCGAACCGATCGCAGCCGGGTCGGCCGTGGCCGTCGGCTGGAGCGTCACGCCGCAGCTGTCGACCTTGCCGTGCTGCACCGCCGAGTTGAGCGTCGTGCAGTCGCTGGCACGGATGTTCTCGACGGCGAGCTTGTCGTCGGTGACCGAGACCTTCACGAAGGTGCGGACGTGCTCCTGGTTCTCGACCGAGTTGGCGAAGTGTCGCTGACCCGTCGGGTCGAGCGGGTCCGAGCCGTAGCCGCCCTGGGTGGCGTCCGGGGCGGTGAGGTCGTAGTACTTCGAGCCCGAGGCCGAGTTCGCCGTCATGTAGATGACGCCGCCGGGGCCGGAGAAGACGTCGGGAGCAGCGGGCTGCTCGTTGACGTTGGCCTTCTTGCCGTTCTTGATCGCGTAGCTGCGCGAGTAGGAGTGGTCGTGGCCCTGCAGGACGAGGTCGACGCCCATGTCCGAGAACGAGCGCGTGAAGTCGAACCGGCGCTGCTGGTTGTCACGGTCGTTCGCGTGGTCGGCGGGCGAGTAGATCGAGTGGTGGTAGACCAGCGTGGTCCACTTCGCGTCGTCGCCGTGACGGGTGATGACGTCGCGCACGTAGTTCACGTGGGCAGCGTCCGAACCGGCCGCGTAGGCGTTCGAGTTGATGTCGATGAACAGGACGCCCTTGTACATGTACCAGTAGTCGCCACCCGAGTTCGCGGTCGTGTTGCCGCCCGGGTAGAAGTCCGGCACCTTCAGGGAGTTCGGCACCTGGTTGTGCTGCTCGTAGGCCTTGCCGCCCACGTCGTGGTTGCCGATGGTCGACGCCCACGGGTAGCGCTTCAGCACGTCGCTGCTGTCGGCGAACGCACCCCACTCGTACTCGTTGTTGGCGTGCTCGACCTGGTCGCCACCGGAGACCAGGAGCTCGGCGTCCGGCTCGGTCGACGTGGCGTACTTGAGCGTGTCCGCCCAGCCGGCACCGTCGTCGTCGGTGAAGCCCGACGAGCCGATCTGCGGGTCGCCGAAGAACAGGAAGTCGAAGTCGCCGGAGAAGCTCTTCGTGGTGAAGGTGTACGACGCGGACCAGGCCGAACCGTCCGCCGCACCGACGTGGTACGTGTACGAGGTGTTCGGCTCGAGGGCCGAGATGGTCGCGTGGGCGTTGATGTAGCCCGACTCGGCGGCGATGCCGGGGATGCTCTTGGTGTTCGAGTCGGTCGCGCTCGTGTCGGCCGCGGTGTTCGCGGCCTCCGAGGCGGCGATCGTCTGCTTGGCGTCGGTGAAGACCCCGTCCGTCATGGACGCGGTCTTCTGGATCTCGAGCGACTGCGCGACGTTCGTGGGGAAGTACCACGAGGCGATGCGCTGGCTCTCGGTCGCGCCGACGCCGAGCAGGACGTGGATCGGGCCACCGGTCGAGATGTTGGTGGTGGGGGTGTTCGTCGCAGCGGTGGCGGCGTTCGTCCCGACCATCGAGGCACCGGCGATGAGCGCCGCCCCGAGGACGGCTCCGCAGACGCGGAGGGTGGTGGTTCTGCGCCGGGTAGGGGCGCCGGACAGGAGACTCATGTGGGTCCGTTTCTCAGACGTGGGATGGTGCAGCACGGAAGACTCTGCATGCACTGCAAAACGTCTTGGTAAACGCTGAGTGACAGTTCGTCGCCGTTCAGGAACGAGCTCGACCTGTCAGCGGGTCCACGGCGAGCGTCAGCCCGCAGCCAGCCGTTCGACGAACCAGATCATCCCCATCACGAACACGCCGGCGGTCACGGCACCCGTCACCCAGAGCGACACCCGGTGCGCCTTCCGCCGCAGCAGTGCGAGCGGCGGGAACACGATGACGATGATCGCGAGCTGCACGGCCTCGATCCCGACGTTGAAGATGAGGAGCGAGACGAGCAGCTGCCACGAGAACGCCTCGTGGATGCCCAGCGCCCCGGCGAACCCGAGCCCGTGGATGAGCCCGAACGCGAAGACGACGGCCAGGCGGGTCCACCCGGCGCGGTCGAGCGAAAAGTGTCCGTGCTCGCCGACCACCAGCTCGTCGGCCCGAGATCGACGACGCCAGAGCCGCCACAGGTACCAGCCGGCGACCGCGGCGATCGACAGGGCGATGAGCGGCTCCACGACGATCGCGGGCGGGCTGACCACTCCGAGGGCGGCGAGGATGAACGTGATCGAGTGGGCGATCGTGAACGCGGACGCCGTGTAGACGACCTCGCGCAGTCGACGCGACCCGGCGATGAGCGCCACGAGGAACAGGATGTGGTCGATCCCGGTCAGCAGGTGCTCGGCGCCGAGACGGAAGAACTCCCAGAAGCGCTCCCCCGCCGACTGCTCGGTCGAGAACGTGCGCTGCGAGGCGTCGAGGGTGGCCGAACCCGTCCGGTCGTCGACGTCGTAGGTGACGATCGTCTTGGTGTCGCGCACGAAGGTCTCGTCGTCCGGGAACAGCTCGGACGACACCACGTGCCCGGACTGCGTCTCGGACGGTTCGGGGCACGTGAAGTCCGCGGTCACGTGGGCGTACGGCACCTCGTCCTGCAGGTCGACCGTGACGGCGTCGTCGAGCGTGCCCGTGCAGGCCTGCCCGCCGGCTCCGGTCACCGTGAAGCGGTCGAACACGTACTTCCCGATCGCGTCGGTGTGCGCCTCGGCAGCCGTCACCATCCCGGGGAAGTCCCCGTCGTCCCAGGCCTTCTGCCCCTGCTCGTGCAGCGCGTCGTCGTGCTCGCTCGTGGCCACCGAGACGAGCATCAGGTCGTACTCGAGCCCGAGCTTCGCCTGCACGACCGTCGGCTTCGTGGACGTGACGTCGGCGTAGACCACCGAGCTGAACCCGTGCGCCGATGCCGGTGCCGCGCCCGCGAGCACACCGATCACGACCACCCCGAGCAGCACGAGCGCGGCGACGACCCGTGCGACGAGCGCGGACGCGGGAGACGAGTGGGCAGGGCGGGCGCGCAGGAGCGCGGCGGTGGTTCCGGAGGGCACGCGCAGACGATCCGGCCCGCAGGCGACCGGCAGGTGAACAGCCGGTGACCAGCAACGGGACGGGTGTTGGACAGGTCCCCCGCCCGGCCCGGGGCGGCCGGCGGGCGTGCTTGCATGGTTCCGTGCCCCGCCTCGCCACCCGGACGACCGTCCTGTTGACCGCCGTCGCCCTCGCGGGTGCCGGCGCCGTCCTGCTGGCCGGCTGCTCCGGGGCGTCAGACGGCACCACCGGCGGCACCGGCCCGACGGCGACCGCGTCGGCGCACGCCTCGGCAGGGGTCCTGGGCGCCGGGTTCTCCGACCCCGACCAGCCGCCGGCTCCCGAGGCCACCATCCACCCGGAGCCCGGTTCGTGGTCCGGTGTGCACGCCCCCGCCGGCTACGACGTCGTGCTGCTCTCCGACGCCGCTGACGCCGCCGACGCCCCGACCCGGACCCTGCTCGACGCCGTCGAGTCGTGGGCCGCGGACGAGGACGTCACCGTCACCCCCGTCTCGGCGAAGGACGCCGACGACCGCATCGCCGCGGTCCTGCGCGCCGTCGACGCCGAGCCCGACCTGGTCATCACCGTCGGCAACCACATGGTCGACCCGCTCGCGGCCGTCTCGCCGACCGCGCTCCACCAGCAGTTCCTGGTCGTCGGTGCCGAGATCGCCGAGCCGACGTCGAACGTCACGGCGGCGGACTGGACGGGCGGCGGGTTCCGCGGCGAAGGCCTCGGCCCGTCGAGCCACTACGACCCCGAGACCTTCACCGAGGACCGCGCGGCCCGTGGTCTGCGCGCCGGGCTCGCCGCCGTGCTCCACGACCTGCGCGGCATCGTCGTCTGGGTGCCCTGACCGGGCGCTCCCCCGCTACGCGGTCTCCGGCTCCAGCACGCGCGCTCGCACCTGCGCCGCCGCCCCGAGTGCGACGGCGTCGGACCCGAGCGTCGACTGTGCGAGCCGGATCGTCGCCCCGCTGACCGGCGGTTCCGCGGCGATCGCCGCCGTGATGGCCGGTTCGAGCAGGTCCCAGGACCGTGCGATCCCCCCGCCGATCAGGACGGTCGTGACGTCGAGGATCCCCGCGGTCAGCAGTGCGGCACGGGCCAGGCCCCACCCAGCGGCGGTGAAGACGGCGGCCGCGTCGGCGTCCCCGCCGCGTGCGGCGACGGCGACGTCCCGTGCCGAGAGCATCCGGCCGGAGCGCTCGGCGTAGCGGTCGGCGATGCCGCGTGCGCCCGCGATGGTCTCCAGGTGCCCGGTCTGTCCGCAGGTGCACCGGGCATCGCCGAAGCCGGGGACGTGGCCGATCTCACCGGCGGCACCGCGTGGGCCGGCGAAGAGCCGTCCGTCGAGCACGAGCGCGCCGCCGACGCCGGTGCCGAGGGTCATCCCGAGCACGTCGGACTCCCCCACGACCGCGCCGGTGGCGATCTCGCCGAGCAGGAACGCGTTCACGTCGTTGTCGAGGGTCGCGGGGACGCCGAGGGCGTTCGTCACCGCCCGGGTCACGCCGTACCCGGCCCAGCCGGTGAACGAGTTGCCGGTGACCAGGACGGTCCCCGTGGTCCGGTCGACGACGCCGGCTGCGCCCACCCCGACACCCGCCAAGGAGGCCCGGTGCGTCTCGAGCAGACCCGTCACGGCCCCGAGTGCGGCCGTCACGATCGCCGCCCCGCCCGCATGGGCGGGCGTCGGCAGGTCGAGGCGGTCGATGACCTCGAGGTCGGGCGTGGTCAGGACGACCTTCGTGTTGGTGCCGCCGACGTCGACCCCGGCCAGGACCCGGGTCACGCGGTCACCGCCGCGAGCGAGGCGAGGCGCTCCGTCCGACGCTGCCGTTGCAGCACGGGGTCGGGCACCGGTACCGCGGCGAGCAACCGCCGGGTGTAGTCGGTGGTGGGGTGCAGGAGGGTCGTGCCGGTGGTGCCCTGCTCCTCGACGACGCCCGAGCGCATCACCACGACGCGCTCGGCGAAGTGCTGCACGACGGCCAGGTCGTGCGAGACGAACAGACACGCGAACCCCAGGTCGTCCTGCAGCTCGCCGAGGACCTCGAGCACGGTCTCCTGCACGCTGACGTCGAGCGCCGAGGTCGGTTCGTCGGCGACGAGCAACCGCGGTTCGAGCACCAGCGCCCGGGCGAGCGAGACCCGCTGGCGCTGCCCGCCGGAGAGCTCGCGCGGGGCACGGGACGCCAGGGTCCGCGGCAGTCGGACGGCGTCGAGCACCTCGTCGATCCGGCGACGGCGGTCGGCCGAGGACATCCCGCGCCGGTGCACGGCGAGGGGTTCCGCGATGCACTCGGCCACGGACATCCGGGCGTCGAGGGACGCCACCGGGTCCTGCAGCACGACGCCGATGCCGGAGCGGAGGGCACGACGGTCACGCCCCTTCGCGGTCCGCAGGTCCTGCCCGAACAGCGACACCGTGCCGGACGTCGGCTTGATGAGCCCGAGCGCCACCCGGGCCGCGGTCGACTTGCCGGAGCCGGACTCGCCGACCAGGCCGACGGTCTCACCGGCGTGCACCGCGATGTCGATGCCCGCGAGCGCGTGGACGGCGCGCGCCCCGCGCCCGAACGTCACCGAGACGTCCCGCAGGTCGACCACCGGGGCCGCACCGGGCCTCCCGGCCGTCTCGGTCTGTGTGTCCGCGACGGGCGCCGACGGACGATCGCCCGCCACGTCGAGCCGCGGCACCGCGGCGAGCAGCCGCTTGGTGTACTCGTGCTCGGGGCGGAGCAGGACGTCCTCGACCCCGCCGGTCTCGACGATCTCGCCCTGGAGCATCACCGCGACCCGATCGGCGAAGTCCGCGACGACACCCATGTTGTGCGTGACGAGCAGCACACCGGTGCCGGTCTCGGCGGCGAGCGCACGGAGGAGCTCGAGGATCTCGGCCTGCACGGTCACGTCGAGGGCCGTGGTCGGCTCGTCCGCGATGAGCAGCTTCGGCGCGTTCGCGATCGCCATCGCGATGACCACGCGCTGGCGCTGCCCACCCGACAGCTGGAACGGGAACGACCGGGTGCGCGACTCGGGGTCGGGGATGCCGACGCGACGGAGCAGGTCGACGGCCTCGGCCGCGGCGGCGGACGCGGAGACGTCCCGGTGGTTCCGGATCACCTCGGCGATCTGGGCACCGACGCGGGTGAGCGGGTCGAGGGCGGTCGCGGGCTCCTGGAAGACCATCGAGACGGTCGAGCCGCGCAGCGCCCGGAGCGCGGGTTCGCCGGCGCCGACGACCTCGTGGCCGGCGACGACGGCGCTGCCCGATGCTGTCGCGTTGCCGGAGAGCAGGCCCATCGCGGCGAGGGCGACGGTCGACTTGCCGGAGCCGGACTCGCCGACCAGGGCGAGGGTCTCGCCGGGAGCGACCGACAGGGACACCCCCCGCACGGCGTCGACGGTGCCGGATTCGGTGCTGAAGGAGACGCCGAGGTCGGTCGTCCGCAGGATCGGTTCGGTCGTCATCAGCGGCCCCGTACGTCGAAGGCGTCCCGCAGTCCGTCGCCCACCGCGTTGAACGCGCATACGACCAGGATCACGGCCAGACCCGGCGGCACGATGAGCCACCAGCGTCCGGAGTAGGCGGCGGTGAGACCCGCCGAGAGCATGCCGCCCCAGTCCGTCGCGGGCGGCTGCACGCCGAGCCCGAGGTACGAGACGTAGGCGACCAGCAGGATCGCGTCGGCGACCTGGAACGTCGCCGCGACGACGATCGTCGACACCGAGTTCGGCAGCAGGTGCTTGCCGATCGCGCGGGCGTGCGAGCCGCCGATCGCGCGCAGTGTCAGGACGTAGTCGCGGTTCTTGAGCGTCAGGGTCTCGGCGCGGATCAGGCGGGACGGCACGAGCCACGACACCAGGCCGAGGATGACGATGAGGCCGCCGACCCCGGGGTTCGTGATCGCCGAGATGACGAGCAGGATGAACAGGGCGGGGATCGCGATGCCGGCGTCGACGACGCGCATCATCAGGGCGTCGACCCAGCCGCCGACGTACCCGGCGACGGAACCCCACAGCGTGCCGACGACGGTGGCCAGGACCCCGGCGGCGATGCCGACCATCAGGGAGACCTTGCCGCCGTACATCAGGCGGCCGAGGACGTCGTGGCCGACGGCGTCGGTGCCGAGCCAGTGCGCGGCACTCGGGCCCTGGTTGGCCTGCTCGAGCAGCGTGTGGGTCTGGTCGGTCGGGTACACGAACGGGCCGACGAAGCAGAACAGCACGATGACGACGATCAGGGCGAGGCCGATCACGGCGAGGGTGTTGCCCCGGAAGCGTCGGGCGGCGAGCCGGAACCCGGTGGCCGCGACGGTGACGGGGGCACCAGGGGCTTCGGGGGCCATCTGGACGGCGGTCATGCGCGGCTCGCCTTCACTCTGGGATCGATCAAGGACTGTGCGACGTCGGCGAGCAGGGTGCCGATGACGGTCGCGATGGAGATGACGAGCACGCAGCCGAGCAGCGTCGGGTAGTCGGAGGACTGTGCGGCGTTCCAGAACAGCAGCCCCATGCCGGGGTAGTTGAACAGCTGCTCGGTCACCAGGGCGCCGCCGAACAGCACCGGCAGGTAGTACCCGAGCATCGCGACGACCGGGGTCAGCGAGTTCCGGAACACGTGCCGTCGCAGGATCGTCGCGGTCGAGGCGCCGCCGGCACGGGCGGTGCGGACGTAGTCCTCCTGCAGGTTCTCGAGCGTCGAGGCGCGCATGTACCGACTGAACACCGCGATCATCGCGAGGGCTCCGGTCACCACGGGCAGCACGAGTCCGGCGGGGTCCTGGAACACCTCGGCGAGGGTGGTGCCGCTCGGGGCCTGGGACGGCAGCCACGGCAGCTGCTGGCTGAAGACGATGATCAGGACGAGGCCGAGGAAGAACGCCGGCGTCGAGTAGAAGACGAACGCCAGGGCGGTGGCCGCGTAGTCGACCGCACCGTTCCGGCGGGCCGCCTGGAGCATCCCGACCGGGATCGCGACGACGAGTCCGAGCACCGCGGAGATGCCGGTGAGCACGAGGGTCTTCGGCAGGCGCTCGGCGATGAGCTGCGAGACCGGCTCGTTGAGCGTGTACGAGGTGCCGAGGTCGCCGGTCAGCAGACGACCGAGGAACCGCAGGTACTGCACGGGCAGCGGCTGGTCGAGCCCCTGCGCCTGGTTGAACTGGGCGATCTGCGTCGGGGTCGCGGAGACGCCGAGCACGCCGCGGGCGGGGCCGCCGGGCAGCGCGTGCAGCAGGCAGAACACCACGACGGTGACGATGAGGATCACCGCGAGCGCCTGCAGGACGCGCCTGGTGAGGTAGAGAGCTGTGGTCATGCGGCTTCCGATGGTCGGATTGGAGACGTGCGAGGGACGGGAGGCGCGGTGCGCGTCGGACGCGCACCGCGCCTCCCATCCGTGGTCACGGTCTTACTTGTTCCACTTCCACTGGGCCGGGTGGAAGTTGGCGAGCGAGTCCTGGTCGAAGCCGGACAGGCCCTTCTTGACGACCGAGATCTGGTAATCGGGGCTCGGCAGCCAGATCACCGGCAGGTCCTTCGCGACCGCTGCGCTGTAGTCCTGCACGGCGGTGGCGTCGGTCGAGGTGGTGGTCGCGTCGATCAGGGAGTCGACCTCCTTGTTGGAGTAGCTGCCGAAGTTCGCCGAACCGCCGGTCTGGAACAGCGACTCACCGGTCGGGTAGGCCGGGAAGTACCAGCTGCCCGCGGTGCCGAAGAACGACAGGTCCCAGTCGCAGCTGGCCTCGTCCGAGGTGCAGGTCGGGGTCTGCGACAGCACGCTCGACACCGGTGCGGTCTTGATGGTGAAGTCGATACCGGTCTTCGCGAGCGACGACTGGATCGCGCTCATCATGTTGTCGGTCACGGTCGAGCCGGACTGCGACAGCACCTGCATCGAGAACTTCGTGCCCTGCTCGACGCCCTCGCCGCACTGGCTGGCGGACGTGCCCGGGTCGGTGCAGACCATCGTGCCGCCCTGCTCCTTCCAACCGTGGCTCGTCAGCAGGTCCTTGGCCTTCGAGGTGCTGAACGGGTACGGGTTCGACTTCTGCACGTCGGAGACGTAGTCGGACTCCTGGGCCTGCGGGATCGGACCGTACGTCGAGGTGGCGGTGCCGTTGAAGACGACCTTCGACAGCGACTTCTGGTCGATCGACATCTGGACGGCCTGACGGGCGTACAGCTGCTTGAAGACGGCGCCCATCGTCGGGTTGTTGAAGTTGTACGGCATGTACGTGATGGCCCAGCCGGTCCACGGCTCGACCTCGTAGCCCTTCCCGGTGAAGGACGACTTCTGGTCCATGTCAGTGGCGTTGATGTACCCGTAGTCGACCTCGCCCGAGCGGACTGCGTTCACCTCGGCGTCGGCCGTGGTGAAGGGCAGCAGGTTGACCGTCGTGATCGACGGCTTCTCACCACCGTCGTACTTCTTGTTCGCCGTCAGGGTGACCTTGCCGGCCGTGGTGAAGGTCTTGACGCCGTACGGGCCGGAGATGGTCTTCCACAGGTCGTCGGTGGCGTAGTCGGAGATCTTGCCGGCGGCGGTGTTGAGGTACTTCCACACCTGCTTCGCGCCGGCGGTGGTCTCGTCGGCGTCGGTCACCTTCGCGGTCGCGCTGGTCTTGTCCCAGGCGTGCTGGGGCAGCGGGATGATGTGGCTCAGCTGGTTGGCGAGCATCCAGTCCGAGTTGTAGGCCTTGTCGAACGTGATGGTGAAGTGCGTGTCGTCGACGGCCTTGAACGACGTCCAGTTGTCGGGTGCCTTGCCCTTGGAGTACGAGCCCCACTGGTCCTTGTTCGCCTTGATCAGGTTGAACCAGAACCCGACGTCGCGGCTCGTGATCGCCTCGCCGTCCGACCAGTGTCGGTCGCCGAGCGTCATGGTGACGCTCTTGCCGTCGTCGGCGAACTCCGCATCGGTGGCGACGGAGCCGGCCTTGTTCCACGCGATCTTGCCGGTGGAGCCGTCGTACGCGACGAGCGGCTCGTACAGCGACTGGGCGATGGAGCCGTTGTTCGTGTTGAGGTGCGCGGCGGTGCCGATCGGCAGGATCCAGTTCGGCGTGAAGTTGGCGGGGAGCGCGTAGTCGATCTCGTCGGTCGATCCCTGCGAGGCGTTGCCGCCTCCGGAACAGCCGGCGAGCAGCGCGCTCACGGCGATCGCAGCTCCGGTGAGGAGCGCCCAGCGACGGGGCTTGGACATGCGGTGTCTCCTTGTGCGAGGGACTTCGGGGAGGTGGAGCACGGGTGCCGAGCGGCACGAGGACAGTCAAGGACCAAAGCGATTGGAAAAACAAACATCTCGATGTAAAAACTGCGTTACTGCGGAACGGACGAAAGGGTGGACCGCTCGATCCGCCCCGTAGGCTCGCGGCAGAACGGACCACCGACCGGTGTTCCGCTCCCGTTCCGCCCGGATTGGAGAAAGTCGTGGCCGATCTCAGCGCCCGCGTCCTCGAGCTCGTCGCCTCGGGGCAGGCCGCCAGCCGGACCGAGATCGCGAAGGTGCTCGGAGCCGCCCCCTCGACCGTCTCGCACGTCGTCGGCCAGCTCCTGGAGCACGGGATCCTCGCCGAGGAAGGCACGGACGTCTCGACCGGCGGCCGTCCCCGCAAGGTGCTCCGCATCGGCGGCGTCGACGAGTACGCGGTCGCCGCGGACGTCGGCGGCGGGCACGCGCGCATCGGCGTCGTCCTGCCAGGAGGCGCGCTCGAGTCGGTCGCGAACGTCCCGTTCGCGCTCTCCGACGGTCCGACCGCCGGGCTCCAGCGCCTGGCCGCGCTGCTCGAGCGGCTCGCCGACGACCGTGGTCGCGAGGGGCTGCGGGGCGTCGGGCTCAGCCTGCCCGGGCCCGTCGACGTCGTCGCCGGCGTCGTGGACCTGCCGAGCCGGATGCCGGGGTGGAACGGGTTCCCCGTGGCCGCGTGGCTGAGCGACCGGTTCGGCCTGCCGGCGATCGTCGACAACGACGCGAACTGCATGGCGGCGGGTGAGCAGACCGTGCAGGACCCGGCTCGACGCCAGACCATCACGATCAAGGCCGGGTCGGCGATCGGCGCGGGCATCGTCATCGACGGCCGGCTCTACCGCGGGTCGACCGGGGCCGCCGGGGACATCACCCACGTGCGGATCGACGCCGCCGGGGACACCCCGTGCTCGTGCGGCAACACCGGATGCCTCGAGACGGTGGCGTCCGGTGCCGCCCTGGTCCGGATCCTGTCGAACGCCGGGGTCGACGTCGCCTCGACCGCCGACGTCGTCCGGCTCGCCTCGGACGCGCACCCCGAGGCCACCCGTGCCGTGCGGATGGCGGGCAAGTACCTGGGCGAGGTGCTCGCCGCCAACGTGAACTTCTTCAACCCGGACGCCGTGTACCTGGGCGGCATCCTGTCGACCCTCGACCCGTTCATCGCCGCCGTGCGGAGCCAGCTCTACGAGAGCTGCCACCCGTTGATGACCCAGCACCTGGCCATCGAGCCGGTGTCGCTCGGCGCCGATGCCGGGCTCGTCGGCGCCGGGCAGTTCGCGCTGCAGCGGGGCCTCGCCGCCTCGCTCGAGGAGCTCTCCGCGCCCATCCCCCAGTCCACCACCAGGAACAGGAGCGTCCGTGTCTGAGACCGGTCCCGTCAACCCAGCCGTCCCCGTCGCCGCAGCCAGCACCGCTGGCGCCGCTGGCGTCCGTCGCCCGGTCATCGCCATCGCCGGGCTCGCCATCGAGACGTCGACGTTCACGCCGACCCGGACCCACGCGCCCGCGTTCCACCCGGACCGCGGGGACGAGGCCGTCGCCCGCTACCCGTTCCTGGCGACCATGGCTGACCGGGCGGACTTCCGCGGGGCGCTCATCGGGCACGCGCTGCCCGGCGGGATCGTCGACCGGGCGTCGTACGAAACCCTGGCCGACGAGATCGTGGAGCGGCTGCGTGCGATGGGTCCGGTCGACGGGCTCTGGTACGACATCCACGGCGCGATGGTGGTCGAGGGGCTCGACGACGCCGAGACGGACCTGCTCGGCCGCATCCGCGCGGTCGTCGGCCCAGACGTCATCGTGTCCGCCTCGATGGACCTGCACGGCAACGTCACGCGCGAGCTCGCCCACCGGGTCGACCTCGTCACCTGCTACCGGATGGCCCCGCACGAGGACACCCTCGAGACGAAGGAGCGTGCCGTCCGGAACCTCGTCGACGTGCTCACCGAACGACCCGTCGGTGCGCAGCGACCCGTGAAGGCCTGGATCCCGATCCCCGTCCTGCTGCCGGGCGAGCAGACCTCGACCCGTCTCGAGCCGGCGAAGTCCCTGTACGCGCAGGTCCCGGTCGTCGAGCAGACCGAGGGCGTGCTCGACGCCGCGATCTGGGTCGGGTACGCGTGGGCCGACCAGCCCCGCGACCAGGCCGTCACCGTCGTCACCGGGTGGGACGAGGCCGCCGTCGCCGCCGGTGCCGAGCGGCTCGCACGTGCGTTCTGGGACGTCCGCGAGGACTTCGTGTTCGTCGCCCCCACCGGCACGTTCGAGGAGTGCCTCGACGCCGCGCTCGCCCCGGGTGCCGCGAAGCCGTACTTCGTCTCGGACTCGGGCGACAACCCCACGGCCGGCGGCTCCGGCGACATGACCTGGAGCCTGACGCAGGTGCTCGCCCGCCCGGAGTTCCAGGACCCGTCCGGCCCGACCGTCATCTACGCGAGCGTGCCCGGACCGGCCGCCGTCGCCGCGGCGGTGGACGCCGGCGTCGGTGCGACGATCACCGTGACCGCCGGTGCCGAGGTCGACCACGTGCACGCGGGCCCGATCACGATGACCGGCCGGGTGCACGCGATCAAGCACGGTGACCGCGACGCCGAGACCGAGGTCGTGCTGCAGGTCGGCAGCGTCTTCGCGATCCTGACGAAGCTGCGGAAGCCGTACCACCACGAGCACGACTTCACCGATCTCGACCTGGCCCCGCGGCAGGCGGACGTCGTCATCGTGAAGATCGGGTACCTCGAACCGGAGCTGTTCGACATGTCCGCCGACTGGATGCTCGCCCTCACCCCGGGCGGAGTCGACCAGGACCTGCTGCGCCTCGGGCACCACAGGATCGAGCGCCCGATGTTCCCCTACGATCGAGTGTTCCCGACGGCACCGGACCTCCGCGCCCGCATCGTCCCCGCCTCCAACGAACCGCTCGGAGCCCCTGCATGAGCACCACCGCCGCACTCGAGATCGCCGTCACCTCACCGGCGGGTGCGATCACCGCGCGGGACGGCGGCGCCGACCGCGTCGAACTCTGCGTCGGGCTCGAGCTCGGCGGGCTCACCCCGTCGCAGGCCCTGGTCGAGACGACCCACGAGACCGGGATCCCGGCGCACGCGCTGGTCCGCTGCCGCCCGGGTGGGTTCGTGCACTCCCCCGACGAGGTCGAGCTCATGGTGCGCGAGGTCCGCACGGTCCTGCGCTCCGGGGCCGCCGGCGTCGTGGTCGGTGCCCTGCGCCCCGACCGGACCCTGGACGAGGACGCCCTCCGCCGCTTCGTGGACGCCGCCCGCTCCGTCAGCGCGACGGCCGAGGTCACCCTGCACCGCGCGATCGACCACGCGACCGACCCCGTCGCCGCTGCCGGGTCGCTCGCGGCGCTCGGGTTCACCCGCGTCCTGACCTCGGGCGCCGCCCCCACCGCGGTCGCCGGCGCCGAGACGATCGCGCGCATGGTCGAGGCCGCCGGGCCCGTGCAGGTGATGGCCGGCGCAGGGGTCACCCCCGCCGACGTCCGCGCGCTGCTCGCCACCGGCGCCGCCGCCGTGCACCTGTCGGCCAAGCGTCCGGCCGCGGACAGCACGCACGCCGGGGTGCCGATGGGCGCCGGGGACGACGGCTCCGCGCACTTCGTCACCGACGCCGAGGTCGTCGCGGCCGCACGGCGCGCGCTCGACGCCTGAGTCGTTCACCGTCCCACGGGAATGGCGGCCGTCGGAACCCGCTTGACGCCCCCATGACATCGTCAGCAGCGCGCCGCGGGTGGCTCAGCGTCACGTCCGTCGCACTCGGGTCGTTCGTGCTCGTCCTGTCCGAGTTCCTGCCCATCGGACTGCTCCCCGCCATCGCCGACGACCTGGACGTCGGCATCGGCACCGCCGGCCTGATGGTCGTCGCCACCGGACTGGTCGGAGCCGTCGCCGCACCGGTCGTCACCGTCCTGACCTCGCGACTCGACCGCCGGGTGGTGCTCGTGTCCCTGACCGTGCTGCTCGTGGTCGCCGACGGCCTCGCCGCGATCGCGCCGTCGTTCTGGGTGCTGCTCATCGCACGGATGCTGCTCGGTGTCGGCATCGGGGGCTTCTGGGCCATCGGTGCCGGGATCGCCGGGCGACTCGTCCGGCCCGAGCTGACGATCCGCGCGACCTCGCTCATCACGGCCGGCGTCTCCGTCGCGACCGTCGTGAGCCTGCCGCTCGGCGCCCTGGTGTCGTCGCTCGCCAGCTGGCGCCTCGGCTTCGTGATCGGTGGGGCGCTCGGTGTCGTCGCGCTCGTCCTGCAGCTGGCGATGCTGCCGAGGATCCCCGCGCAGCAGCGGGTGCGGTTCGCCACGCTCGGGTCGCTGCTCCGCGTGCCCCGTGCCCGGGTCGGGCTCATCGCCGCGGCCTTCGTCTTCGCGGCCCAGTTCGCCGCGTACACCTACATCGCGCCGTACCTGCAGCAGCTCGTCGGCGTCGGCCCGGACACCGTGACGATCGCGCTGCTGGTGTTCGGCGTCGCGGGCATCGTCGGGAACTTCGCTGCGGGCTTCACGCTCGACCGCAGTGTCCTCGGCACCATCGGGGCGTCGAAGTTCGTGCTCGCGGCGGCCGTCGTGCTGCTGCCGCTGCTCGCCCACTCCGTCGTGGGGGTCTTCGTGCTGCTCGTCGTGTGGGGCCTGGTGTGGGGTGCGCTGCCGCTCGGGATGCAGACCTGGATGTCGACGGCGTCGCCGGCCGGGTCCGAGACCGGGCTCGCGCTGTTCGTCACGACGATCCAGCTCGCGATCGCCGCCGGTTCGGTGCTCGGCGGTGCCGCGGTGTCGTCGTTCGGTCTGGCTGCTGACTTCTGGCTGGCCGGTGGGGTCGCGATCGTCGGCGCCGTCGTGCTCGTCGCGATGGGGTTGCGGAAGTCGAGTGCCGTGCCGGTGGTCGAGCCGGTCGCGGCCGAGCCGACGCCGACCGGCCCGGTGGCCGTCGCCTGCCCTTGACCCCGGTCGGGATCGGTCGCAAGACACCGGTGTTCGCGCACTGAACACGCGCAGACCGCGGTTCAACGGGTGAACACCGGTGTTTTGCGGACTCGGTCAGGTCAGGGCGACGACGCGGTCGGCCGCGGCGATCGCCGCCGGGTCGTGGGCCGCGTGCACGACCACGACCCCTGCCGCGGCCTCGTCGGCGAGCGCCGCCACCACGAGCGCCGCGGACTCGGCATCGACCCCGGCGGTCGGTTCGTCCACCAGCAGCACCCCGGCACGCTGCGCCAGCCCGAGCGCGACGAGCGTCCGCTGACGCTGCCCGCCCGAGAGCTCCTCGACGGGCCGGTCGGCGAGGTCCGTGATCGCCATCCGCTCGAGCTGCGCGTCGACGATCGCCCGATCAGCGCGTCCGAGCGGCCGCCACCACGCGCGGTGCCGCCACCGCCCCATCGTGACGGCCGCGCGGACGGTGAGCGGGAGCGTGGTCGGCGGCACGGACTGGGTCACGTAGGCGACACCGTCGGACGGGAGGCCCGTCACCCGCCCGGCGGTCGGCCGCACGACGTCCGCGACCACGTCGAGCAGCGTCGACTTGCCGGATCCGTTCGGTCCGGTGAGCGCGGTGACGACCCCGGCGGGGAACGTCACGTCGAGCGCGTCGAGGACGGTCCGGTCGCCGAGGACGGCCGTCACGCGGTCCAGGTGGACGACGGATCGGGGATCAGTCGGCTCGGTTGGCATGGTCGCAGGCACCTGAGCACGCTATCAGTATCGATACTCGTTTTCATGTAGCGTCTCGGACCGTGACCTGGCTGACCGATCCGTTCTCCGTCGACTTCATGGTGCGCGCCCTGGTCGGCGGCTCCCTGGCGGCGGTCCTCTGCGCCGTGGTCGGCACGTGGGTGCTGGTCCGGGGCATGGCGTTCCTGGGCGAGGCGCTCTCGCACGGCATGCTGCCCGGCGTCGCGATCGCCACCCTGACCGGGATCCCGCCGGTGCTCGGTGCCGCGGTGAGTGCGGGCGTGATGGTGCTCGGCGTCGGGGCACTGCGTCGTCGTGCCCGACTGTCGTACGACACCTCGATCGGCCTGCTGTTCGTCGGGATGCTCGCAATCGGCGTGATCATCGTCTCGTCCTCGCGGTCGTTCGCCACCGACGTCACCGCGATCCTGTTCGGCGACGTCCTCGCCGTCACCCGAGCCGACGTCGGCGGCCTCGCGATCGCCGCAGCCGTGGCCCTGGCCGTCGCCGTGGCGTTCCACCGGCCCTTCACCGCGCTGGCGTTCGACACCCGCAAGGCCACGACGCTCGGGCTGCACCCACGCCTGGCCGAGGTCGTGCTCATCGGGCTCGTCACCCTGGCGGTCGTCGCCTCGTACCGGGCCGTCGGCACCCTGCTCGTCGTGGGCCTGCTGCTCGCGCCGGCGGCCGCCGCCCGCGCCTGGACCCGGCACGTGGCCTCGACGATGCTCCTCGGCGCCGGGATCGGTGCCGCCGCCGTGCTCGTCGGGCTGCTCGTCTCCTGGCACGCCGGCACCGCCGCCGGCGCGAGCATCGCCGCGGTCGCCGTCGGCAGCGTGGTGGTCTCGCGCGCCCTGGCCGTCGTCGTCCTGCGGCGCACCCCGATCCCCACACCGGCGCGCGCGGCCGCGCCGGCAGCACCACGATCCGCCGCACCGTCTCGAGAGGGAGCATGAAGCACTCGACCACCAGCCGCGCCCCCGCGCGCCTCCTGTCCACCATCGGCCTCGCCACCGGCCTGGCCCTCACCGTCACCGCCTGTTCCACGGGCACCCCGTCGGCCGACAGCTCGACCGGCACCGCCCGTCCCCACGGTTACGTGGCGGGCGCGAGCGAGTCCCAGGAACCCCGGGTGGGCCTCCTGGCCGTGTCGGCGACCGGCGCGACCGCGCTGCACGACCTGCTCACCGAGGAGACCACCGAACTCGAGGACGTGGACGCACCGGAGCACTCGGCGACCGACGGCCGGTTCCTCGTGACGAGCGGTGCCGACCGCACCACGATCGTCGACGGCGGGTCCTGGACGGTCGACCACGGCGACCACACGCACTACTACGCCGCCGAGCCCCGGGTCGTCGGCACGATCGACGGCGGCGGCCGGGTCGCGGTGCACTCGTCCGAGACCATGACGACGATCACCTGGCCGGACCGGGCCGAGGCCGTCGTGCTCGACCGTGAGGCACTGGGCCAGGGCGAGGTCGACGAGACCGCCCGGATCGACGCGAGCGTCGTGCTGCCGATGGGCGAGCAGCTCGTGGCGGCCGACGGCGACACGGTCCGCGTGCTCAACCAGGACGGCGAGGCGACCGACACCGCTGACACCGCTGAGCAAGCGTGCACCGACCCCGCCGGCGGGATCGTCACCCGCGCCGGCGCCGTCGTGGGCTGCGCCGACGGAGCGGTCGTGGTGGACGACACCGGCGAGACCTCGTTCGTCGACCTGCCCGACGGCGCCGCGCGTCCGACGGCCTTCGCCGCACGTGCCGGTCGGCCCACCGTCGCCGGACTGGCCGGTACCACCGGGTTCTGGTTGCTCGACGTGCGACAGGGCTCCTGGCGGCTCGTGCCGACCGATCGCCCCCTGCGCGCCGTGGTCGCGGTGGACGACGAGGACGAGCACGTGGTCGGGGTCGACGACTCCGGGCGGGTGGTCGTCGTGACCGCTGCGACGGGGAAGGTCGCCACGACGGAACCACTGATCGACGCCCGAGCCGGCGACACCGGCACCGACCCCGCACCGCTGCTGCAGCTCGACGCCCAGCGCGCCTACCTGGCCGACCCCGCGGACGGCACCGTGCACGAGATCGACTTCGCCGACGGCGCCCGGGTCGCCCGCACGATCGAGCTCCCCGTCGCCCCCGTCGCCTTCGCCGAGGTCGGACTGTGACGGGCACCAGGGCCCTGACCGCGGGCCTCGTCGCCGCGATCGTCGCCCTCGTCGCCACCGGGTGCACCACCGCAGGCTCCGACCGCCCCCTCGTCGCGGTCACCACGAACATCCTCGGCGACGTCGTCAGCGAAGTCGTCGGGGACCAGGCCGACGTCATGGTCCTCATGCCCCCGGGCGCCGACCCCCACTCGTTCGAGGTCTCCGCGCAGGAAGCCGCCCGACTGCGGAGCGCCGACCTGGTGGTCGAGAACGGGCTCGGGCTCGAAGAAGGGGTCGCCCGTCACGTCGCGGCGGCGGCCGAGGACGGCGTGCCGGTCTCCACTGCCGGAGACGCGTTCGACCCGCTGGAGTGGACCACCGAGGACGACAGCGGCCCCGACCCGCACTTCTGGACCGACCCCGCCCGGATGGTCGACGTGGTCGAGGCCCTCGACCAGGACCTGCGCGACGCCGGCATCGAGCCGACCGGCACCGACGCCTACCTGGACGAGCTCCGCGACCTGGACGACACGATGACGACCGCGTTCCGGACAGTGCCCGAGGAACGCCGGGCGCTCGTCACGAACCACCACGTGTTCGGGTACCTGGCCGACCACTACGGGTTCCGGGTCGTCGGGGCGGTGATCCCGAGCGGGACCACCCTGGCCTCCCCGAGCGCCGCCGACCTGCGCGACCTGGCCGACGCGATCGACGAGGCGGGGGTCCGGACGATCTTCGCCGACGCCTCGCAGCCCGCGCGACTGGCCGAGGTGCTGGCCGAAGAGGTCGACCTGCACGTCGAGATCCGCCCGCTGGCGACGGAGTCCCTCACCGAGGACGGCGACGCCTCCACCTACCTCGGCATGATGCGCTCGAACGCCGAGGCCATCGTCGACGGCCTGTCGACTGGTAATTGAGAATGAGAATCAATACAGTAAGCGGCATGACGAACACGAAGACGCTCCGGGCCGTGTGGCCCGCCGCCCTGCTCGGCGCGGCCGCCCTGGCCCTGACCGGGTGCGCCACGAACACCGACGCCGGGTCCGACACCACTGCGACCCCGAAGGCCGACGGGACCCGCATCACCCTGACCTACGACGGCGGCCTGCTGGTCCTCGACCAGGACCTGCGGGTCGTGGCCGACGACGCGATCGACGGCTTCACCCGGGTCAACCCGGCCGGTGACGGACGCCACGTGCTCGTCACCGTGCCCGAGGGCTTCCGGGTCCTCGACACGCAGGCCGAGCCCGCCCTGACCGAGGCGGTGTTCCCCGCCGACACCGGCGGCCACGCGGTCGTCCACGGCGACCGCACCGCCCTGTTCGCCGACGGCACCGGCGACGTGACGACGTTCGACCACACCGAACTCGACGGCGCCGACCTGCCCGAGGTCGAGACGACGAAGTCCGAGGCCGCCCACCACGGCGTCGCGATCGAGCTCGAGGACGGCACGCTCCTGACCACCATCGGCACCGAGGAGAGCCGCTCCGGTGTGCGCGCCCTGGACGCCGACGGCAAGGAGACCACCCGGTCCGAGGAGTGCCCCGACGTGCACGGCGAGGGTGCGGTCAAGGGCGAGGTCGCGGTGTTCGGCTGCACCGACGGTGCGCTGGTCTACGAGGACGGCGCGTTCGAGAAGATCGACGCCCCGACCGAGTACGGCCGCACCGGCAACCTGTTCACCACCGAGGACTCGTCCGTCGCGGTCGGCGACTACAACGACGACCCCGACAGCGAGGGCTACCTGCTCGACCAGATCGCCCTGATCGACGCGGCCTCGGGCGAGTACACCGTCGCGGACATGCCCGACGGCGTCGGCTTCACGTTCCGCGACCTGGCCCGCGGCCCCGGCGACGAGGCCGTCGTGCTCGGCGACGACGGCGCCCTGCACACCTTCGACGAGACCACCGGCGAGCAGCTGGAGTCGTACCCGGTGATCGACGCGTGGGAGGGCCCGGCCGAGTGGCAGGACGCCCACCCGGCCCTGAAGGTCGCGGGTGACGTCGCCTACGTCACCGACCCCGCCGAGCAGAAGGTCCACGCCGTCGACCTGACCACCGGCAAGGTCATCGCCTCGAGCGACGAGCTCCCGGGCGTGCCCAACGAGATCGCGGTCGCGTAGCGACGAGCGAGCGAGCGACGGGGCACGAAACACAGCCCGAGACGCAACAGGAGGCCCGTGGCGATCCCGCCACGGGCCTCCTGTCCGCTGTCAGCGCGTGGACCGCGCGACGTCAGCCGCCGTCCGTCAGCCCTTGACCGGGATCGACTGCGCCTTGAGCGCCGCGATGGTCTTGGACTGCCCGGACTCGAGCGCCTCGGCCAACGTGCCCGAGCCCGACGCCGCCTGCCCGAAGCCGTCGGAGACGTCCGAGTAGGTCTGCGTCATCGTCGGACCCCAGGTGAAGGGCTGGATGTCCTTCGCCGCGGTGGCGAACTCCTCGTAGATCTTCTGGCCGCCGTAGAAGTCGAGCCCCTCGGTCAGGGCCGGCAGGTCGGCACCGGTGGTCGAGGCCGGGTACAGGTTGGCCTCCTTGTTCAGTGCGGAGAGCGCCTCGGTCGAGGTGTTGAGCCAGACCAGGAACTTCGACGCCTCGGCCGGGTGCTCGCTGCCCGCGAAGACGACGTTCGACGAACCGCCCCAGGCGGCCGACTTGGTCTCGCCGGACTTCCACTGCGGCATCGGCGCGACGGCCCACTTGCCCGAGGTCGACGGCGCACCGCTCGAGATGGTGTTCGCACCCCAGACCGCGGAGACCCAGGTCCAGTCCTTGCCGCTGTCGTAGGCGCTGTTCCACTGGTCGGTGAAGCTCGGCAGGGTGTTGACGAGCTTCTTGTCGATCAGGTCCTGCCAGTAGTCGGCGACCTTCTTCGACGCATCGTCGTTCAGGTTGACCTTCCAGTCCTGGCCCGAGTTCTCGAACCACTGGCCACCGGCCTGCGAGACGAGCCCCGCGAACTGGTTGACGTCTCCCTTGGCGAAGTTGGTGATGTTGCCGCCGAGCGCCTTGATCTTCACGGCGTCCTCGGCGTACTCCTCCCACGTCTTCGGGGCGTCGAGGCCGGCCTTCTCGAACAGGTCCTTGCGGTAGTACAGCGCCATCGGACCGGAGTCCTGCGGCACCGCGTAGACCGACTTCGACTCACCGAAGGTCACCTGGTTCCACAGGCCGTCCGAGAAGTCCTTCTTCGCGTCGCTGATGCCGGCGCACGCGCCGATGTCCTCGAGGCCGCCCTGCACCCGGAACGCCGGCAGGGTGTCGTACTCGACCTGGCCGATGTCCGGCGCCTGCTTGGCCTTCAGCTGGTTGAAGAAGTTCTGGTAGGTGCCGCTGTTGCCGTTCGCGACGATCGAGACCTTGACCTGGATGTCCGGGTTGGCCTTGTTCCAGATCGCGACGACCTTGTCCATGTTCGGCACCCAGGTCGTGAAGTCGAGGGTGACCTTGCCATCCGAGGGCTTGCAGCTGGCGGCCGTGGTGTCGGATCCGCCGCCGCTGCTGCTGCCGCCGGTGCTGCAGCCGGCGAGGGCCACGGTGGCGGCCACGGCGATCGCGGCGACGCTGAGGAACTTCGTTGTCTTCATGCTGTTTCCGTTCGGATGTGGTGTGGGGAGAGCTGGTGCGGGAAGGGGTGCGGGTCGAGGGGCTACTTCAGGCCGCCGGAGCCCAGGCCGGAGCGCCAGAAGCGCTGCAGGCTCAGGAAGGCGATGAGCAGCGGGATGATCGAGACGAACGACCCGATGAGCACGAGGGTGCGCAGGTCCGGGTACTGGTTCACGCTCGAGTTCCACGTGTAGAGGCCGAGGGTGACGGGGAACAGCGACGAGTCGCGGAGCATCACGAGCGGCAGGAAGAAGTTGTTCCACACGGCGACGAACTGGAACAGGAAGATCGTCACGAGCGCGGGCGACATGAGCCGGACCGCCACGGTGAAGAACGTCCGGACCTCGCCGGAGCCGTCGATGCGGGCGGCCTCGATGATCTCGTCGGGCACGCTCGACGCCGCGAACAGCCGCGACAGGTAGACGCCGAACGGGCTGACGATGCTCGGCAGGAACACCGACCAGAACGTGTCGGTCAGGTCGACCTGGCTGAAGATGAGGAACAGCGGCAGGGCCAGGGCGGTCGCCGGCACGAGCACGCCGCCGAGGAACACGTTGAACAGGACCTCGCGGCCGCGGAACCGGTACTTGGCCAGGGCGTACCCGCACATCGCGGAGAGCACCGTGCCGAGCAGGCCGGCGACCCCGGCGTAGGCGATGCTGTTCAGCAGCCAGCGCAGGTAGATGCCGTCCTGCCGCGTGAACAGCTCGACGAGGTTGCCGAAGAAGTCCTGCACCGAGGTGGCGCTGAACCACAGCGAGAACGTCGAGTTGAAGTTCGCCGCGGTCTTGGTGGACGAGACCAGCAGCCAGAAGATCGGCAGCAGGAAGTAGAGGGTGAAGACCCCCATCACGATCATCGCGGCGCTGCGCGAGATGACGCTCTCACGGGGACCGCGCGCTCCGCGCTGGTGCGGACGGGAGGCCCGGTTCGGCTCGAGCGGTCGGCCGACGTCGCGGACGAGGTCACCTTGGGACGGGGCGTTGACGGTCATTCGGCGGCCTTCCGCTGGGTCAGTCGGAGGAACCCGATCGACAGGACGAACGTGGCGACGGCGAGCACGACCGAGAACGCCGCGGCGAGGTTGAAGTTCGGCACCGAGGACGTCGAGTAGACGAGCATGTTCGGCGTGAACGTCGACGAGATGGTCGAGGTGAACTGGCGGAACACGGTCGGCTCGGTCAGCAGCTGCAGGGTGCCGATGACGGAGAACACCGCGGTGAGGACGATGGCCGGCACCACGAGCGGGATCTTGATCGACAGGGCGATCCGGAGCTGGGACGCACCGTCGAGCTTCGCCGCCTCGTACACCTCGGCGGGGATCGCGAGGAGCGACGAGTAGATGATGAGCATGTTGTAGCCGACGTAGACCCAGGTCACGACGTTGGCGACGGCCCACAGCACGGTGCTGCCGCCGAGCAGGTCGACCCGCGAGGTCACCGCGGAGAACGGCGACAGGTCGGGGGCGTAGAGGTAGCCCCACATGATCGCGGCGATGACGCCGGGAACCGCGTACGGCGCGAAGAACGCCAGGCGGAAGAACCGCTTGCCGCGCAGCAGCGGGGAGTCGAGCAGCAGGGCGAACAGGAGCGCGAGCCCGAGCATCACCGGCACCTGCACGACGCCGAACAGCAGCACGCGGAGCACGGAGCTCCAGAACTCGCCGTCCTGGAACACCAGGGCGTACTGGCTCAGACCGCCGAAGACCTGCGTCGGGGCGCCGAACGTGCCCTGCCGCTCGATCTTCTGCAGCGACTCCCACACGGCGTAGAGGATGGGGACCAGGTAGAACGCCGTGAACAGGACGGCGAACGGCAGGACGAAGATCGCGATGGCGCGGCGGTAGCGGAACCCGCCGCCCCGGCGTCGTCGGGTCGCGCTGGGCGACTGTGCGGTGGTGGTCATGAGCGGTTCCTGTCGGTGCGGATGATCTGGGTCCCGCCGGGGGCGATGGCGGTGGTCCCGGTGACGGGGCGGTCGGCGACGAGCTCGTGGCCGGCCTCGTGGTGCTCGACGGTGCGGTCGGAGTGGTTCAGCAGGAAGACCCACTCGTGGGTGTCGTCCCGGCGTCGCACGACCTCGAGTCCGGGCCGGACGGCGGGGTCGGCGCGCACCCCGGCCTCGTCGAGGACGCGGTGGACGAACCCGCCCAGCGCACCGGCGTCCAGCACCGTGGACGTGTACCAGGCGGTCCCGGCGCCGTGCTCGTTGCGGGTGACGGCCGGGCGGCCGGCGAGCGAGCCCTCGGCGTAGTCGACGACGCTCGTCGCACCGCGCAGCTCGACCGGCTCCGACCAGACGCTGCCGGTCGTGCCGTCGGACAGCGCGATCGTGGCGTCGGCGGCGAGCGGGAGGAACTCGTCCACCCGCACGCCGAGCAGGTCTCGGAAGGCGCCCGGGTAACCGCCGGTGCGGACCCGGTCGCGCTCGTCGACGATGCCGCTGAAGCAGCTGACGATCGCGTGCCCGCCGCCAGCGACGTGGTCGGCGATGACGGCCGCGTGCTCGTCGCGGACCAGGTACAGCTCGGGGACGACGACGAGCGCGTACCCGTCGAGCGGTGCCCCGGGGGCGACGACGTCGACGGTCACGCCGAGGTCCCAGAGCGCGGCGTGGAACGCGTGGACCTGCTCCAGGTAGCGGAGCGCGGTGCTGGGGTGGGCCTCCAGGTCGGCGGCCCACTGGTTCTCCCAGCTGAACACGAGCGCGACGTCGGCGACGACGCGCGACCCGCGCAGTTCGCCGAGCCGCTCGACCAGGGCGCCGAGCGCGACCACGTCGTGCCAGGTCTTCGACTCGGTGCCGGCGTGCGGCAGCAGCGCGGAGTGGAACTTCTCGCTGCCCTGCACGGATGCGCGCCACTGGAAGAAGCAGACCCCGTCGGCCCCGCGGGCGATGTGCGCCGCGGTGTTCCGGAGCATCTCGCCCGGGGCCTTCGCGACGTTGTGCGGCTGCCAGTTGACGGCACCCGTGGAGTGCTCCATGAGCAGCCAGGGGGCGCCGCCGGCCAGGCCACGCGTGGTGTCGGCGGCGAAGGCGAGCTCGACGTGCGGCCGGGGCAGGCGGTGGTCGAGGTAGTGGTCGTTCGCGATGACGTCCATGTCGCCGGCCCACGACCAGTAGTCGAGCGCCGTGATGTGCGCGGCGACCATGAAGTTCGTCGTGACGGGCTTGTCGCTCAGCTCGCGCAGGACGGCGGCCTCGGCACGGTGGTGGCCGAGGAGCTCGTCGGACGAGAACCGGTCGAAGTCGATGGTCTGCGCCGGGTTCGTGAACGACAGCGTCGCGCGGGGTGGCAGCACCTGCTCCCACGCGGAGTAGCGCTGGCTCCAGAACGAGGTGCCCCAGGCGGCGTTGAGCGCGTCGACCGTGCCGTACCGGGCCTGCAACCAGCCGCGGAACGCCTGGGCGGAGACGTCGCAGTAGCAGTGCGCGTTGTGGCAGCCGAGCTCGTTCGACACGTGCCAGAGCCGCACGGCGGGGTGGTCGCCGTAGCGTTCGGCGGTGGCGCGGACCAGGGCGAGGGCGTGCTCGCGGTAGACCGGGGAGCTCGGGCAGAACGCCTGGCGGCCACCGGGCCAGCGGGTGGTGCCGTCGGCGACGACGGGCAGGACCTCGGGGTACCGGGTGGTGAGCCACGGCGGCGTCGAGGCGGTGCCCGTGCCGAGGTCGACCCCGATGCCCGCGCCGTGCAGCAGCTCGATGACGGTGTCGAGCGCGGCGAAGTCGTACTCGCCCTGCCGCGGCTCGACGTGCGACCAGCCGAAGACGTTGATCGCGACGAGGTTCACGCCGGCCTCGCGCATGAGCCGGACGTCCTCGACCCACACCTCGGGGTCCCACTGCTCGGGGTTGTAGTCGCACCCGAACGCGAGGCCCGTCGAGCCGAGGCCGAGCGCGCCGGTGGCGGTCGTCGGCAGGGTGGTGGTCGTCACGGGGATCCTCGCTGATCGGGGCGGCCCCGGCCGCCTCGGTCGCATGCGACCCCTTCGACGGCGAAGGCCACCCAGTGTTCTGGGAGCGCTCCCAGTTCCTACCGGTCGATCGGGACCGGATGTTTCTGGGAGCGCTCCCAGATCAAACACCAGCGGCTGCACCCTGTCAACTGCGAGGCGTTCCGAGGGCTCCTCAGCGCCGGATATGGTTGCCCCATGTCCGAGGTCCGATCCGCTCGTCAGCGCGCCACGATCCAGGACGTCGCCGACGAAGCGGGGATGTCGCGCGGCACCGTCTCACGGGTGCTCAACGACGAGCCGTACGTGTCCCCGAAGGCGCGCGAGGCCGTGCAGGACGCCGTCCGACGCGTCGGCTACGTGCGCAGCGCCGCCGCCCGCAGCCTGGTCACCCGGCGTTCTGGGGCGATCGCGCTCATCGTCCACGAACCCTCGGTCGTGGTGCTCGACGACCCCAACATCGGCAACATCCTGATCGGCACGAACGCCGTGCTGTCCGACGCCGACCAGCAGCTCGTCACGATCATGGTCGACTCCGCCCGCGACAGCGAACGCGTCGTCGAGTACCTGCGCGGCGGGTTCGTCGACGGCGCCATCGTGCTGTCCGCCCGCGACGGCGACCCGATCACCGGCGCGATCGAGGAGATCGGCATGCCCGCGTGCTTCGTCGGGCACCCGTCCGACGCCGCGAACATCTCGTACATCGGCATCGACAACCGCGCCGCAGCCGAGCAGATCACCCGGCGCCTTGTCGACACCGGTCGACGCCGGATCGGGATGCTCGCGTCCGGGCTCGACCGCGACTCCGGCCAGGACCGTCTGGCGGGGTTCACCGCGGCACTCGGCGAGCGCTTCGACCCCGACCTCGTCGCCCGGAACCCCCTGTTCAGCTACACCGCCGGCGCCGAGGGCATGCGCGAGCTGCTCGAGCGAGCCCCGGACATCGACGGGGTGTTCGCTGCGTCCGACGCCGTCGCCGCCGGTGCCATGGACGTCCTGCAGCGCAGCGGCCGGAGCGTGCCGGGTGACGTCGGAGTGGTCGGGTTCGACGACAGCGCCTGGGCGCTGCGGTGCGACCCGCAGCTGTCGACGGTGCGGCAGCCGGCGCGCCTGCTCGGCGAGCAGGCGGCACACCAGGTCCTCGAGCAGATCGGCGGCACCGACGACGGTCCACGCGGTCTGCTGTTGCCGACCGAGGTCGTCTGGCGCGGGTCCGCGTAGCCGGCCGCGGACGGACGGGAGGCCCGTGGCGGCGTCGCCACGGGCCTCCCGTCCGTCTGTGGATGCGTCCTGCACCCGGCCTGGTCAGCCCTGCGGGGGCGAGTACAGCTGCAGGTCGTTGCCCTCGCTGTCCTTGAAGGGGATGATCTTGCCCCACGGGTGCTCGCTGATCTCGCCCTGGATGTCCGCGCCGCGCTCCTTGAGCGCGGCGACCTCGTCCTCGATGCTGCCGTCCGGCTGGAACGACACGACGGCGCCGCCGTCGCTCGCCTGGCTGGCGGACTCACGCCCGTTCAGGCCGATCATCAGGCCGCCGGCGTCGATCTCGCTCCAGTCGTCGGACTGGTCCTTGACGGTGAGACCGAGCGTGTCGCGGTAGAACGCGACGGCGCGCTCCATGTCGCTGACCGGGACCCAGACTGCTGCGACTCCACTTGCCATGGTGTTTCCTCTCGTCGTGGTGTGCCGTGGACGGTAGGCAGCGCTCGTGCACGGAGGCACAGGCTCGGTGTCCCCCGGCGCCGGGTCAGCCAGCGGCCGGACGCCACATGCTGATCGGGGTCGCCGCGCGGAACCCCGCGATCGGCGCACCGTCCGTGAACCCGTGCCGTCGGTACAGCCGACGGTTCACGGGGGTGGAGGACTCCAGGTACGCGCCCTCCGACGTCCGGTCCGCGCGCTCGAGTGCGTGGCCGAGCAGCAGTCCGCCGATGCCCCGACCACGCGCTGACGCCGACACCCCGATCTCGGCGAGGTACCAGTGCGGGGTGACCGGTCGGGCGCGCTCCATGCGGCGCAGGTGGGCCAGCGCACGGAGCGCCCCGCCGAGCCCCAGGGCCCGGAGGAACGCCGGCACCTGCCGCACGAAGGCCCGGACGCCACCGGGCTGCCGACCGGGTGCCTGCCAGAAGGCGGCGCCGACCACCCGGTCACCGATCGTGGCGACGTCCACCCGTCGCGCGGGCATCGGCACCGACCGGATGAGCGCGGCGAACAGCCCGGTCAGCACGGCGGGGCGGTCCTCGCCGGGTCGCGGCGGCCGGAACTCGGCGAGGACCGGATCGTCGGCGAAGGCCTCGGCGAGGACGGTCGCGGCCGCCTCGAGCTCGGCGGGTCCTGCTGCTCGGACGACGGTCTCCATGCTGACTCCTCGGGTGCTCGCTGATTTGGCCGCCTGGCCGACTTCATCTTCGCGGCCGGTCCTGCACGCGCCCCGTACGCTTCCTGTGATGACCGACGAGCAGCAGACGCGCGGGTACCGCAGCCGACAGGACCGGCGTGCGGAACTGCTCGACGCCGCCGCCCTGGTCGTGCGGGACGACGGCCTGCGCGGCCTCACCACCCGGGCCGTCGCCGCCCGAGCCGGCGTCGCCCACGGTGTCGTGCACTACGCCTTCGGTGCGCGGCGCAACCTGGTCGTCGCGCTCCTCGAGCGGCAGGCGCGTGCGGTCCTGCCGCCGGTGCTCGCGGCCGCCGACGAGCACGACGATCTCGCCACCGCGCTCGAGGCGGGGATCTCGGCGTACCTCGACCTGGTACGGCGCGAACCCGAGCGGTTCCGGGTGCTCGAGGCCCTCAGCGCGACGGCCCTCGCCCCGGACGGCGACGGGGACCTGCTCGACGCCGAACGACGGCTCTGGCGCGACGGCGTGGTGGCCGGGATCGAGCGCTGGACCGCGCGGCACGGGGCGACGCCGACCGAGCCGGTGCCCGTGGTCGCCGACGCCGTGATCACCCTGGTGGACGGGCTCGCCCGCGCCGCGTGGAGCGATCCGGACGGCACCGCGACCGCCCGATCGCGGGCGTTGCTGGTGCGCGGTTTGACCACCGCGGTGACCGCCGAGCACTGACCTGCAAACCGACCGGGGAAGCGCTCCGAATGTCATGTGTGCCGCACACTGCGGCGCGTACAGAAAAGAGGGCTGATCATGACCAGCAGCGCAGCAACCGCACGCACCACCTCCGGTTCGACGTGGACCCAGCGGGGCGCGTTCGTCTTCGGTGTCGTCTTCCTGATCGTCGGCATCGCCGGGTTCATCCCCGGACTCACCATGGACATGGGCTCGATGTCCATGGCCGGCCACGGCTCCATGGCCCTGCTCCTGGGCCTGTTCCAGGTGTCCGTCCTGCACAACATCGTGCACCTGCTCTTCGGCATCGTCGGGCTGCTCGCCGCCCGCCGTGCAGCCTCCGCACGCCTGTACCTCGTCGCCGGCGGCATCGTCTACGCGGTGCTCTTCGTCTACGGGCTCTTCACCGCGGGCATGGCCGGTGGCGCGAACTTCGTGCCGCTGAACAGCGCGGACAACGTGCTGCACGCCTTCCTGGCCGTCGCGATGATCGTGCTCGGCTTCGTCCTGCCGCGGATCGGGACGCGCACCGCGCGCTGAACCGCAGCACACGACGGACGGGAGGCCCGTGGCGACACCGCCACGGGCCTCCCGTCCGTCGTCAGGGGCGTCCGTCGTCCGCGTCGACGACACCCGGGGTCGGGGTCGTGCCGGTGAAGGCGCCGCGCATCGCGCCGACACCGCGCTGCGGGTGGGCGCGGTCCAGGTACTTCGCCCGCGACTGCTTGCGCGGTTCCGGATCGGTGCGCATCGCCTGGTTCCGGTCCTGCTGCAGCGCGCTGTCCACCTCGCCCTCGCGGTTGAACGACCACATGAGCATCGGATCGCCGATCGGCAGGTCGTGTGCGGGCTGCGAACCCATCGGGGTGCTGTGCCAGGTGTGCCAGGTCTTGCCGTACGAGTTCACCAGGTGCCCCATCAGCTCGGTCTCCACCGCGATCGGCAGGCCCGGGGCGACGAGTTCACCGGAGAACACCTCGTGGTTGTGCGGGTGCCACGACGCCTGCTCGTCCTCGGGCAGGGAGTCGAAGAGCCGCTCGGACACGATGTACTCGATGCCGATCAGGTTCGCGTCGGCGGTGTTGCCGTCGAAGAGCACGCACTGCAGCATCTCGGCGTTCACCACCTTGCAGAAGTGGTGCGCCTCCATCTGCACGTCGGGCTCGCCCTTCACGCAGTGGAAGCCGACCACGTAGACGTCGAAGCCCCGCAGCGGCGCCGAGGTCTGCAGCACGGCGGCGCCCCGGTCGAGCAGGGCGAGCTCGAAGCCGCCGGCCGCTCCGGGCGGGGTGACACCGGTCTTCCGGTCGTGCACGGTGGGGTTCAGGGGCATGGGGGCGTCCTTCCGTCCGTTCGAGGTGGGCGCCATGCAACCCGGCAGCCTCTCGGAACGCTGTGCGGTTGCGGCGTACTGTCCGCTGCATGCCCGCACTCATCGACACGTTCACCCTGTCCAACGGTCTGCACATCCCGAAGATCGGCTTCGGCACCTGGCAGATCCCGTCCGGCTCCGACGCGTACGACGCCACGAAGACGGCCCTCGACCTCGGCTACCGCCACATCGACACCGCCCTGGCGTACGGCAACGAGGCGAGCGTCGGCGAGGCCGTCCGCGACAGCGGCATCCCCCGCGACGAACTCTTCATCACCACGAAGCTGCCGGCCGAGATCAAGACGGCGTCCGGCGCCCGCGACGCCTTCGAGGAGTCGAGCAACAACCTCGACCTCGGACACGTCGACCTGTACCTGATCCACGCGCCGTGGCCCTGGAGTGACATGGGCTCCGACCACCGCGACGGCAACGTCGAGGTCTGGAAGGTCTTCGAGGAGCTCTACGACGCCGGCCGCACCAAGAGCATCGGCGTCTCGAACTTCGCCGTCACCGACCTCGAGGACCTGCTCGGCCGCACGGACGTCGTCCCGCACGCCAACCAGATCCGCTGGTTCATCGGCAACACCCAGGACGAGACGACCGCCTTCGACCGGGAGCACGACATCCTGACCGAGGGCTACTCCCCGCTCGCCACCGGTGGACTGCTCGAGAACGAGCAGATCGCCGAGATCGCAGCGAAGTACGACAAGACCGTCGCCCAGGTCGCGATCCGCTACCTGCTCGAGAAGGACGTCCTGCCGCTGCCGAAGTCCACCACCCCGTCGCGCATCGCCGAGAACGCCGACGTCGACTTCGTGCTCGCCGCCGAGGACGTGGCCGCGCTCGACGCGCTCGAGGACACCGCGAACTGACGCGGCCCCACCCCGGACTGGAGGCGCGGTGCCAGCTGACACCGCGCCTCCGGTCCGTACACGGCCAGGTCACGGGCGAGCCTCACCCACCGTGCGTTCGCACCGTGCCTGGCGGGCTGCTTCGTGCCGCCTGGCCCCTCCGCGTACCCGACCAGCTTCAGCCCCCCACGGCTGCTGTCTCGCACCTCGACCTCCACACCGGGTAACGGATCCGCTGCCGGGCGCGTCGTTCGGTTCAGGCGCGCACTGCGATTCGGTCGAGTGCTTGTGTCAGTTCGGCGCTTTGCCGGGGTCCGCCGTGCCCTTCGTCCTCCACGATGGTGAGTGCGCTCTGCGGGAGACCCCTGTGGAGCCGCCAGGCCGTCACCGCCGGACCGCTGATGTCTCTTCGGCCGTGCACGAGGGTGGTGGGGATGTGTTGAATGCGGTCGAGCCGAGCCAGGATCGCGTTGTCGCCGGGCATGAAGGCGTCGTTGCTCCAGTAGTGCGTTACCAGTCGGGCGAACTCCTCACGGCTATCAGGGCCGATGTGTCCTTCGTTCCGAAGCTCAGGATGGTCCAAGGAGACGTGCACGTTCTCCCACCTGTCCCAAGCAGCAGCTGCCGCTTCGCGAGTCGAGGCATCCGAAGACGCGAGGAGACGGGCATACGCGTCGACGACCCGCTCGCCGGAACGTCGCTGGCTGGCGCGTTCGAACTCGTCCCATTCGGCCGGGAACAATCGACCGACGCCCTCCGTGATCCAATCGACCTCGCGCCGGCTAGTCGTTGTGACGGCCATGAGTGCGAGTGCACGAACACGTTGCGGGTGTTGTTGTGCGTACGCCAACGCGAGCGTGGTTCCCCAGGAGATTCCGGCGACGACCCAGGCGTCAACCCCGAGAGTTCGGCGGACGGCTTCAATGTCATCGATGAGCTGCTGAGTGTTCTGTCGATCCATCCCGCTGGTCAAACCGCCTGCAGGGCGGCTCCTGCCGGTGCCGCGTTGGTCGATTCCGACGAGTCGGTATCGTGCCGGGTCGAAGTGAGTGCGGTACCAGCCGCTTCCGAGTGATCCTCCGGGACCTCCGTGGAGCCAGAGGGCAGCGGTGCCGTCGGCGTTGCCCGACTCTTCACAGTAGATCCCGGCCCCTCCGTCCGCGTCGACCGTGCTCAGCCGGAAGGGCTCGTACCGGTCGTAAGTCACCGCTCCACGCTATCGACGACCGCACCGCGTGTGGTCTTGTTGGACGATCGACTACCGGTCGCGCGAGCGGTAGTCAGCTGCGATGCAACGCTCTCTCTGGTGACCGCGCCCCCCAGGCTCACCCCCTTCCCCCTATGCTGTGCATACATACAGGTTGCGATGGACGCGGCCGGACGCGAGGGGTGTCATGAAGCTTGGTTTGGGTTCACTCGGAGTGGTGCTGACGGGGGCGTTGGTTCTGGCAGCGGCTGGTCCTGCAACTGCGGATGAAGCGCTAGGGCCGCAGGAGAATGCGCTGCGCCGGGCGCTTTCTGCGCAACAGTCCACGCCGGTGTCGTCGACCGCGCCGGCACTGAGCGGGCAACTGGAGCGCGATGGCGCCGCCGTCTCTGCTCCGGCCCTGGGGCAGGAGCAGCTGACGATTGCACTTCCCGGAGACGAGCGTGACGGCGAAGCCAACGGCGACCTCGCGCTCGAAGTCACTGAGGGGGACGATTTCTCGACCGCCGTCCAGGCGACGGGCAGCGGTACTTTCCGGGCACTACTGCACATCGAATCAGCGGCAGCACCGACCGAGTACGCGTTCGAGGTCGGAGACGACACTGAGCTCATCCCGCTGGAGGACGGCGGTGTGAGCGTACGCAACCGAGATGGCGATCTCATCGGGTTCTTCGAGCCCGCCTGGGCGGTGGACGCAGCAGGTGGAAGCGTTGCTACTTCCTACGAGGTTCGCGATTCAACCCTCGTGCAGCACGTGGCGTTCACGTCCAGCACGGCCTTCCCCGTTGTCGCAGACCCGTTCTGGATCCCCGCACTGCTGGTGATGGCACGTATCAGTGCTCATGCCGCTTCGCGGGCCGCTGCCCGCGGTGTGAACCAAGCCATGATCAAGCAGGTTGTTCAGAACGGCAAGAAGACGGCGGGGAACAAGGGCACCTCCGTCTTCACTCAGGGCTCGGGTAAAAACAAGATTCGGGTGATCGTTGACAACAAGACCGGCAACGTCATCACTGTCACGAAGGGCTAGACCATGCGCATCACCTACGACCAGACCGTGGACGCGGCGTACATCTCGCTCGTCGACGAGATCGCAGACGGAGCTGTTGCACGGCAGCTGCACTCCCTGGCTACTCCCGGCGAGCTCGGGGAGGTGACGCTCGACTTCGACGAGAACGGGCTGCTCCTCGGGATCGAGGTTCTGGGCGCCACCAAGGTGCTGCCGAAGGAAGTCCTCGCAGCCGCTCAGGCCTGACGCCATCCGAAGGGGCCGCAACGACCGCCTGTCGCGGCCCCTTCGGTGTTTCAACTGAGCGTGTGAGCCCCGACGGGCGTGCTGCTGAACGACCGGCTGTCTCTCATGGTCGATGGTTGAGGAGCTTCGTCTCAGCTCAGGCCCGCGCAGGAGCTGGTGAGACCCTGCGCGACAGTAGCCCCGCAGCGGCGACAAGAGCGGCAGTACGTCGCGCCTCCAGGTCGGTGTCCGGAACCGGTCGATCGTTCGCCGGGTGCGGGGGCCGCGAGCATCGGACGCTGTCCCGCGTCAGGGGCTCGCCACCCCATGACACGTTCGCCCGCTCAGCGCTCTGCGGTGTCGTACTCGAGGAGTCCGTCGTCTTCCAGCCGCTGCAACCGGTCCGCGAACCGGTCGGCGGCCGCGTCGCCTCGGATCGCTACTCCTGTGATCGAGCCCCACGTCTCGACGGCGCCGCCGAATTCGTGGATGACATCGTGAGCAATGCGGAAGGCGCTTTCATCGCGAGGACTGATCCTGAAGACCCAAGACTGTCCCCGGTCGACACGTCCTCCGTACTCGAGCTGTCCGGTCGAAGTGTTCTCGACCGTCTTGATGATGTCTCCGAGATGGACGTTCTTCGCGAACAAGGGGACGCAGCTGACAACGTTGCGGCCGTCGTCGAGGACGATGATCGTCAGGTCTTCGTAGCGGATCGTGTCCCACGACGGGTCAAGCTCCACCCGGACGACCTTCTCGACGCCGAGCACTGGGTTCTCGTGCGTGACGACGGTGTAGTCCGGCATTCCCACGATTCCTTTCCCCTTCGAGCTGGTCGCCTCCGGTCCGTCAGATGGCGCACTTCACCCGATCTTCCGCAGCCCGAGCGCAGCCTTCTTCCGCACCCACGGGCGGTCATCGGTCAGCTTCTCCTCCAAGGCCTCGCGCGCTCGCGGGTTCGACCGCTTGCTCAACGCGAACACCGCATGCCCGCTGATGTCGTGGTCGTCCATCAGCTGCAGGAGGACATCGACCGCTTCGGGCCGCTTCGACTTCCCCAGCGCGAGGGCCACCATCTGCCGTGCATGTCCGTACCGAGGATCGAGCGCGAGCGCTGCCACGTCATCGAAGTACGTGTCCACGTACGCTGATTCGATCGAAGCCCCCACCGCCCAGCGTGTATCCGCTTCGTCGGTGAAGTTCCGGAACGCCCCGATCAGCGCAGGCATGGCCGTGCCCTTTGCCGACGGGTTCGACAGCGCATGAGCGAGGTCCTGTTGCATCGCCGGCGTCCGCGCCTTCCCCAGCCACTCGATCAGCAGGGGGATCGCGTCCTTGTACCGAATCCGGGCCTGGGCGAAGACGGACAGGTTCGAGAAGTCGTACCCCAGCGCACGGAGGTCGGCCAGGATCGCCGACTGCTCGGCGGCTTCTTCTGCAGTGAACGGCATCAGGTCCTCCGGAGTGTGGGGCGGCGACTTCGATTCACGAGCTGCTGTGCCGCCTCGGGCATGCGAGAACTCGATCGTTGTAATGGTCCGAATCCAGTCGGGAAGCGCGGATGCCGCTCGCTTTGCTTCTTCGCCTGGCTGTTGAGGTAGTTGATGAGTCCGACGGTGCTTGTGATGATGGCGATTGCCGAGATGACGATCGCTGCGATGGCGAGGCCGCGGCCGCGTTCACCGGTGCGTCGGATCTGGAAGATCGCGACGATGCCGACTACGAGCCCTGCGGCGCTGATGAAGAACGCCAAGATGAAGCCGACGATCGAAAGCGTGTTGAATCCAGGCACAGTGGTGCTGGACTGGTCGTGCTGAACTTCGTTGCTCATGGCGCTTCCTTGCCCCGATGTTGATCGTCATGACCCAAGGACGAACCTGCGCGCGGGTTGCCCCTGGAGATGACTCTCGATTATGGCGGGTGCGCAAAGGTTCGCGGTTCCTGCGAAGTCCCCCGAACGGGGCCTGCCTTTGTACCCCTCACCGCCTCTATGCTCAGGAAACTGACAGTAAATTGCTGTCTTGAACCCAGGGGGGTCTCGTGCGCACACTGCTGCACGCTCCGCACTCGAAGCGGCGCAGCATTGCTGCTGCCACACTCGGTGCTCTTGCTCTTGTCGGATCCTTGCTCGTCGCCACGCCAGCGCAGGCACTCGGGGACACCGGTACGGGAGGGGTGTTTACATCGGCCTCAGGCCGGATCTTCGACACCAAGTCCGGTATTGGTGGGTACACGACCGCGATGCCGGCAAACACCTACCGGTCGGTGCCGGTTGCGGGCTCCGCTGGCATCCCGAGCAACGGCACGGCGGGCGCGGTGTCTGTGATTGTGACCGTCTCCGAGGCGTCGGCGTCCGGCGCAGTCCTTGGCCGACCGAGCGCGAACGCTGACGAAACCGTGCTCGGCTTCTACGGGGCCGACAAGGCTTCGTTCCCCGCCGTCCTGGCAATCGGTGCTGATGGTGCCATCCGGGTGAAATCGCAGTCATCGGTGCGAATGAGCATCGACGTCCAGGGGTACTACACCTCAAATGTCGACGGCACTGCTCCCGGCGGGTTCGTTCCACTCAGCGGTGCCCGCGTCGTTGACACGCGATCCGGCCTGGGCACAACGCAGGGCGTCGTCGCCGACGGCAGCACCAGGACCGTGCAGATCACTGGCACGGCGGGCGTTCCCGCGGGTGCTTCTGCAGCGATCGTGAACCTGATCGCTGCGAACACGACCAGCACAGCCGGCTACTTCACTCCGTACGCCGCCGGAACGACACGGCCCGGCACCGTGCTCTCCTACGGAGCCAGCGGAAATACAGCAATCCAGGCGCAGGTCCCGCTGTCAGCTGACGGCAAGATCACAATCTACAACCGCAGCAGCACGCCGAACCTCATCGTCGACGTCCAGGGATACTTCACCGCTTCCAATGGAGGCGGCTCGGTGTTCACGCCGGGCACCGGCCGGGTATTCGACTCCCGTGCCAGCGGAACCGCGATCCTCTCCGGCAACGAGACCCGCGCCATCACCGTTGCAGGGCGGGCCGGTGTTCCCGTAATGAGCTCGGGTCTCACCGCAGTCGTGTTCACGCTCACCGCGGTGAACGCAGGCAGTGCCGGCCGTGCAATTGTCTGGGCCAACGGAACCAAGCGCCCTGAAACTACCGCGCTGAACTTTGACCAGGGCACCGCGCACAGCAACACCGTCACCGCGCCGCTCGGGGCGAACGGAAAGATCAGCCTTCTCAACTATGCGTCGGCCACGGACTACGTGATCGACGTGCAGGGTTGGTACGCGAACCCGACCGCCCCGACCGTGTCGTGCCCGAACTATGAAGCCGGATCCTGGTCCGCGACCATCCCCGACCAGGCGATCAGCTGCACGGTCACGGCGCCAGCTCGCGCGGGCGGCAGCGGAACGATTGAGGTGACCGTCGACTCTGACCCCGTCACCTTCCAGCGGTCGGACACCGGAGCGACTTCAGTGAACGTGCTTGTGGACAACCTGCCTGGGCAGCACACGATCACAGCACGGGACATCTCGGGCACCGCGAGTAACACCAGCGGGTCGTATGGATTCGGACTCGGCGACTGGGCCACGAAGACCGTCACCGCCGATCCGGCAACTGGCAGCACCGTTTCGTTGAACCCGGAGCTCTCGGTCTACGTCTTGGATGATGACATCCCGGCCGACGCCGCCATCGTCTACGCGGTCAAGAACAGCGCTGGAACCATCGTCGCCACCTCGCCATCGGTCAACGACTCGTGGAATGTTCCGGCGGGCGTCCTGACCAACGGAGCGGCGTACACCTGGCAGGCCACGATCACGGGGGCGTCTGGTGGACGAGAAGACCTCTCCACGGTGACAACGCCCTGGTACTCCTTCACCGCGGATGAAACCGTGTCTGACGAGGCCGAGTTCTCCAACGAGACGGACGACGCTACGGTCACGTGGGGGCCCGGTTCCGAGGTCGTCTCCGCTGACGCAGCTGGTGCGAGAGTGCCGCTCGGCGATGGCACGGCGCTTACCCTGCCGGCCGATGCTGTGCTGACTGAGACGTCGGCCATGTACCACGTCGTTTATGGAAACGGCTACATCACCGATGTTTCGAAGGCCACCTCGAGCTCAGTGGGCGTGGCACGGGCCGCTTCGAGCTACTACCCGAAAATCTCGTTCTACTTCAGCCGCGCACAGGTCGAATCCGCCTACAAAATGATGAAGAAGTACAACGAGATCTGCGGAGCTCCCGGTGTTGGTTGGGTTGTCGGGTGGGCGTGTACACACTCCAACGCTTCGCTGCAGGAAGCTCTCACGAAGGCGCACTACCAGAAGAAGCGCATCCGTCATGACTTCTACCGCAGCAAGGTCTGCGGCTCGTGCAGCCGCAACGTGTACGTCGTGGTGAAGTAGCACTCACCAGACGCATTGACAGGGCGGACCCCGGCTTCTCGCCCGGGGTCCGCCCTTCCTCTGTCCGCCAGCGCCATGGCGGCTCATCACCACCCCGTGCCGTCGCGGCCAGGATCATGCTGCTGTCACACCAACGCCTGCCGCATCACAGAACACGTCGGTCAAGCCCGCCACCGTTCCGACGTCGCTTCCAAGCGTGGCACCTGTGCGCTGGGGGCATTACTCGTTCTGGTCGAGTTCGGCCGGATCGTCACCGTTGGCCTGGATCTCAACCTGTACGAAGACCGCGCCAAGTTGTTCAATCTCACCTGCATCCACGACGACGTAGTCAGCACCTTCGATTGGGTAGCTGTGTCGCTGCCTTCGGCCCGGTACCGCGGCTGGGTGAGAACGATCGCTCGGTGGGCGTGAGGGTCGGGGTCGTTGTCGAACTCATAGAGCGTGCCGCTCACCCATCCACCTGACTTCAGCACAAGAGCTACGTCAACCGCTGCGTCCTCCGGCGCATCGTTGAAGAGTCGTGCCCACGCTGAGGTGTTCCGGGGGATCGCGGAGTTCCAGATGAAGCTGAGCCCGTGCTGGTCAGCCCACTGCGAGCCGAGGAAGTAGCCGACAGCGTCGCGATCGCTGCTGCGCCGACTGCGATGCGCCTCCGGTCCGTCAGATGGCGCACTTCACCCGATCTTCCGCAGCCCGAGCGCAGCCTTCTTCCGCACCCACGGGCGGTCATCGGTCAGCTTCTCCTCGAACGCCGCCCGCGCTCGCGGGTTCGACCGCTTGCTCAACGCGAACACCGCATGCCCGCTGATGTCGTGGTCGTCCATCAGCTGCAGGAGGACATCGACCGCTTCAGGCCGCTTCGACTTCCCCAGCGCGAGGGCCACCATCTGGCGAGCATCGCCGTAGTTCCGGTCGAGCGCGAGCGCTGCCACGTCGTCGAAGTACCTGTCCACGTACGCTGATTCGATCGAAGCCCCCACCCCCCAGCGTGTATCCGCTTCGTCGGTGAAGTTGCGGAACGCCTCGATCAGCGCAGGCATGGCCGTGCCCTTTGCCGACGGGTTCGTCAGCGCATGAGCGATCACCCCCTGCATCATCGGCGTCCGCGCCTTCCGCAACCACTCGAGCAGCGTCGGCACCGCGTCCTTGTACCGGACACCCGATTGCGCGAAGGCGGACAGGTTCGAGAAGTCGTAACCCAGCGCACGGAGGTCGGCCAGGATCGCCGACTGCTCGGCAGTTTCTTGTGGTGTGAGCGGCATCAGGTCCTCGGGAGCGTGGGGCGTCGAGCGCCATTCCTTGGTCTCGATCACCACAGGTCGATCGACGCCGCTCCGGCTTGCTGGAAGCGCTCCTCGACGAGAATCGACGCGAAGAGCAGTCTCCCGCAACGAGCGGGGTCAGAACTACCCGATCTTCCGCAGCCCGAGCGCAGCCTTCTTCCGCACCCACGGGCGGTCGTCGGTCAACTTCTCCTCGAACGCCGCCCGCGCTCGAGGGTTCGACCGCTTGCTCAACGCGAACACCGCATGCCCGCTGATGTCGTGGTCGTCCATCAGCTGCAGGAGGACATCGACCGCTTCGGGCCGCTTCGACTTCCCCAGCGCGAGGGCCACCATCTGACGTGCACGTCCGTACCGAGGATCAAGCGCAAGCGCTGCCACGTCGTCGAAGTACGTGTCCACGTACGCGGTCTCGATCGAGGCCCCCACCGCCCAGCGCGTACCCGCTTCGTCGGTGAAGTTCCGGAACGCATCGACCAGCGCGGGCATGGCCGTGCCCTTTGCCGATGGGTTCGTCAGCGTACGAGCGACCGCCCGCTGCATCATCGGCGTCCGCGCCTTCCGCAACCACTCGAGCAGCGTCGGCACCGCGTCCTTGTAACGAATCCGGGCCTGGGCGAAGACGGACAGGTTCGAGAAGTCGTACCCCAGCGCACGGAGGTCGGCCAGGATCGCCGACTGCTCGGCAGTTTCTTGTGGTGTGAGCGGCATCAGGTCCTCGGGAGCGTGGGGCGGCGAGTTCGCTTGACGACGGTCATCGGATCGACAGATCGATCGCGACGACACCGAGCACGAAGATCAGGACGATGACCACGAGGCCGATCGTGGGTATCAGCACCTGTCGCCGCACCGTGGGAGCACCAGACGCCCCGATGACCCAGGTCGTGATCGCGACGACGAGTGCGAGGAGCGGCACGAGGAACTGCGCGGTTTCCCCGACGGCGTACGAACACTGCAACGTCACGTCGAAAGCGCAGGGCGTGTACTGCTCCAGTTGCGCGACGAGCATCCCCGGCAGCGAGCCGATCGCCGCGAACACCTCGAGGAACACGAGGAAACAGAACGCGAGTCCGAGCAGCCACCAGCCACGGGGACGGGGCCGGACTTCGTCGTGCATGGATGACCGCTTCATGTGAGCCCGACCGTACCGCAGGGGCGACACGGAGCACCGACTCGTAGGGTCGAGTCGTACCGACCGCACACCCGGGTGGGTCCGCGCCCCACAGCGGACCTGACGACGGGAACAGATCGTCCCTGTTGCCGGTTGCACCACACGGTGTCGCAGCCAGTGACACGAGAGCCCAGGAGGCCACCATGACCACCACCGAGACCGCCATCCTCGCCGGCGGATGCTTCTGGGGAGCGCAGCAGCTCCTCCGTCGTCGTCCCGGCATCGTCAGCACCCGCGTCGGCTACTCCGGCGGCGACGTGCCGAACGCGACGTACCGCAACCACGGCGACCACGCCGAGTCGGTCGAGATCGTCTTCGACCCGTCCCAGATCTCGTACCGGGACCTGCTGGAGTTCTTCTTCCAGATCCACGACCCGTCGACGAAGGACCGCCAGGGCAACGACATCGGTCGCAGCTACCGTTCGGCGATCTTCTACACCTCGGACGAGCAGAAGCAGGTCGCCCTCGACACCATCGCGGACGTCGACGCGTCGGGCATCTGGCCCGGCAAGGTCGTCACCGAGGTCACCGCGGCCGGCCCGTTCTGGGAGGCCGAGGACGAGCACCAGGACTACCTCGAGAAGAACCCGCACGGCTACACCTGCCACTTCGTGCGTCCGGGCTGGAAGCTCCCGCACCGCGACGAGGCGACCGCGGCCGTCTGACCTGACGACCGCGGCGGATCAGCGCGATCCGCCGAGCAGTTCCAACCAGTCCCCGGGAAGGCGATCCGCCGGCCCGGGGACTGCCTGCGTCACGGGGTGGCTGGTGGGTGCCGCGAGCTCGAGCCCCTCGGAACGGGAGTCGTCGCGGTAGTCCCACGCCCAGGTCTCGCCGGGCTCGTAGCTCTGGATGACCGCGTGCCCGGTCTCCTCCCAGTGCCGCGTCGCGTGCGTGTTGAGGGAGTCGTCGCAGCAGCCGACGTGGCCGCACGCCGCGCAGCGGCGCAGGTGCACCCACCACGAGCCGGTCGCGTCGCACTCGACGCACCCGTCTCCGCTCGGTGCGATCTCGGGGTGGATCATCTCGGCCTGGTCCGTCATGGCCCCATCATGCCTGTGAAGGGCCACATGCGGTCGGGAGGCACGGGGCGGGCCCGCACCGCGCCTCCAGGCCGTCATCGGGTCGCGTCCAGGGCCAGGCGTGGGGCGGTCGTGCGGGTGGCCGGGCCAGGATGGCCCTGGGGCCGACAGCCGATCGGCTCGCAGAGGGAGGACACCGTGGACACAGCGCCGTACTCGCAGCCGTTGCGGGAGTACATCGAACAGCTGCGGACCGAGGGGTACAGCGTCGCGGACGGCCAGACGGCTGACCCGGAGCTGATCGACCCGCACGGCAACCCGGTGCTCACCTGGCAGGACGACTACCCGTACTCGGAGCGCCTGCCGCGGGACGAGTACGAGTACCAGAAGTACCTGCTGCAGATCGAGCTGCTGAAGTGCCAGTACTGGCTCGAGGACACCGGCCAGAAGGTCGTCGTGCTCTTCGAGGGGCGTGACGCCGCGGGCAAGGGCGGCACGATCAAGCGGTTCACGGAGCACCTCAACCCCCGGACCTCGCGGGTCGTCGCGCTGAGCAAGCCGACCGAGCGCGAGCGTGGTGAGTGGTACTTCCAGCGGTACGTGCAGCACCTGCCGGCCGCCGGTGAGATGGTCCTGTTCGACCGCTCCTGGTACAACCGCGCCGGCGTCGAACGGGTGATGGGCTTCTGCAGCGACGACGAGTACGAGTCGTTCATGACCCAGGTGCCGCAGTTCGAGCGGATGCTGGTCGACTCCGGCATCCACCTGACGAAGTTCTGGTTCTCGGTGACCCGGCGCGAGCAGCGGACCCGGTTCGCGATGCGCCAGCTCGACCCGGTGCGGCGGTGGAAGCTGTCCGACATCGACCTGCTGTCGCTCGACCGGTGGGAGGACTACACCGAGGCGAAGACGGCGATGTTCACCCGGACGAGCAAGCGCTACGCGCCGTGGACGATCGTGCGGTCGAACGACAAGAAGCGCGCGCGCCTCAACGCGATGCGGTACTTCCTGACGCAGTTCGACTACCCGGACAAGGCCGCCGACGTCATCGGCAAGCCGGACCCGCTCATCGTCCGCCGCGGCAAGCGGGACGTGGACGTCGAGTGATCCCCCACTGGTGATCCCCCGCCGCTGATCCGCCCGCCGACTCGGAACGTTTACACGCCGGGGCCTGCCGTCACGCACTCGAAACAGACGGGCAACGGCGACGACACAGGGCCGCAAGACACTTGTCGCACTACCTGTCACCCGACAGGTACTCCGCGAAAGGTCTGCAGTCATGCGTTCTCCGCAAGCACCGCTCCACGCACCGCGCGCCACGTCCGACGTCGACACCCAGGGGCTCGCCCGCCTCGGCTACGAGCAGGAACTCCACCGCGGGGTCGGCTCGTTCTCCTCCTTCGCGGCGGGCTTCTCCTTCGTCTCGATCCTCACCACGGTCTTCCAGCTGTTCGGACTCGGCTTCGGGCTCGGCGGTGCTGCGTTCTTCTGGGCGTGGCCGCTCGTCTTCGGCGGCCAGCTGCTCGTCGCGCTGAACTTCGCGCAGCTCGCGGCCCGCTGGCCCATCTCCGGCGCGATCTTCCAGTGGTCGAGTCGCCTGGCCGGAGCCCGGTTCGGGTGGTTCACCGGCTGGACGATGATCATCGGCCAGATCCTCACCGTCGCGGTGGCGGCCATCGCCGTGCAGGCCGTGCTCCCCGCGATCTGGGACGGGTTCCAGGTCGTCGGCGGTCCGGGCGCGGACCCGTCCGTCGCGTCGCCGACCGGTGCCGCGAACGCGGTGGTCCTCGGTCTGGTGATGCTCGCCGTGACGACGATCGTGAACATCACGAGCGTCCGGCTGATGGCCCGCGTGACGAGCTTCGGCGTGCTCATCGAGATCATCGGCGTCGTCGTGCTCATCGGCGCCCTGTTCCTCCTGCCGCACCGCAGCGCTTCCGTGGTGTTCACGACCGCCGGGTCGACCAGCACCGAGCCGTACGTGTGGGCGTTCCTGGCGTCCTCGCTGATGGCCGCGTACGTGATGGTCGGCTTCGACTCGGCCGGTGAGCTCGCGGAAGAGACCCACAACCCGCGCCGGACCACCCCGAAGACGATCGTCCGGGCACTCACGGTCTCCGGCCTCGGCGGCGGGCTGCTCATCATCGGCGCCCTCGTCGCCGCCCCGAGCCTGACCGACGGCAAGCTCGCCACGCAGGGTCTCGCCTGGGTGATCACCTCGACCCTCGGCGACGTCTTCGGCCGGCTCCTGCTCTGCACCGTCGCCGTCGCCGTCTTCGCGTGCACCCTCGCCGTGCAGACCGCCGGAGCCCGGATGGTCTACTCGATGGCCCGCGAGAAGGCGCTGCCCTTCCACCGCTCCCTCGCCCGGGTCTCGCCCCGCACCGGCACCCCGATCGCCGCGTCGATCGTCGTCGGGGTCGGCGCCGGGCTGGCCCTCGCCGTCAACATCGGGCAGTCCGCGATCTTCACCGCCCTGTCGAGCCTGTGCATCGCGATGCTCTACCTGGCCTACCTCGGGGTCACCGGGCCGCTGCTGGTCCAGCGGATCAAGCTCCGTCGTACCGGGCTGCCGACCGGGGTGGACGAGGACGGCAAGCCGCTGTTCACCCTCGGTCGCTGGGGCATCCCGCTGAACGCCCTGGCGGTGGCGTTCCAGATCGGCATGGCGATCAACCTCATCTGGCCCCGGCCGGAGATCTACGACCTGACCGGCACCTCGTGGTGGCTGCAGTACAGCGCCCTGCTCTTCATCGGCGGCGTGCTGCTCGTCGGCTGGGCGTGGTCGAGCTGGCGGCACCGCACGCACGGGCCGATCACCCTGGCCGAGGTCCCCACCACCGCGGCGGTGCCCGTCCCCGCAGCCGCGACTGCGGCGAGCCCGACCGCCGCCTCCGTCGAAGCCTGATCCGGAAGGAACCCCATGCGCGACCTCCACCAGACCGACAGCGTGCTCGCCTCCCGATCCGACGCACGCGCCCAGGCCGGCTCGCAGTCCGAGTACATGCCGTACCTGCCGGCGTCGTCGTCACCGTTCGCCCCCGAGGGCGTCGACCCCGCAGAACTCGTCTGGGCCGAGACGGTGGCACCGGGCGGGTACACGCACAAGGTGCTGGCCCGCGGATCACGGCTGCGGTTCGACGACCCGACTGGTCAGGCCTGCGCCAACGTCCTGGTGTTCAACGCGCTCGAACCGTGGGAGCGGCTCAACGTCGCCGACACCCAGAAGATCCCGTGGCAGGCGTACCTGGGCCAGGGTTCGCCGCTGCTGAGCGGGGACGGCCGGGCACTCGCGACCGTGCTCGAGGACACCTCGGGGCACCACGACGCGTTCTGCGGCACCTCGTCCGACGTCTGGAACGAGCGGAAGTACGGCGACGCGGCACCCGAGGGGCGCACCCCGAGCGGTCGGTCGCTGTTCGCGAAGGCCGCCGCCAAGCACGGGCTCACCAAACGGGACCTGCCGCCGAGCATCTCGTTCTTCCAGGGCGTGCGGATCGACGCCGAGGGGGCGATGACCTTCACCGGTTCGGCCGGCGCGGGCACCCACGTCACGCTCGTCGCCGAGCTGCCGCTGCTCGTCCTGGTCGCGAACGTCGCGCACCCGATCGACCCGCGCCCGGACTACCTGGTCGGACCACTGCGGGTGCACGCCTGGCGCGGGGCCCCGACGACCGCGGCCGACGAGCGGTTCACCGCGACGCCGGAGCTCACCCGCGCCTACCTGAACTCGATCGACCACGCGGAAGCCCGAGGCCTGTGATGACCGACACGACGACCCACACCCCCGCCTCGACCGTCCCGGTCGGAGCCGTCCACGACCCGGACGTCGCCCTCGACTGGAGCGAGTCCCTGGTGCCGGGCACCGTGGTCCGCGACGACCGGGTCGCCCCGCTGGCGCCGTGGTCCGCCGTGGTCCGCGCCGGTCAGGTGCTCACCATCGTCGACGTCGGCGGCAACCAGAGCGCCGACTGCCTGCTCTACGACGCCCACGACCCCGTCGAGCGGTACAGCGTGCCGGACACCCTCGCCGCACAGGGCAACGCGTACGTCCGGACCGGCACCGTCCTGATGTCGAACGAGGGCCGCCCGCTGATGACCGTCGTCGCGAACGAGATCGACCGGCAGGACACCATCGGCGGCGCGTGCTCGAAGGAGTCGAACACCCTGCGGTACGGGCACCACACCCGGTACCAGCACGGCTGCCGCGAGAACTTCCTGGCCGAGGCCGGCCGCCACGGACTCGGTGCCCGCGACATCGTGTCGAACCTCAACTGGTTCATGAACGTGCCGGTCGAGGCCGACGGCGCCCTCGGGATCGTCGACGGCATGAGCGCCCCCGGCAAGCGGGTCGCGATCCGGGCCGAGCGGGACGTGCTCGTCGTCGTCTCGAACTGCCCGCAGATGAACAACCCCTGCAACGACTTCTCCTGCACACCGCTGCGCATGATCGTGGTCCAGCCGTGACCACCGCGCCCGACCCCACCGGGACCGCCACCGTGAACCAGACCCCCCTCAGCACCGACACCGTCCTCGTCGCGAACCGCGGCGAGATCGCCCGCCGCATCATCCGGTCCGCCAAGGCGCTCGGCATGCGCACCGTCGCCGTCTACTCCGACGCCGACCGCGCCGCACCCCACGTCCGCGAGGCCGACACCGCGGTCCGGCTCGGTCCGGCACCCGCCCGCGACTCGTACCTGCGCATCGACGCGGTGGTGCAGGCAGCGAAGGACACCGGCGCCGGACTCGTGCACCCCGGCTACGGGTTCCTGTCCGAGAACACCGACTTCGCCCGGGCCTGCGAGGACGCCGGTATCCGGTTCGTCGGGCCGACCGCCGACCAGATCGTCCGGTTCGGCGCGAAGCACACCGCCCGCGAGCTGGCCGCCGCCGCCGGGGTCCCGATGCTCGCCGGCACCGGGCTGCTCGCCAGTGTCGACGACGCCGTGGCCGAGGCCGAGCGCATCGGGCTGCCCGTCATGCTCAAGGCCACCGGGGGCGGCGGCGGGATCGGCATGCAGGCCTGCTCGACCCTCGACGAGGTCCGCGAGGCGTACACGAGCGTCGTCCGCCTGGCGACCGCGAACTTCGGGTCGGCCGGCATCTTCCTCGAGCGGCTCGTGCGACCGGCCCGGCACGTCGAGGTCCAGCTCTTCGGCGACGGCGAGGGCCGCGTCGCGGTGATCGGCGACCGCGACTGCTCCCTGCAGCGCCGCAACCAGAAGGTCATCGAGGAAGCCCCGGCACCGGCGCTCCCCGAGCACGTCCGCGCCGAGCTGCACGCGTCCGCCCGCCGCCTGGCCGAGAGCGTCGGGTACCGCAGCGCCGGCACCGTCGAGTTCGTCTACGACCCGGTGCGCGAAGAGGCGTCGTTCCTCGAGGTGAACACCCGCCTGCAGGTCGAGCACCCGGTCACCGAGGAAGTGTTCGGCGTCGACCTCGTCGAGCTCATGCTCCGCCTGGCCCGCGACGGTGCCGCCGGCATCGACCCCGACGTGTTCGACCGCACCTGGACCCCGAACGGCCACGCCGTCGAGGCCCGCGTCTACGCCGAGGACCCGGCGAAGGGCTCGCTGCCCTCCAGCGGCCTCGTCACCCAGGCCGTGTTCCCGAGCGCGACCACGGCATCCGGCGAGCGCACCGGCATCCGCGTCGACGGCTGGGTCGAGACCGGCTCCGAGGTGTCCGCGTTCTACGACCCGATGCTCGCCAAGGTGATCGCCACCGGGGAGACCCGCGACGACGCGCTCGACCTGCTGCGCGACGGGCTCGCGGCCACCCGCATCGACGGCATCGTCACGAACGCCGGGCTCCTCCGCGCGCTGACCGACGACCTCGAGCTCCGCACCGCCACGCACTCCACCTCGACGCTCGACGCGACCGAGGACCCGGACCCGCGCATCGACGTCGTCGCCCCGGGCACCATGACGATGATTCAGGACCTGCCCGGCCGGGTCGGGTACTGGCAGGTGGGCGTCCCGCCGAGCGGCCCGTTCGACGCGGCGTCGTTCGCCGAGGCGAACCGCGCCGTGGGCAACCCGGACGGTGCCCCCGCGCTCGAGGTCACCGCCACCGGCCCGACACTCCGGTTCTCGGCCGCCGCGGTGGTCGCGCTCACGGGTGCGCCGGCGCCGGTCACCCTCGACGGTGAGCCCGTGGCCCTGTGGGAGCCCGTCGAGGTCGGCGCCGGCCAGACCCTGGCGATCGGCACGGCCCCCGGTCCGGGCCTCCGCACCTACCTGGCGGTCCGGGGCGGCTTCGACGTGCCGACCTACCTCGGCTCGACCGCGACCTTCACGCTCGGTGGCTTCGGCGGTCACGCCGGTCGGGCCCTGCTCGCCGGCGACGTCCTGCGCCCGGGCTCCCCGGACTCGGACGCCCCGCACCCGGCGTTCCCGTCCGGAACCCGTCTGGGCCTGGTGGGCGGCCCGACCCCGGCCGACCGCCGCACCGCGCTGACCGACGCGTGGGAGATCGCCGTCACCGAGGGGCCGCACGCCGCGCCGGACTTCTTCACCCGTGCCGACCTCGACGTCTTCTACGCCACCGACTACGCCGTGCACCACAACTCGGCGCGCACCGGCATCCGGCTCATCGGCCCGCGGCCGGAGTGGGCGCGGACCGACGGCGGCGAGGCCGGTCTGCACCCGTCGAACATCCACGACACCCCGTACGCGGTCGGTGCGATCGACTTCACCGGGGACACCCCGATCATCCTGGGACCGGACGGGCCGTCGCTCGGCGGCTTCGTCTGCCCCGCCGTGGTCGCCAGCGGCGACCTGTGGAAGCTGGGCCAGCTCCGACCGGGTGACACGGTCCGGTTCGTCCCCGTCCGCGAAGCCGACGCCGCCGCGCTCGACGCACGCCGGGCCTCCAGGACGGTGCCGCGCACCGGAGGCGACGGCGACGACGGCGTGATCGCCCGCCTGGACGCGACCGACGTGCGGCCGAGCGTCGCGTACCGACGCGACGGCGACGACAACGTGCTCGTCGAGTACGGCGACATGACCCTCGACATCGCGCTGCGGATGCGCGTGCACGCGCTCATGACGAAGCTGCAGGAGCACACGCCGAAGGGGATCCTCGACATCACGCCGGGCATCCGCTCGCTGCAGGTGCACACCGACGCGTCCGTGCTCAAGGCGCGCGACGTGGCGGGGCTGCTCCGCGAGCTCGAGGACGAGATCCCGCCGACCGACCAGCTCGTCGTGCCGTCGCGCACCGTGAAGCTGCCGCTGTCGTGGGACGACCCGGCCACCCGGCTGGCGATCGAGCGGTACATGAACGGCGTGCGGAACGACGCCCCGTGGACGCCGTGGAACATCGAGTTCATCCGTCGCATCAACGGGCTCGAGAGCGTCGACGACGTCTTCCGCACCGTGTTCGACGCGAGCTACCTGGTACTCGGCCTGGGCGACGTGTACCTCGGCGCCCCGGTCGCGACCCCGCTCGACCCCCGGCACCGCCTGGTCACGACGAAGTACAACCCGGCCCGCACCTGGACCGCCGAGAACTCCGTCGGCATCGGCGGCGCGTACCTGTGCATCTACGGCATGGAGGGTCCGGGCGGCTACCAGTTCGTCGGCCGCACCGTGCAGATCTGGAACCGGTTCCGCCGGGGCGGACTGTTCCAGGAGAACCCGTGGGCGCTGCGGTTCTTCGACCGGATCGAGTGGTACCCGGTCGGTGCCGACGAGCTGCTCGAACTGCGCGCCGAGACGGACGCCGGACGGGGCTCGTTCGAGACCGTCGAGGGCGAGTTCTCGATCGCGTCGTACAACCGGTTCCTGGCCGACAACGCCGGGTCCATCGCGGACTTCCGGGCGCAGCAGGCGCAGGCGTTCGGCGAGGAGAAGGAGCGGTGGCGGGCATCGGGCGAGTTCGACGTCCGTGACGAACCGGCCGCCGTGGTGGCCGACGCCGTGACCGTCCCCGAGGGGTCGACCGCCGTGTACGCCCCCTTCACCTCGACCGTGTGGCAGGTGGACGTCCGCCCGGGTGACCGCGTGGACGAGGGGCAGAAGCTGCTGGCCGTGGAGGCGATGAAGATGGAGTCGATGGTGCACGCACCGGTGCCGGGCCACGTGCTCGAGGTGTACATCAAGCCGGGCGACCAGGTCGCGCCGGGCCAGGTCCTCGCGGCGATCGGAGCGGCAGCGTGAGCGGGACGAGCGCCGGCGTGAGCGGGACGAGCGCGGCGAGCGCCGGCCCGACCGCCGCCAGCGGGGCCGCCACGACGTCCGCCGCGGCCCGCGTCCGCGACGCCTTCGCCCGCATCGACGCCGCCGACCGGCCCGAGGTCTGGATCACGCTGCGTGACCGTGCCGACGTGCTGGCGGAGGCCGAAGCCGTCGACCCGACGCTGCCCCTGGCCGGCCTGCTGTTCGCCGTGAAAGACAACATCGACGTCGCCGGCCTGCCCACCACCGCAGCCGCCCGCTCCTACGCCCACGACCCCGCAGCCGACGCCACCGCCGTCGCCCGGCTCCGCGCCGCCGGCGCCGTCGTCGTCGGCAAGACGAACCTCGACCAGTTCGCCACCGGCCTGGTCGGCACCCGCTCGCCCTTCGGTGCGGTCCGGAACGCCTGGGACCCGACGCGGATCTCCGGCGGCTCGTCGAGCGGTTCCGCCACGGCGGTCGCCCTGGGCATCGTCGACTTCGCGCTCGGCACCGACACCGCCGGGTCCGGCCGGGTGCCCGCCGCGCTCGGCAACCTGGTCGGGGTGAAGCCGACGAAGGGACTCGTGCCGAACACGGGCGTCGTCCCCGCCTGTCGCTCGCAGGACTGCGTCACGGTGTTCGCCCGGTCGCTCGACCTGGCGCGCACGGCGGCCGAGCTGATGGCCGGCCCGGACGGCGTCGACCCACTCGCGCGGCCCGACCTCGCCCTCGCCGACCTGCCCGCCGTCCCGCGCATCGCGGTGCCGCTCCCGTCACAGCTCGAGGGGCTCGCACCCGGCTGGGCCGAGGCGTTCGCCGCGGCCGTCGACCGGTTCCGTGCGCTCGGACACCAGGTGGTCGAGGTCGACATCGCACCCCTGCTCGACGCCGCGTCGCTGCTCTACGACGGCGCGTTCGTCGCGGAGCGGTACGCGGCCGTCGGTGCCCACATCGAGGCCCACCGCGACGAGGTCGGTGCTGACCTCGACCCGTCGGTCGCCGCGATCGTGCTCGGTGGCGCACGACCGACCGCCGCGGAGCTCTTCGCCGACCAGGAACGGCTCGACGCGTTCGGGGCAGCGGGTCGCGCCGCACTCGATGGCACCACGGCACTGCTCACCCCGACGACGACGTGGCACCCGACGCTCGAGCAGGTCGCGGCCGACCCGATCGGCGCGAACAGCCGGATGGGTCGGTACACGAACTTCGCGAACCTGCTCGACATGGCCTCGCTCGCGGTGCCAGCGGGCTTCGTCGACGGGCTGCCGTTCGGCGTCATGCTCACCGGTCCGGCGTTCACCGACCGGCGCCTGGCGGCGTTGGCCGCCGCGTTCGCCGCTCCGACCGTCGACCTGCTGGTCGTCGGGGCGCACCTGCGCGGTCAGCCGCTGAACGGGCAGCTGGTCGCGTCCGGCGGATCGTTCGTCCGGGAGGCCCGCACCGCGTCCGACTACCGGCTGTACGCCCTCGACACGGTGCCGCCCAAGCCCGGGTTGGTCCGCGTGGGTCCGGTCGCGTCCGGCGCTGCTGCTCCGGGCTCGGGCTCGGGCTCCGGTTCGGGGTCGGGCTCGGGCTCGGGCTCGGGCATCGTCGGGGAGGTCTGGCGCCTGCCCGCCGCCGGCTTCGGCACCTTCGTCGCGGCCCTGCCGGCACCGATGGCGATCGGCACCGTGGCGCTCGACGACGGCACCGAGGTCACCGGGTTCCTGGTCGAGCCGTTCGCGGTCCAGGGGGCCGAGGACATCACCCACCACGGCGGCTGGCGCGCGTACCGGGAGCAGTCGTGACGGACACCGGCTGTCAGGATGGGGGCATGTCCCCCGACGACCGGCCCGTGCGCCCCGGCCGACCGCGGGTCGTGCCGAACGCCGACTCCGCGCTGAGCCCGCGCGACCAGATCCTCGACGCCGCCGCCGCGCTGTTCGTCGAGAACGGCATCAGCGCGACCTCGACCCGGGCGATCGCCGAACGGGTCGGGATCCGGCAGGCCTCGCTGTACTACCACTTCGCCGGCAAGGACGACATGCTCGTCGAGCTGCTCACGACCTCGGTGCGCCCGAGCCTCGAGCTGGTCCGCGGCCTCGAGCAGCTCGTGCCGGAGTCGGCCTCGGCAGCCGGTGCCCTCGCCGCGCTGGTCGTCGCCGACGTGGACACCCTCGCCCGTACGCCGCACAACATCGGCACGCTGTACCTGCTGCCCGAGGTGCAGGGCGAGCGCTACGACGGGTTCCGGGCCGAGCGCGTCGAACTGCAGGAGGCCTACGGGCGCCTCGGCTCGCGCGCTGCCACCCCGGACGTCGCCGCCGGTGTCGCGCCGTCGCGTCTCGGTGCGGTGCTCATCCAGATCACCGAGACCGTGATCCAGCTCCGCCGGTCCGGCCCCGTGCAGGACGCCGACCGCGACGCTCTCGTCGCGACCTGCCTGCGCGCCTGCGGCCTCGACACCGCCGCCGTGGACGGGGCCCGGCGCGACGCCGAGTCCCTGCTGGCCGCCGTCGCGGTCTGACCCTCCCTCTCCCCTCTGCAAGGAGTCACCATGACCACGATCACCCCCGCCGCACACCGTCCGCTCGCCGACGCGCTGCTCCCCCGCACCGCCGTCGTCAGCACCGCCCTGGTCCTCGGCGGCGCGCTGCTGACCGCCGGTGCCGCGCAGGTGTCCGTGCCGATCTGGCCCGTCCCGATCACCGGGCAGACCCTGGCCGTGCTGCTCGTCGGCAGTGCCCTCGGCGCCCGTCGCGGTGCCCTGTCGATGCTCGTCTACGCGCTGCTCGGTGTCGTCGGGCTGCCGGTCTTCGCGGACGGTTCGGCCGGGGTCGGCGTGCTCGTCGGCCCCTCCGGCGGGTACATCGTCGGCTTCGTCGCCGCCGCGGCCCTGGTCGGTTGGGTCGCCGAACGCTTCGGCGACCGCCCGCTGCGGAACGCGCTGCTGTCCTTCGCCCTCGGCACCGTCGTCACCTTCGTCGCCGGGATGGCCTGGCTCGCAGTGGCACTCGGCCTCGACCTGCAGCAGACCCTGCAGTACGGGCTCTACCCGTTCGTCCTCGGTGGTGTGGTGAAGACCCTGATCGGCGCCGGCGTGATCTCCCTCGGGTGGACCGCAGCCCTGCGCTCGGCCACCCGCCGGTGAGCGCTCCGTCAGGACTCCGGCGCCGGCCGTAGGGGTTCCGTCAGGAGGCCTTCCGCGCTGTTCGAGCCCGCGAGAGCGTGTGGTCGTGACACTGACTGCGATCATGCCGACGCTCCGTGCGTCGCTCCCCGATCCGATGGACCCGTTCCTCTGGCCGGCCCACACCGTCGCGACCACCGACGACCTGCTGGTCTCGGCGATCTCGATGGTCCGGCTCGCCGACCTCACCGGCACCCCGACCGTGCACACCACCGAACAGTCCCCGCCCCGGTACCGCCCGCGCGGCTGGGCACCCCGCGACGTGAGCGTCGCCGTGGCGGCGGTCACCCGTGTGCGGCGACCGCGCACCGGGGTGGTGCTCCTGGAACTCGACGCGGTCCTGCCGACCTGCGCCGTGCTCGACCAGGTGCGCCTGATCGGACGCCGGAGCACCGCTCCCCTCTCCCCGATGTACGTCGTCACCCGCTGTGACGGTCAGGCCGACGGTCCGTTCCACCGCCTCCCGGCTCCGTTGCCCGCCGATGTCCGCGAAGGCGACCTGGTCTGCTTCCCGTGCCTGGCGACCGTCCGGCACCGCGACGTCGTCGAGCCGGTCCGGGCGGAACTCGCGCCGGTGCGTGCGGAACTCGCGCCGGCGGATCGATGACCACGGCGCTGCCGGTCCGCACCCGGCTGCTCGACGGCACCCACCTGTGGGGTCGGTACACGATCCGACCCGTCGGGCGGACGCTGTGGAGCTCGCGGACCCTCGTCGTGTTCCCGCCCGGCACGACCACCGGCGAGCGCCTGCTGCTGCGTGCCTGGCACGTCTGGCCGGCCGTCGGGGCGGTCGTCGCCCTCGCTGCCCTGGTGCTCGCCGTCTCGGTCCCCGCCGTCGGCACGACCACCGCGCTGCTTCTCTACGGCGGCGGCTTCGCGGTCCTCGCCCGCGCCACCCGCGCGCTGCGACCACGGGTGCGGTCCGTCACCGTGACGACGTTCCTGGGCGACGGCCGCCGCGAGGTCCACGGCGACGAACGTCTGCTCACCGGCTCCCTGGACGCGCTGTCGATCCTGGAGCAGGCGCTCCGGGCCGACCGCATCCGCCCCGTCGACTTCGAGCTGATCTGGGCGGACGTGTGGAACGCCCTGGAATCCCCGGACCCGGACCACCGCGTGCAGCGGTCAACCTGAAGCCCGTTCCCGCGCCGCGCGTTTGTATGGGTCCGGGAAGGAGTACGCGATGAAGCACATCCACTACGACGCCACCACGATCCTGGTCGGTGACGACGTTGCCGACGCCGTGATCGAGTACGCCGCGGCCCTCGCAGGCGGGGACCGAGCCGACACCGTCGACGTGCCCGCCGTCGCCGACGACGGGACGATGACCACCACGAAGATCCTCATCGGACCCGCGAGCGAGATCGTCATCGAGGACGCGGAAGAGGACGAACTCGAGATGGACAACCGGGAATTCGTCGGGCGGCTGCGCGCCGCCGCGAAGACCTTCGGGCACAGCGAGCCGATCCACGCGAACACGCGGACGGACCTGGCGGACGCGGCGGAGGCTGCCGAGGAGTCCTGACGCCTGGGCGTCGCGCTGCAGCGACGAAACGGAGAGGGTCTCCTGTATTGTGGTGGTTCCGGAGAGCTTCTCCGCTTCCCGACGCCACAGCCTGGAGGCCCGCCATGCCCGAGCAGACCGCTCCCGCCGGGCGCGCCCCGCGTTCACCGCGCTCCCCGCGTCCCGCGCGCGCTGACGCGCTGCGGAACCGGGACCACATCCTGCGGGTCGCGGAGCGGGCGTTCACCGAGCACGGCGTGACCGGATCGCTCGACGCGATCGCCAAGCGGGCCGGCGTCGGCGCCGGCACCCTGTACCGCCACTTCCCCACGCGCGAGGCCCTGCTCGCCGAGCTCCTCGCCGCCCGCGACGAACACCTGGTGGCCCGTCGCGAGGCGCTGCGCGACGGCTCCGTGGACACCGGCGACGCCCTGCACGGCTGGCTCGACGCGGTCACCGAGTGGGCCGGCACGTTCGACGGGCTGCCCGAACCACTCCGCGCCGCCGCGTCGTCCGACTCGTCGCCGCTCGCCCTGACGTGCCAGGGGTTCATCACCACCACGGACGAGTTCCTCCGCGCCGCCCAGCGTTCCGGTCGTGCGCGTGCCGACGTCCGCGCGCGGGACCTGTTCCTCGCCGCGTTGGCGACCAGCTGGGTCCGGGGTGCCGCGATGGCCGACGACTCGTCCTCCGCCGCGCTCTCCGCCCTGTCGCGGCGCGGTTGGGAAGCCCCTGCTCTCCCCTGACCTCCACCACTGTTGAAAGGGCACCACATGAACCGCATCGGCATCATCGGCAGCGGAGCCATCGGCACCGCGATCGCACGCCTGGCCGTCGCCGCCGACCTCGACGTCCTCATCGCGAACTCGCGCGGCCCCGAGTCGCTGCAGGACCTCGTCGCCGAGCTCGGCCCGCACGCCCAGGCCGGCACCGTGCGACAGGCCGTCGAGTTCGGCGACGTGCCCGTCCTCGCGATCCCGCTCACCGCCTACCCGGCGCTCGCCCCCGACCTCGACGCCTTCGCCGGGCGGACCGTGCTGTCGACGGGCAACTACTACCCCGGTCGCGACGGCCGGATCGAGCCGCTCGACACCCTCGCGACGACCACGGCGGAGTGCGAGCAGACGCTCCTGCCCGGCACACGGATCGTCAAGGCGTTCAACAACATCGTCGCGCACCACATCCCGAACCTCGCGGGCTCCACGCCCCGCACCGCACTGCCGATCGCGGGCGACGACGAGCAGGCCAAGGCCGTGGTCGCCGAGCTCGTGCAGCTGCTCGGGTTCGACACCGTGGACGCCGGCACCCTGGCCGACTCGTGGCGCTTCGAACCGGAGTCCGGGGCGTACACGGGGATCTACGCGGCGAGTGCCGAGGGCTTCGCGGCGGACTACCTGGCGGATCAGGGAGCACCGTTGCCGGCGGAGCGGCTGCGGGACGTACTGGCGGTGTCGCACCGGGCGGATGTGGCGAACCGGCAGTTCTGACGACGCGGGTCCACCTTCAGATCCCTCCGGAATAGCCAGGCCGAACACTGGCCCCTCTTCTGGGGACGCCCGATCGTCCCCCGTGCCGGCGGCTGTCTTCTAGCGTGAGACGGAAGACCGCGACGCTCCCGTTCCCCGCGAGCATCCGTCGCGGCGGGGTGGAAGAAGGCATCGGTGGGACTGTTCAACTGGCTGTTCGGACGTCGGGCGCACCCGGCCAAGCACCCGGTAGCGCCAGCGTCTGCACAAACGACAGTGAGCGCCGGTGCGCCTGCGTTCGCAGTCGTCGACGTGGAGACGACCGGGCTGTCACCGCAGCGGGACCGCATCCTCGAGGTTGCGATCGTGCGGCTCGACGCAGCAGGCGCAGTCGTCGATGAATGGGTGACCCGAGTCGACCCTGAAGGACCGGTCGGGGCAACCCACATCCACGGCATCAGGCAGGCCGACGTCGTCGGTCAACCGCGTTTCGCTGAGGTCGCCAGCACGGTCGTCGCACGTCTCTCGGGGCTCGCCGTCGTCGCGCACAACGCCAAGTTCGACCTGGCGTTCCTCCGGAACGAGTTGAAGAGCGCCGGGTGGGACGTGCCGTGGATCGCTGCGTACTGCACGCTCGATGCCAGCTACGCGTACCTGCCGGACATGGACCGGCGCCGACTCGCCGACTGCTGCTGGGCGGTGGGCGTCCGGCTCGACGACGCGCACTCTGCGCTCGGCGATGCGCGAGCCGCCGCGGGGCTGCTCGGTGCCTACGTCGGGCTGAACGGCGGTCCGGATCCTGTGCTGATCGAGGCGCAGGACCTCGCGAGGAGCACGCGGTGGCCGTCAGGTCCGTCTCGGTCGCCGTCGCGGTCTGCTTCGCCGTCTACCAAGGGGCCGCGCGTCGACGGGGCGTCCGTCGGCAGACGTCCTGCACGGACCGCCCCGCCACGTCCCACCGCTCCCCCGTTGCTCGAACAGCTCACCGCGATGTCCCTCCTCGAAGTACTCGAGGAAGGAGCACCCGTCGGGTCGACGGCGTACTTGGAGATGCTCTTCGACGCCCTCGAGGACGGCGACATCTCCGACGCCGAGTCCGTGGCCCTGCAGGAGCTGTGCGCCGAGTACGAGCTGTCCCCAGCAGACATCAGCGCGGCGCATGAAGCGTTCCTCCTGGCGCTGGCGCACCGGGCGGTCGACGACGGACGTGTCTCGCACGACGAGCGCCGTGAACTGAGGAGCATCGCGTCGCTCCTGGGCGTCGCGGAGACGAAGGTGAAGCGAGTCCTCGACCGCGCTGATGCCGCTCGTCATGCCCGGTTGAGCGCAGGTTTAGGCGCGCTGCCGACCCCGTGGCAACACGGGGAACCGCTCCGCGTCGGGGACAAGGTCGTCTTCACCGGATGCGACGAACGGCAACGTGCGCGACTCGAGCAACGCTCCGAGGAGCTCGGCGTTCGTGTCGTCGGTGCAGTGTCCCGGCTGACCGCCATGCTGATTACGGACGGGTCCTTCTCCGGTGGGAAGCTCGCCAAGGCGACCGAACTCGACACGCGTCGCGTGCACCCGGACACGTTTGAGGTGTTGTTGCAGCACCTCCAGCCCGCAGTGTCCAGCTCGACGACGCCCACCGCGAAGGCCTCGCCCAGCCCGGTCTCGACATCCGACCCGCTGAATGCAGCGTCTCCCTCGGCTGTCCGAGCGTGGGCCGTCTCGGCCGGGCTCGAAGTGGGCGTTCGGGGTCGGCTCCCGAAGCACGTGTTCGACGCCTACGCTGCAGCTCACTGAAGGGGTTCACTCATCTGGGGCAACTCGAACACCTGGGCGTTCCGGGCGGATGCCTCGGCCGGACCGAGGGAACGCAGCGCTGCTCCCGCAGAACTGACGCGATCGCATCGTTGATCTTTGGGACAGGAGAAGAGCCCCCGGTCGCAACCGCGGGCTCCTCGTCGTGTTGCTGGCGGTACCGGTGAGATTTGAACCCATAGGCCGAGCAGCGGAAGTAAGGGCGAAGCGGCGAGATCCCCGTCCTGACGCGGAGATGGGACGCGGTTGCTCCCACCTTCACCCGTCTTCAAACCGGTTATCCGTTACTGCTCGGTTACCGCAGCACCGACGGCGAGCCGATTTCAAGGCCAGCGGAGCAATGCGCGCCGTGAAGCTCGATCACGGGCCCGATCAGGCTTGCGTCATCCGATACGACCCCGCGCAGTCTGACGTCGCGAAACCCGAAACGCGGATCTCCGACGAAGTCGCGAACATCTGCGAGTCGGCCGACGCGAACGGCCATGCACTGTCGGGTCGCGGCAGCCTGAGTCAGGCGGTCCGTGACGCTCACTGACACTATCCAAGCGACGACGGCAGGCGCCCCACTCGAGGTGCTGGCCGTCGCTCCTACCGATGGTCAGCACTTGCGACACCCTGGGGTGCCTCTCCTTACGCGCTCACATCATCGATTCCCGATAGTGCATCCTCGAGAGCTCGCGGACTCGCGATCCCAGCCAGGCGTGCAAAGCGGCCTGGTCGCCGTTCAACTTCGCCCTGGAGTACGACAGTCGTGCCTTGACTCATCCACAGGTGGATCTGTTCCAGCCGCTCGCGCCGGACGACGGCCTCAACGCGTCCATGCCGCGAACTTGTCCCGGATGGAGCCTGGACAGCGATTTCTCCAAAGGGGTCACCAGGACTGTGCTCGATGCGGATGATTGGACCGGTGATGACGCGCACTGCGTCGCTCCTCGACGTCGACAGCAACTGCACTGCGCGAGAGATCAGGTGGCGTGCATCGGCGTCAGCCGGAATACTGATCCGGCTCGGCGGGTCAGCCGAGATGCCCTCAATGGCTGCCCATGCGAATCCGGTCTCGAGCCATCCGACGTCGGGCTCCGACACGGCACGGCTGAGGTTCGCGAACATTTCCTTCGTACCGCCGGCAATGATCACGGGTGCGAGATCTCGCATGCTCGGATCGGTGGCGGGCTGCACAACATGCTTTTCGAACGCTGCCATCGCCTGCGCGAGAGTGCGCGTTACACGACGCTCCGCAGACTCTGAAGGCGCGGACGAGAACACTTCATTGTCAAGCTGTGTTTCGGGTTCGGGTTCGGGCTCCGGCGGATTGACTCTGAGCGCCACGGGGAAGGTGAACGATCCTTCCTCGGTGTGGGCGAGCCGAGCCTCCCGAACAATCTCATCGGCGAGCTTGGAGTAGTTGCTACCAATCGACTGGCGTGGACGACGAGCCGCTGTCGCCGCTGCACGCATCATGCCGAAGGCTGAGCTGATCACGGTGGCGCCGGTTTCTAGCGGAACGGTGTGGCGACCATCGATGCGAAACCGCGTGACGTCGAATCGCACCATCTCGAGAGCCCGCTCCAACTGCGCTCGCTGCTCTTCGTGAGCGGCGGCGACGCGCTCAAGTAAATCGGTCCAAAGGAAGGTGCCGAGCCTAACCTCGTGCGGAACGTACATCTCGGCTTGGTACGTGACGTTCTTTACCGCGTCTGGGCGATCGTGCGCAACGTAGTCCGATGGCAACTGGATGGCACCAAACGCCCAAAGATCCGATCCACGCGGATTGTCCTCGATCTTCGACCATCCGCGGGATCGCAGCAACGCGACGAGGTCTTCGGCGACGTTTGCGCTCATGTCGCACCTCCCCGTCCGTTCTGGTGGAAGTCGTAGACCTCGTCCCGCCAGTCGTAAAGCGTTTCCGCCGTGATTCGATCCGCGCGCGTGAACTTCATCGACGCGGTGTGTACAGCCGGATCGAACCGCTTCCCGAAGGCCACGGTCCGATGCACCGTCGACGATGTCTTGCCATCAATCCAATCACTGACCACCGACGGCACCTTCACGAGCACCACGAAGACCGGCACCAGACTCTCCGTCCACTTCTCGACCCAGCCGGTCTCGAGCTGCAGGCTTGCAACGCCCAGACCCACCTTGAACTTGCTCGTGCACTTAATCTGAACTTCGGCGCTCGCCCGCCCGAATTTCAACGTGACGTCGACGGCATCGATATCCTCATCAGGGGACGTTTCCTGCAGCCCGACGCCCGCGTGGGCTGCGAGCGAGCGCAAATACGCCACACCGTAGCGGCCCTTGCGCCCGTTGTCCGTGAAATGGCCGCCTGCCGGGATCGCAAGACGCGACGACACAGAGGGGCTTTTCGGAGCCCCTGCGCCTGTCCTGATCGCCGCCATCAGGGTCAGCATAGCGAGGAGTTGTCATGCCTTGGTTGACATCGAGTTGCACTCGTACAGGGTGGAACGAGGTCGCGCGGAAGAGATGAGCGGGACGATCGAGGTGAGCGCCGTGATCGGCTCGCAGGAAGTTCGCGCAGGAACGTCTTTCGCCGCTAGGTGCGGGATGGTCGAACAAGCAAGCGGGCGTTTCGGGCGTTGTCCAATGCGACAGCCACGGTGTCCAGGTCGTCTTCAAACAAGTCCGCATACCGGTCGAGCGTCATCGCCGCGGACGAATGGCCGAGCATGCGCTGCACGGCCTTCACGTTCGCGCCGGCGCTGATCGCCAGAGATGCGGCCGTGTGCCGGAGATCGTGCGGAGTCACGACAGGCATGACCGGCGGCACCTCGTTGCCGCGCTTGCGCGCTTCGGCCGCGGCTTCTTGGTCTGCAGCACGAACGCGGCCGACAGCGCCGACGAACCAGCCTTTCCGAGAGTCACCAGGCCGCAGGTGCTCAAGCCCGGTGCCCCAGAGGAGGTCATCAGCGGACTTCCTGCCGCACGCAGCCTCGATCGCGTCGTCAAGGAACACCGGGTAGACGACCGAGCGGCGCTCGTGGGTCTTCGGAGTTCCGACGATCACCGTCCCGTTGACGTTGACTGCGTTCTCCTCGACGCTGACTCGCCGCGCCACCCGGTCGACGTGCCGAACGCGGAGCCCGGTCGCCTCGCCCCACCTAAGTCCCGTGTAGGCGAGGAAACGCACGAGGTCGGGGTACTTGCACGCGACGGCGAGACGCTCTACCTCCTCGTGAGTGAGGTAGGCACGCCGGCCCTTCGTCTTGCGAGGAAGCTTGATGTCGCGGGCCGGGTTCGAGGCCAGCCGCTTGTCCTTCACCGCCCCGTCGATGATCGCAGCGAGCACGCCATGAGCCCGAGCGACAGTGGTCGCGCTTCGCGTCTCGGCGATCTCGCTGATCCACGCTTGGATCTCGGTGTGCCGGATTGAACCGAGCGCACGACCGCCCCACTTCGGCTCGACGTGTATTCGCCAAGCGGACTCGTCCGAGTGGAAGGTCGATGGCTTGACCCACGCTCGATGGGCGGCGATCCAGTCAGATCCGAGGGCCCCTAGGGTGAGGCGACTGTCGCTGGGGGCGATGTACGACCCATCGAGCTTCGCGGCCTCCACAGTGGTGAGGTAGTTCTCCGCATCGCGCTCCAGCCTGAACCCGCCCTTCCGAGCGGGCTTGCCATCCGGTCGGCGGTAGCGAGCTTCGAAGCGCGAGCCCTGCTTTGTGTCGTACTTATAGACGCTGCCCATCAGTCCCTTGTCGTTTGTGAAGCTCTGCATCGAGGATCTTGGCGGATTCCGAATGCGCCCGCAAGAACGTGCACGAATGTGTATACTTGAGGCCGCAAATGACGAACGCGGCGAAGCAAGCACCGTTACCGATGTAAGTGACAGTCGGGGAAGTGAGCGCCGCAGGGAGAACGATCTCCCACCGACAGATCACCGTCGGATTACCCTCCTCGGGGATAGAGCTAGCGCGATCCGAGGGTCCTCTAGGACCCTCCATGCCCGTCACCCCTGCAGTTAGCACCCCCCTCCTCGACGCCCTGATCACCCCGGCCACCCTGTCCGAGCGTCTTGGCTTGTCGCAGCGCACTCTGAGCGAGAAGCGCATTACCGGCACCGGACCAGCCTTTATCCGCCTCGGGAAGTCCGTTCGCTATCGCCCCGAGGCGTATCCCAGTCGATGGTCGCGTCCGGGGCAGGCGCATGGAACTTCACCCGCCCTCGCACTGCTGCCTCCGTCGCGGTGACAAGCGGGGTGTCGACCCCGGCGACGAGCGTCGCGACGGCGTCCTGCAGACCTCGGCTGGAGGGCATCCGAATGCCGTCTCACCGAACATCACGGACCGGAGACAGGGGACAGGAGACAGGAGAGTTCACTGCTAGAGGAGTAGTCCATGGGGGCGATGACCATGGCCGTGCCCGCTGGGGAACAGGCCAGGCAGGTGTGGCATGCACCGCAGCGGTCGGTAGCAGAGGAGTTCGTCTCGAAGCTGCCCCCCCCCCCCCCCCCCC
>NZ_MJGL01000008.1:66832-67419 GCF_001864855.1 Curtobacterium sp. MCBA15_005
CGAAGCTGCCCCCCCCCCCCCCGATATGGGGATGTCAGGAGTGGCGCAATTGCTGGAAGTATCAAGAGGTGACGTGCACGCGCCCGTCCGTACCGGCGCTTTGAGAGCAAAAATGCTCCCGCCAGGATCGTCCGCATCGTGCCGGCGGACAACTGCTCGTTCTTCGAACAGGAGATGCTGCTCCGATTGCCGATCGGAGCAGGGTCGCTCTGAGTACGTAAGTGGTGCAGGTCGAAGGAGGTGTGTGGTGCGGTCGTCTGTCCCTGACCTCTCCGATGAACTCCTCGTCGCAGCAGCGAACCAGGGAGACCGGGAAGCAGCCGGCACCTACCTTGCTAGGCACCTGCAATTCCTGTCGGCCATGTCGAAGCAATTGTCGATGGACCAAATCGACCCGGAGGATCTCCTCAGCGAAGCCCTCGTCCGGTTGGTCGAGAAATGGGCCAGCGGAAACGGCCCGTCCGAGCATGTGAACGCCTACGTGATCCGGTCCATGCGGAACCGAGTCATCGATGAGCTCCGTTCCCCCCGCTCCAAGACGGATGCGGTCGAGGATGAACAACTGGACACCCTGGTCGGTGCGGACG
>NZ_MJGL01000008.1:68073-70197 GCF_001864855.1 Curtobacterium sp. MCBA15_005
CACCCTGGTCGGTGCGGACGACGGTATGGCGCTCGAACAGGTCGACCTCCACCACGAATTCGACCTCGTGAGAGGAGCCCTCGCCACTCTCCCGAAGGAGCAGCAAGCGGTCCTGATCGAGATGACTGTCAACGGGAAGAGACCCGCAGAAGTCTCCACCCTGCTCGGCCGGACGGCGCCATCCGTATCCACCCTTTTTCAGCGTTCCCGGGCCGCATTGAAACGCGCCGTCTTGGTGGTGCTGCTGGAGCAGGGACAAGAAGAATGCCGACGGAACGCGCCAAAGATCCCTGCCGTCCCCGCAGATTCCCCGGATGACTACCCCGGGGGCACCCGCGGGATGGGACACGTGTTCTCCTGCCCCGACTGCCGGAAGCAGTGGGCGGTGTGGGCAAGGATGGGAACCTTGTTCGGGTTCCTGCCGCTACTCACCGTCGCATTCGTGATGCACCGACCGATCGCCGCGTCCGCCGCTACCCAGAAGAACAACCCCAGCACCCACCCCCCGGCACCGCCCGCGCAGTCGGCAGCCCCTTCGGCGGCGCGGGTCGCTGCCGCGCGGCTCACCCCGGCGTCCCGGCTCATCCGGGCCGGGCTGAACCTTGGCAGGGCCCCGGCGGCTTTCTTCCTCGTCGCGACGCTCCTTGGGACCGCCGGAATCGCCGTCGTGGCGGTACCGGCGATCACCGCCGCATCCCACGCGACACAGACTCGTCCGACAGCGGAGCTGACCGTGATGGCAACCCCGGAAGGGTCCTCGACCGCGCTCGACATCCATTTCGATGTCCACGCCCCCACATGGACGGTGAAGAGCTTCACGATCACGCTGCCCGCGGATGTGCACGTCTTGTCTGCGCCGGCCGGGTTTACGTGTAGTCCCTCTTTGGGAGGCGGCACCTGCACCGTCCCTGCCGGTACTGTCGCCGGGACACTATCTGTCACCCGCGGGCCAACCAACCCTGCTGGGAGCAGGTACCGCATTGTGATCATCGCGTCAACAACCACGACGACCGTCACCGGTACCGCCAACGGGAAACTGCCCTAGAGAACTTTTCGCCAGAAGCGACAGATCGTTCCGGGAGTCCCGTCGTAGTGCTCGATGCGTGACGCATCAGAACTGGTTTCGCACGCACCCCCTTGGGTATACGGGGTGTGCGGCCAGAGGAATCCGGCCTTCGGGTGGCCGGTACCGGGGCCAGCTGGCTTGATCACCAGCTGGCCCCGCACACCACTCCCCGAAACCCCGGCACCACCCACCGCGCAGATCACCCGACAAGGACCACCCCATGACCTCGTTCTTCCCCCCGCTGGATGCCAGCGGCAACGTCGCCGTCCCCGGTTCGCGCCGGAAACGTGTCCAGCGCGTCATCTTCGGCAGCGTCGCTGTCGTGATGGCGATGCTGATGGTGGTGTTCCTGGCACCGTCGATGCCGGCGAACGCCGCCGTCGTCCCGGGGTCGCAGGCGGATCTGCAAATCACGGTCTCCGGGCCCAGCTCTGCCAACACGGGAGACGCGTTCACCTACACGGTGGTGATGAATAACAACAGCCTCCCCGACGCCGACGGGGCGGCCTTCACCGACACGTTCTCCGGCGGCGCCAGGAACGTCGCTGCGACCTGCCAAGCCAGTAACGGGGCCGCGTGCCCGGCCTCCCTGGCCGTGTCGAACACCACCGTCTCCGGGACGCTTGGTGCGTTCCCGCACCTGGGACGGGTGGCCATCACCGTCACCGGCAAGTACACCGGAACCAACTCGGTGACGAACACCGCAACGATCGCCCCGCCGACCGGAGTGACCGACCCAGACACGTCCTCGAACACCAGTTTCATCAACACCACTCCGGCCTCGGGTGCGAGCCTCAGCGTGACCAAGAAGACGGACGCCACCAGCATCGCCCCCGGCGGTGCAGCGAAGTACACCGTCACCTACACCAACGACGGCCCCCAAGCGGCCGACGGCGCGACGATCAACGACTTCCTCTACACCCAGAACACCGGCAGCGCGTTCTCCACCTACGACGCCACCGACTTCTCCTGCACCACCACCGGCGGCGCCGTCTGCCCGGACCTCAACAACAGCACCGGCACCAGCACCAGCACCAACTACGGCAGCACGTTCACCA
>NZ_MJGL01000008.1:70870-137121 GCF_001864855.1 Curtobacterium sp. MCBA15_005
CACGGGCTCCGCTACCTGCATCCCGAACGCGAACCCGCGGGTGAACAACTACGCCTCCATTGCCGCACCCGACGGAGTCGCCGACACGAACCAGAACGACAACAACGCCCAGGTCACCACCCCAGCGGACATTCCCCTGTGCCCGCAGGCGAGCGTCAGCGTGACCAAGAAGACGGACGCCACCAGCATCGCCCCCGGCGGTGCAGCGAAGTACACCGTCACCTACACCAACGACGGCCCCCAAGCGGCCGACGGTGCGACGATCAACGACTTCCTCTACACCCAGAACACCGGCAGCGCGTTCTCCACCTACGACGCCACCGACTTCTCCTGCACCACCACCGGCGGCGCCGTCTGCCCGGACCTCAACAACAGCACCGGCACCAGCACCAGCTACGGCAGCACGTTCACCAGCACCATCCCCACGTTCCCCGCGAACTCCACCGTCACCATCACCTACACCGACACCTTCGCCACGGGCTCCGCTACCTGCATCCCGAACGCGAACCCGCGGGTGAACAACTACGCCTCCATTGCCGCACCCGACGGAGTCGCCGACACGAACCAGAACGACAACAACGCCCAGGTCACCACCCCAGCGACCTGCGCGGAAGTAGCCGTGAACAGCACCGTCAGCCCCAGCTCCATCCGGGCCGGCGACCCGTTCACCTACACGGTCAAGGTCACCAACTCCGGTTCCGGCACGGCGAACAACATTGCGTTCAGTGACCCGCTGGTTGGGAACCTGAACTACGTCTCCACCGACTGCGCCGCCACAACTGGCACCCCCACCTGCGGGACGATCAGATTCGACCCGATCACGAAGACGGTCTCGAGCACCATTCCGGCCCTCTCCCCTGGTGACGCGCTCACGTTCACTATCCACGCCATCGCCGGTGTCGCCGCCGGCACGTTCACCAACATCGCGAAGATCTCCACCACAGCCGATAGCACCTACTACGACCCGAATCCAAGCTCGGATTCCTCTCGGGTGAACCTGCAGATCTTCAACACCACCTCCCCTGTGACGATCGTCAAGCACATTGACGGCCTCACCGCGGCGGGCCTGCCGGCCGCGGCAACGTTCACCGGGACGATCACCTGCGCCACGCAGGCTTCACACACCTGGTCCATCACCGTCCCGAAGGGCTCTACCACGGCGTCCTCGAACCCGGTGGAGCTCTACGACGGGGAGTCCTGCACCGTCAACGAGGACACCCCCACCACGGCGCCGACCGGATACACCTGGTCCCCGACCCCGGTCATCGACCCGGGAACGATCACCCCGACCGCGTCCACCCCGATCACCGTGCACGTCACCAACACCCTGATCGCTGACCCGATCACCGCAGCCCAGGTGGTTGTCACCAAGCAGATCGACGGCCTCCCCGGTGGGCTGCCCGCTGCAGAAACGTTCACCGGCACCCTTCGCTGCACCACCGGTACCGGCGAGGCGACCACGGGAACCTGGTCGGTGACGGTCCCGAAGGGGCAGATCGCCGCCGACAGCGACCCGATCACGGAACCTGTCGGGTCGGACTGCACGGTCAAGGAGAACACCCCGCCGGCCGCGCCCACCGGATACACCTGGACCGGGGTCGGGGTCACCCCGACCAGCACCGGGGCCCTGACCAACGGGCAGGTAGCCGCGGTCACCGTCACCAACACCCTCACCGCTGCGGTCACTCCGACCGCTGACCCGGGCAGCATCCGGATCAGTAAGACCATCACCGGCGGGCCCTCTGCCGGCGTCACTGGGACGTTCACCTTCGCGGTGTTCTGCGGGACCGACGTGTACCGCACCAGCATCACCATCACCAAGGCCGACAAGGGCACCGCAACCCTCACCGGAATCCCGAACGGCGCGGACTGCACCATCCAGGAAACTGGCAAGACCGCAGCACCCACCGGATACACCTGGAAGACCGCCGTAGTGTCCGCCGCAACGGTCCACGTCACTAGCGACGACGTTAGCGACGTCACCGTCACCAACCCGCTGATCAAAACCGCCACCGGACCCGGCAAAGGGACGGGAACCAGCGGTGGTACGGGAACCAACACGGGTCACTCCGGAACCGGCAGCGGCGCCAACACCTCCCTCGCCTTCACCGGCTCCAACCCCAAGCTCCCGCTCCTGCTGGGAGTGCTGCTCCTGGGCCTCGGTATCGGGGCAGGGGCCCTCGGAAGCCGCCGGCGCCACCGCAACAACTAAACGGCACAACCGGCCCACGAAGTGGTGCTGGCCAGCCCGCTAGCTGACCAGCACCACGCACCTCCCTCGGGCGGTACCGACCACACACTTGGCCGGTACCGCCCTCTTCCTTTCCGGGTCAAGAAAGCCCGTCCCGCTGCTATTGGGCGGGCGCGGGCCAGTCCGCCCTCCTGCCCATACCGACGCCCGCAGCTACCTGTCCGTGATGCCTCGAGAGGGTCTGCACCCGCGAAAGCTGCCGTGAACGCCCACGTTCTTGTCAGCGACCAGCAACAGGAGCCCCTCCACGACACGTGGCGTCGCCGGAGCTCTGCTGGCGTCGGATTCGCGATCCTGCAGCGCTCGGATACACCAGTCGTGCGGCTGCCCTCGCTGACCGCGTCCAGCGTGGCACTGCTCGCCGACCCACAGTTCGACGAGCCGGCGTACGTCGAACGCCACGTCACGATCTCAACACCGGCACTCAAGGCGCCTCACCGACACCGACGTCCTCGCCGTCCGTCCATAACGCTCACCTTGGCGACGACGGATTCGCGCACACACCGCTGGCCGCCGCGACCTCGAGACCTGGACCGCCCGGCGTGTCGTACAAAAACGCCGTCATAACGTCGCCTACCGGCTGTCCACCAACCAAGGCGGTGTGTCACTGGGGTCCCCTGGCCCGCGTCGGGCACCACCGCCGATCTCGCAGACCCACAGCCGAGCGTGCGCCCCTCCCACATTCACGCATAGCCCCCGTCAAAATCCGTTAGGAAAACTTTGATGCAACATATCCGACCGATGGTCGATTCCACTGCGGTAGGCAACCAATATTCAGGAAGTACTCGAACGAGCCATCAAACCCGATCGCGTCTACGGACAATCACCAACACACTACTATCCACGACTCTGGCTGTTGCCGTTGCGGCGACGAGCCTTTTTTTCACCGACTCAGCCCAAGCCGCTGAAACCGCATTCAACCCAAGCGAAGCCAGCATCTACGTTTCCAGTGGTGCGCCGACCCAACTCTACAAGGCCACCAATAACGGTAGCGCTGTCAGTTTCAACCCACTCGGGGGAGCAGCAACTGGAACCTACAACGCCATCTCCTACAACACTGCTGACAATTTCCTGTACGGCATCCAGGTGGAGAATACCGACGCGATTCCAAGAGGAGCGCTTGTTCGCATCGCCAGCGATGGAACCGCTCAGCGCGTTGGGACTGTCATCGTCCCAAACAGCGCACGGCTCGGCACATTCGGCCCCGACGGCTACTTGTATGTAGCCCAGTCAGGGAACACAGGGGTTGCCGTTATCAATACGGCCACCGGCCGGCTAAATCGCAGGCTGGTATTGAGTCAGGTCCCTGCCACAGGCGACTGGACCATGGCAAGCGGTTTCTTTTGGGGGGTCCAGGGAGGATCCATATATCGCACGAATCCTCTCACAGGGCAAATTGACGGTTTCCCCTCTCCCCTTCCCTCCGGAAGCTATGGCGCCAACTGGACGTACGGCAACGGCAATCTCGGATTCGTAAACAATGACACCGGGGAACTGTTTCAAGTACAGGTAACCGACCCGTCAACCGCTCCGCGGTTTAAGACGTATACCATGGGTACAGGTCCGGCAAGCTCGGACAATGACGGCGCAGCGTCACCCGGATTGCCTACCGATTTGGCGGTGAAAGTCGACGGCCCCGCCACTCTCATAGCCGACAAATCCGTCAAGTACACAGTTTCCGTCACCAATCAAGGGCCCGGTGATTCAAGCGGATTTATTGTCGCGGACCTCGTCCCAGAGGAGCTGCAAAACATACAGTCGTCGGACACGCGTTGCACGGTGGACGGAAATAATGCTCAGTGCATTGGAGGATTTCTCGCGGCAGGGTCGTCAACGACCTTCACAATCACTGCCACAGCGCCATCTTCACTCGCGAGGGCGGTCGTTAACACCGCGACTGTAACGGCGAACGAGCAGGATGTGGCGACCTCGAACGACTCGTCCTCCACAACAGGGGCGTCCGCGAGCGTCACTCTGAAGATGACCGCCGGTACACCAATCGATGTCAATGACAACGGCATTACGGACGTTGGCGACCGCATCCCGTACTCGTACGTGCTGACCAATAGCGGCCAGCTGACGCTCACGAGTGTCCAGGTCGATGACCCCAGCATCGAGGGAGTCGCTTGCCCCGTCACCGTTTTGGATCCTGGTGCTTCGGTCACCTGCAGTTCGGTCGATACCGTCACTACCTCGGACGCCACCGCCGGTGAGGTTGTTCATGAGGCGACCGCCTCGGGCGTAGCCCCTAACGGCGACGTGGTCGTCTCTTCGACGTCGTCAACGACGACTGCCGTAGGCACAGCTTCACCGCGAATCGAACTGCGACAAACGACTGATGTCAAGTCCGTCACGAGTTCGGATGACCAGATCGTCTACACTCTTACCGCGACAAACACGGGCAACGTGCCGATCAGGGATGTTGACTTCGTACAGCGAGCGTTCACCGGCTCTGGGACTGCACCGGGACTCTCCTGCGTAGCCAGAAACCTCGCCGTCGGCGAATCGACGTCCTGTACCGCTACTTATACCGCGACTCAAAGCGATATTGATCGGGGTTCAATTGTTAGCACTGTGGTCGCTTCAGGCACTCCCGCCGGAGGTGCGCGGGTGACGTCGACTCCGGCGTCTGTCGAGATTACTTCGCAACAGTCTGCTTCTTTGGCAATCGTGGCGAATGCAAGTCGACTCACGGCAGCTAAGGTCGGCTCGAAGGTCGCTTATAACTACGTAGTGACGAACACGGGAAACGTGACGCTAAGTCGCGCACTGGTGGTCGAAACCGCTTTCGCACGATCCAGTCGGCTACCTGTGACCAACTGTTTCACCGCATCTGACGAGAGTCTCGCACCCTCTGAGAAGGCGGCCTGCACAGCGACGTATGTGCTAACGCAATCGGACATTGATAGAGGCGAGATTACGGCCGAGTTCGTCGCCCGCGCATCAACACCCGCGTCGAATGCCGCTCGTCAAGTCACCTCTCAACCGTCGAACGTGGTGATTCCGATTTCGCCAGCTCCGATTCTTTCCGTTTCCAAGATCGTTGCCGAAGGCTCAGCCGCCCGAGTTGGTCAGCGACTGAATCTGACGTTCCATGTTGTGAATACTGGGAATGTGAGTATCAACAATGTTCGAGTTAGCGTCGGGGATTTCTCTGGGAGTGGCGTTCTGGGTGCGGTTACTTGTCCGGCTGTTCCGGCGACGGTTTCGCCCGGGCAGCGGATCGTGTGTGAAGCCTCTTATGTGCTGACCTCGGCAGATCTTGAGGCGAAGTCACTCTCGATCGAGGCAACGGCTACTGGCACCGCTCCCGACGGGTCGCGGATTGACGACGGCGCCCCGTTCGAAAGCATCATCAGCATTACGGGCGCGGTCACTAGCGGCCAGCAGGATGGCTTCACCCAGCCTGTTCCGTCCTCGAACGGTGCAGACGGCCGCCCGTCGGACCGGCAGCTTGCATTCACTGGGGCGGACCTTGCCTTCCCAGTCGGCCTGGCCGTACTTCTGGCATTCCTGGGACTCCTCCTCCTCGCCCTGCGGCGCGGCAGAGCAAGTCTGTAACGGAATCGGCGAAGGGGGCGAGCCTTATCAGCTCGCCCCCTTGCTCACTCTGTTTTTCACGCGAGAGCTCAAACCTAAACGCCATGCCCGAGGACCGGCTCGCCGGGCAGGCGTTGACGCGGTCTTCGAAGATAGACCTGCCGCTGCTGCAGAGATCGTGTCTAGGAACCGCTTAACATTCCAGGCGGCGTCGGTGTCCTACGCTAACGCCGCGCTCACTCCGTGGGCCCGGCATCCACACGCCCGCCTGATCGTTCATTGCAGATGGCCCATGACCAGGCCGGGCGAAGATGTTACAAAAGGTGACCAGTAAGGACGCGCACCGGGATGAGAAACGGGTTTCCGCTAAGATGGTGGAATTTTTAACGAAAGCTACAGGAGTAGTTTCAGTGACGTCATCGGCCCTGCCCGCCCGGTTTCGGATACACGCACGCCGACGCGATGCGCGCCCTGCGGCGCCACATCTGCTTTGCACAACGCATTCCCCTTTGCGTTAGCCCGGACGTAGCAGACCGATTTGTCGTCCCAAACGACCTGATACTGCGCGTGAGGCAACCCACTGATTTTCACCGTGAGCGTGCTCCCGTTGAACGAAGTACTAAAAGCCGGAGCTGAGATCGGGACAGGGGCCGAAATTGATTCGCCGCGGCTCGAAGCAGTGACCTTGGCGTTTCCGGTCGGAAATCGCTGCAAGGGCAAGCTTTTCCAGCGTCCGTCCGCGTTCGCTTCCACAGCAGACAGCACGCCGTTGCGGCTACTCAGTTGCACGACAGCATGCGGGGAAGCCACCCCTCGTACCACGGGGTAAGCGGCCCCACCATGGGTATCGATTGATGTGAAGGCCAGGACTCCCTTACTGTGATCAGCTTCTTCGGGCCCCGGCACGGTCGACGCACCGGGGGCGCGCAGTGTCGGATTCGGAGATCGCGAGCTAGTCGGATAGTCAGTTCTTGCCGAGGGGCCCGCAATCAAGTTCGGCTCAGTGGACCCGTTATTATTGATCAGTCCCGCCGCCACACCCACCGTCATCAGCGCTGCAGCAGTTCCTACGGCCAAGGTGGTGAAGTGACGGGCTCTCCGCGAGCTCGCCGCCTCATTCTGCAAACTTCGCGCGGATGTCGGGCTCACGGCGGTGAATGAGCTATCACTTGGAACGGCCCACTTGATAGCGGCGGCCGGAAACAGGACCGCCGCTACAGGAAGCGTGCTCGCGGTGAACAATGCGCTAGTAGCCTTAGCCTCGTTAGCGATAACGGCACAATGGTCGCAGGCCTGAATGTGTTCATCGAACCGAACGGCGTTTCTCCGACTCAAAGCGTTGCGCGCCCATCTGCCTACCCGCGTTAGCGTCCAGTGATGCTCAGTTCCCGTGTCGCTCGCGTCGATATGGGCCTGTATCCAGGCTTGACGAAGACCTTCCCGGGCTCGATACGCCAACGCAGAGACGCTATTTGGGGGCATGTCTAGCCGCGCTCCGACTTCTTGTGCGGAGAGTCCCACAACTTCAGTCAACCAAAGAACTTCCTGCCACCGATCCGGGAGGGATAGAAACGCTTGAGTGGTTAGATTTCTGTCCAACGCCGCCAGGACGGAAGCATCAGTTTCACGAGGATCCGGGATCGACTCTGCGTCGTCGAGCGGCCCCTCACGATCACGCTTAGCCCAAGAGACTGCCGTATTTCGGATTGTTACAAAGAGATATGGTCGGAACGGGCCAGACGGACCCTTGCCATTCTGCAGCGCCAAAAGGATCTTCAAATAAGCGTCTGAGACGAGATCATCCGCGTCGAATCGCTTAGTTAGTGTCCGCGCGAACCGGCGTGCGGCCGGCGCATGCAGCCCCCAGAGAGTGGCATAGGCCGCGGTATTGCCGCGCCGCACCTCGTCCATTAAGGCTTGTTCGTCAAATTCTGGCACTGTATATCTTTCAGATATAGAGATTAGCGGTAAGTCGATTCTTTGCCGACAGTAGGATTCACAACGTGATTCTTGCTTGGGTCCTCATGCTCATAGCGCTCTCGCCATTCGGCATAGGTATGCAGTTTCCCAATGGCGCACGCACACCAGACGCCGATGGGTTCGCCCGTTCTGCTGCTGACGAACACCTCGACGTGTGTCGGGAGGAGACGAGATCCGGTGGTGTTAGATTCGGTCATGCTTGAAGGAGTGGTGGGCGGGCGATTAGTGACGCGGTTGACGGGCACGACTTTGGACTCCCCTGGTCAGCGAAGGCGGGACGCTTGCCGTTCGGCAAGTAACATCGCGAAGCGCCGAGGCAGGTGGGTCAGCGGTTCTGGTCTTTCTCCCGCTTGTGGGACGCATGGGCAAAACCAGATGTTCGAGCTGGCCTAAACAGGTGTCGAGGTAGCTGGCCACGACCTCGAGCCGATTGCTCTTGTGGCGAACTTTCGGTTGGTTCGCGGGAGCTGTAAGACCATCGAACGGGCCGCGCTTCTTGCTACGGAACGCAAACCGAATACAACGACATAGGCTTACCGGCCGGCAGGTTAGTCGGGACGCCACGTCGGACCACCGAATCACCCACAGAGCACCAGCTGCGAGGCCGATAGGAGGCTTTGCATGGGGTCAGCATTGTCATGCCCGGCGCGCTCGGATCGGTATTCGATATCGAGAACGGAGTGCGTTGCGTGAGAGAACGAAACACTTGCTCATACTCTTCGCAAGCCGATTAACCGCCCCGGTGAAGCCGAGACGGTGAAGCCGAGACGGTGGGATCTGGTTCGCATGCGTCAAGGGTCACATTTCATCAAAGAGCCTAAAAGCGAGTTATGATCGGGTTTTTCCTCGTGGCCGTGCTCGAGAGATGCAACCTGCTCATCTGGTTTGGGTTCTGAAAGCGTAGACTTGGCGACGCAAGCTTTCAAGATGGCGATATTAGTTCGATGGTCGGCGTAACAAGGCGTGAGGTCGAGATGGATGCCGTGGACCGGCGGATAGTGACGGAAGTTGCCCAGGGCGCCGGACCCAGCCGGGCTGCTTTGTCAAGACAATTGGGGGTTGCACGATCAACCGTGACGCTTCACGTTGACCGGCTCCTGAGACTCGATCTCCTGACAGAAGGTCAGACCCGGTCGGTCCAGCCCGGGAGGCCGGGTAGTGCGCTCTTTCTCGGCACCCGTATTGGGGTCGGCATCGGGATCATCTTCCAGGACAAGACAACGTTGGTTGGGGTGCTTGACGGATACGGTGAAGTGCTCGACTTCGCAGAAGCCGATTTGGACTCGAGGATTGAACCAGAACTGACGTTGACAGCCGCTAAGGATGTAGCGCTAACTGTTCTAACGCGGCAAGGTCTCTCTATCGAGGATGTGAGGGTGGTCGTGTCATCGATAGCTGCGCCGGTCCACCTGAAGGAAGGTGCACCCTCGCACCGAGCGATGATGCCCCTTTGGCTGCACTGGCCCGTTCGAGAGCGGTTAGCCGAGCTTTTTGAAGCCGTGTCTGTGCTGGAGAATGATGCTAATTTGATAGCCACAGGCGCTGCCGTTTCCACCGAAGGGTTACCGCTGCTTTATCTACACCTTTCGCATGGAGTGGGGGCCGGCCTGGTCGGTTCGGATGGCATGGTTTATCGTGGTGCCGACGGGTCTGCTGGAGAAATTGGCCACATCCGCCTGGCTGGATCGAGCGTTGTCGCATGCGTATGCGGGCGCTCGGGGTGCATCGGCGCCGCAATCGGACTAAATCATGTATTGCGCTCCACCGGCATATTTGAGGCCAATGACTCTGTGTCCGACGCCATTCACCGACTGCGCGATCTGGAGCTTCTCTCCTCTCCCAAGGTTAGTGCGGCCCTTCGGTCCGCAGGCAATGACGCCGGCATGCTCACCGCAGCACTCGTTGACGCGTTCAACCCGCGAACAGTCTTGGTCGGCGGTGAAGTCGTCAATTTAGGTGACCAGGTGATAGCGGCAATCCGCTCTCGTGTTTACACGGATGCTTTACCCGGTTCGACGAATGAATTGACAATTCTTTCCACGCAGAAGAGTGACCTACTCGCCCTACTTGGCGCAGCACGGAATTCTGCCCAAGTGCTCTTGAATAGTGCTTTGAACTACTGACTGTCACATCGTTTGGTTCGATCGATGCCAATTTTGCGCTCGTGACGTGATCCGCTCGATGCTGAAATTGGAGCCCCGATCTGGCCATCACCAACGAGCCTCAATTCGTGATTACCCACGGAATCTCCGCTACCTTCGGCGCCGGACCGACAGCATGCGAGCGTCAACCAGAGTCCTACCTCGATTCGCGTCATACCGGCCGGCCGAGGCCGTCCACTCATTGAGGAAGCCCCTCAAACCGCGGCTGATCGGGTCGGTCGCGGGGGTCCGGCGGCGCTAGGGATGACGCCGCCGGACCACCACCTCGACTTGGGTGCGAGGACGGTTCCGGACTCGTGAGGCGGACACGGAGTGTTGCACAACTGCGGCGGCAGCAGAACTACTTCCAGCGCGGCGCCGTGGCCGGGCTCGCAGCGGGGCGGGAAACACCCCGCAGCACTGCGCGGAGACCCGAAGCGCAAAGCCGAGAGGTCCGCGAGGCTGCTCATCAGCTAGCTAGCTAGCTAGGTTGTCCTCGCGCGCCCGCCCGCGTCTTCACCAACTGTCCACACTCTCGTGCGGCATGGGCGCGAGCAGGTCGTCGATCAGACTGCCCAGCCGATGAGCCTCCGTGAGTACTTCCGCGGATCGCGCGAGTGCTGCTGCAGCCGTCGCTTCAAGCGCACCCGCGGCTCGGTAGGCATCGGCCGCGCTCAAGTCGTCGAACCGGGTCGGCTTCCGGGAGTGCGGTCGGATGTCCTCGACGAACCCAGTCCCTCGACGCTTGGCCGGAATGATCGACGTAATTGACCGCGTTGACAGCGGCACGCCGGTCCGGGCCCAGCCGTATGTGTCCAGTGGAACGAGGAGCTCGGTGGCGCGGCGCCACTGTTCGGTAATCGGCCTGCCGCAGTCGTGTTCGGTGAGGTCTGCTTTCGTGGGGTCCAGGAGCGCCCGTATCTCCGCCCGCCGGCCGACGTAAGCGTTGCCAACTACGCGTAGCCAGCGTGTGACGGCGCAGGCCAGGCACGTTACTGGGTCGTCGTTGCTGGGGATGACGCGGCCGTGGATCTTCACGATGCTGCCGAGCTCGATCAGCCCGGGCGTGACGCTTTGGGCCTCCTGACGAGTCAGCTGCAGGAAGCCGACGAGGATCACGAGGAAGGCGTCGCGCCGGCCCCGGAGGCCGACGGGGTGTCGGTACTTCGGGATTTCCGCCAGCGCCCGTTCGACGTCCGCGACTGACGCCGCCCCTTTCCAGACGCGATCCGTCGGCGGCACGATGATTGGGGACGGCTCCCCCGCGGCGAGGTGCTGGACGACGATCGCCCGGCGTCGGATGCGCTGCTGCGTCTTCGAACCGGGGAACAGCGTGAGGAACTCCTCGACTGTCTCGGGCGTCGCCGGGAGGGCTCCCTCCCCGACGCCGTGCACCAGGCCTCGAAGCGCGCCCAGCGTCGCTCGAGCTGCGGCGTCGTGGTCACAGCTTGATCCGGGTCGAGGCGTTGCGCACCAGCGGCGTGTATTCGCGGTCGTAGATGCGCAACGTCGCCGCGGAGTTGTGGCCGGTCTGGTTCATGATCTCGTCGTCGGTCGCGCCGGCGTTGCGTGCCTCGGTGATGAAGCCGGCGCGCATCGAGTGTCCGCTGAAGCCCTCGGCGTTGAGGCCGGCCTTCCGGATCCGGGACTGGACGACCTTGCCGACCGCGGTCGGGGTGAGCCGGGCTTCGCGGAAGAGGCCCCACTTGCTCACCGCTGGGAAGCTCGGCGCCTTCGACCGCAAGGGCTTGCACGCGTCGAGTTGGGACGCGATGCGACGCGCGGCGCACATGCGCGACTTCGAGGACCGCTGTTCCTGGCCCGGTTGCGACGCCACACGTCTCACTCGCTCGCACACCCTGGCCCGTAGCTTAGCCCTCGCTCCGATCACGATCGACGGACACGTCCTGATGCCGTCATTGGGAGACCGCCTAGGCAGCATGGAGCGGATAGGCTGGAAGAACGCCACGACCTTCCCTGGGTTCTGCGACCCCCACGAGCAGCGATTCGGGGTGTTTGAAAGCTCGAAACGGATCACCGCGCCCGAACACGTCGCGCTCCAGCTGTTTCGGTCCTCGTCCCGTGAATACTGGAACAAGCGCCGGCGGTACGCGTACCTCGACACACTCCAGCGCGAGTTCTCGGGGGTTTTCTTTGCCAAGGCCGCTCCCGGGACACCGGAGACCCTCGCGGATGACGTGCTCTCGCCGCTCGAGTCGCTCATGGCGCGCATGCATGTCGAAGCACAACAGCTCGCGGCGATCTGGAGACTGTGTTGGACTCTTGGAGGGATTGAGGGAGAGTCGGGGGTCGCGGCTAACCCGACTGCCATTCGTAGGCTAACGATCCCGACTACGCGACGAATCGCACTCTCCGGCTCGACGTTCCTGCAGGTGTCCGGGGGAGAGGAGGATGGCATCGACCGTGTCCCCGTGGTGCTGGCGATGATCCCGAGCCCCGGCGCGCTTGACTGCATGTTCGTGACGCCGCCGTCCGTCGCCGGACAGTACGAGTCGATGATTTCGGAGCAGGTCGCTTCTGGGAACGCAGACGAGTTCGTAGATCGCTGGCTTACGGCCACGGAATGGTGGTGTGCGGATCAGCGGTGGTGGGAGGAGCAGACGGACAGCGCGTGGCGGGCCAAGATCCTTCACGAGTTGGCACAACCATGACCGAATTCGTCGCGGCCGACGCGCCCCCTCGGAATCACGCTTATCTCGGTCTTCAACGCCCGCTGAGGAAGCGAGTGCGAGCCCACTCAATTGATCGAAAACGAGCCCTCGTCTCACTACTCGCGAGGTTGCCGACATAGCTAGTTGGACTAGACCACCGCCCATGGAGCCGTCACGCCTAGTCAATCGGTCAAACCCGTCGCAGAGGGCTCCAAGCAGGCCCACCCGCACCTTTGTCCACAACGTGCACTGGCCACGTTTGCGAAGTGGCTCCCAATGTCAGGGAGTGGACCGTCGCGAGCGAGCGCACGTTGGCGTCGGAACGTGTAGTCGGGCCCATCACTTCAGTCTGGCCTTCTTCCGGTCGATGCGCGACTGAACCAACACGTAGGTGACCAAGGTCTGGGGCACGACGGTGCCAAGGTCGAGGTTGATGTCAACGGCCGAGAGGAAGATTTGTGTGGGCGCTCCTGGGCGAAGGGACAAGGTGCACCAGCACTTGAAATCGGGACTATCGGTGGCCGTCGTGCCGACCTCGGCCGACAGCTCGGCGGCATCTGCGCCGGCACCGGACGGGTCAATCGTCGCGATCAGCAGAGCTCTGGAGCGGCCTGGGGTTGCGGTTGCTCACACCTACTACGAGAAGCTCCGTTACCGCCTGGTTACCGGACCGACCTGCGAGGCGAAATAGAAGAGCCCCAGATCCCCGTCGCAACGGGAGTCCGGGGCTCTTCACCTGGGCGGTACCGGTGGGATTTGAACCCACGGTGGAGTTGCCCCCACACATGTTTTCGAGACATGATCCTTCGGCCGCTCGGACACGGTACCGGGAAAGAGTTTACACGATCCGGGCGGCCCGTGATGACACCCCGGGTCGGCTCCCCCTCCACAGGCGGTCCCCTGCAGGGCTCTCCCCACACCCACAGGTCCTCCTCGTCTCCGGCAAGACCGGCGGGCGTACCGTCCACGGCATGAGATCCCGCACGCTCATCGCACTCCTCACCTCCGTCGTCGGCAGCCTCGGCGTCGTCGGCGCCGCAGCCGTCGGTGCCCGCGCCGGCGTGAAGGGCCAACGGGCAGCGGCGCAACGAGTCGTCGACATGCTCCCGATCCACGCCGACTGGTGGCGGGAACGACAGCAGCACGAGGGGCAGCTGCTCTACGTGGCGATCGGTGACTCGGCAGCGCAGGGCGTCGGTGCGACCGCACCCGGACGCGGCTACGTGGGGCTGCTCGCACGGCGCATCCGGCACCGTTCCCACATGTCGGTGCGCGTGGTGAACCTCAGCGTCTCCGGCTCGACCACGTGGGGCGCGAAGCGTGATCAGCTGCCGAAGCTCCGGCACTACGCGCCCGACGTCTGCACGGTGTCGATCGGGGCAAACGACATCGCCGACTTCGATCCGGACAAGTTCGAGCGGAACATCCGGGCGATCTACGGCGCGGTGCCGTCGCACGCCGTGGTGGCCGAGCTGCCGTGCATGTTCGTGCCGGACCGGGAGCGCAAGGTGGCGGTGGCGAACGAGATCGTGCACCGGGTGGCCGACGAGTTCGGGCTGACGGTGGCCCCGCTGCACACCATCACGAAGCGGGTCGGGCTCCGTCGGACCTTCTTCAACAGCTACGGCGACCTGTTCCACCCGAACGACCGCGGCTACGAGATCTGGGCGAGCGCGTTCGAACCTGCGGTCGACGCCCGGGTCGACACCGTGGCGGCGATCCGGCACTACCTGTCCGCGCGCGAGGCCGAGAACCTCGGTCGCGAAGCCGGGGCGGTGGCGAACGCGCGCGCCGAGCAGGACACCGATGGCGCCGAAGCACTCGACCACGCCTCGCGCCAGGGTCCGGGGCCGGTCGAGCGCCTGCGCCACCGGATGACCGGGTCGATCGCAGTGCCCGACGAACGAGACCAGTCGGACGAACCAAGCGGACCAGACGAGCCGGGCGACCACGCCGGTGATGTCGGCCGTACGGCCTAGCCTCGACGACATGGCGCGCCCGCAGTCCCTCTACCGTTGCACCGAGTGCGGCTGGACCAGCATCAAGTGGGTCGGCCGGTGCGGTGAGTGCCAGACCTGGGGCACCGTCGAGGACAGCTCCGCGGCGTCGGCGAGCACCCGGGGCACGTCGGCGGTCGCCGTCACCGGCGCCCGCGCCGCGCGACCGATCACCGAAGCCCGCGGCACCTCCGTGATGCGCTGGCAGACCGGCATCGGCGAGTTCGACCGCGTCCTCGGCGGCGGCGTGGTGCCGGGTGCCGCGGTCCTGCTGAGCGGCGAGCCGGGTGTCGGCAAGTCGACCCTCCTGCTCGAGGTCGCTTCGCGAGCCGCAGCCTCGGGCAAGCGCGTCCTCTACGTCAGCGCCGAAGAGTCCGTCGACCAGGTTCGACTCCGCGCCGAACGCACCGGGGCGATGCACGACGACCTGTACCTGGCGAGCGAGGTCGACCTCGGCGTGATCATCGGCCAGATCGACCAGGTCCAGCCCGACCTGCTGATCGCCGACTCCGTGCAGACCATCTCGTCGAGCTCGATCGACGGCATCGCGGGTGGCACGTCCCAGGTGCGCGAGGTCGCCTCGACCCTGATCCGCATCGCGAAGGACCGCGCCCTGCCCGTCCTCATCGTCGGGCACGTCACGAAGGACGGCACGATCGCCGGCCCGCGGCTCCTGGAGCACCTGGTCGACGTCGTCTGCCACTTCGAGGGCGACCGGCAGACCGCGCTGCGCTTCGTCCGGGCGCTCAAGAACCGCTTCGGCCCCACCGACGAGGTCGGGTGCTTCGACATGGGTGGCGACGGCATCCACGAGGTCCCCGACCCGAGCGGCCTCTTCATGTCGAAGAACGCCACCCCGGTGTCCGGCACGTGCGTCACCGTCGCACTCGAGGGGCGTCGCGCGCTGCCGGTCGAGGTGCAGGCCCTCATCGTCCCGAGCTCGGCGCCGCAGCCACGCCGGGTCGTGAACGGTGTCGATGCCTCGCGCGTGGCGATGCTGCTCGCGGTGCTCGAACGCCGCGCCGGCCTCAAGCTGTCCGATGCCGATGTCTACGTGTCCACGGTGGGCGGCATGAAGCTCACGGAGCCCGGCGCCGACCTGGCGATCGCACTGGCCCTCGCGAGCGCCGCACGTGACCGTCCGTACCCGCACACGCTCGCAGCCGTCGGCGAGATCAGCCTCGCCGGCGAGATCCGTCCGGCCACGGGCACGAAGCAGCGCGTGAACGAGGCCACCCGCCTAGGGTTCACGACGGTGCTCGGCTCGGACTCCGGGCACCTGCGCGAGGCCCTGCGTGTGGCGTTCTCGATGACGCAGTCGCCGCGCGAACGCGAGCTCGACCGCGCGTTCTGAGGCGCTACGCGCGCAAAGCGGCCAGCAGGTCCGCCGGCGCGGCCTGCATGGTGTGCGGGCCGGCGATGTCGAAGAACACGCCCTCGAGCATGTCGAGGTGGGCGGCCAGGAACTCCTCGAGCCGCGGCCCGTCGTAGACCATGACCTGCCGGATCTTCTCGTCCGGCACCATCGCCGTGTAGGCGTCCGCCGACGAGAACAGCAGCAGGATGCGCTTGTCCGACCCCTCACGGCCGAACACCCGCACCTGCATGTCCTTCTTGCCGGTGACGAGTCGGGGGACGATCACGATGTCGTGGCGGAGCGCGAACGCCACCGCAGCGACGTCCTGCTTCGCGAGGGCTTCCTCGAGCTGTTCGCTCCGGAAGCGCTGTTCCTTGTCTGCCATCAGCTCAATTCCACCAGATTTTCGTCGTTCCGTGACGCACGGGTAGCCAGTCGGCCCAGAGCACGCTAGCCTGATGGGACCGCTTCGGCGGCGCTCAACGTCCGGGCGAGGTGGTTTGCCCCTCAACCCGGGCCCCAGGGTCACTGGCCGACAGGCCTGACCCCGAACCCGTCCCGCCGGCACCTGCCCGCGTGGCGCATTACCCCCGTCGACGTACGTCGGGGTCTCCGTCGGTGCATCTGCACCTTGGCGGAAGCAAGAAAGCTAAGGAAACGCCATCATGGCATCTACCGGTACCGTCAAGTGGTTCAACAACGAAAAGGGCTTCGGCTTCATCGCCCCGGACGACGGCAGCGCTGACGTCTTCGCGCACTTCTCTGCGATTGCTGGCAACGGCTACAAGTCGCTCGAGGAGAACCAGAAGGTGGAGTTCGACATCACCGAGGGCCGCAAGGGCCCGCAGGCGGAGAACATCACCGTCCTCGGCTGATCACATCAGCTTGAACAGGCCCCGTCGTCTTCGGACGACGGGGCCTGTTGCTGTTCCCGGCGCGCTGCTCGGCATCTCGCACAACCAAAGCGGCGCCGAACCACGCGAGCGCCTGGCGCGAATGCACTTCGGTTGTGCGGAACGGATCGGAACCGCGAACCGCGAACCGCGAACCGCGAACCCGCCGCCGCCGCCGCCGCCGCCGCCTACTGCAGGATGAACTGCACCGAGCTCTTCGACTCGAGGTTCCCGACGGCGACCTGCAGGTGGTAGCTCGCGCCTCCAGCCGTGACCGCCGGCCGTGACGAGTCACACGTCGACGTGGACGAGCGGGTCCGGTCCCAGGCGATCGCCGGGGTCGTGAGCGTCTGACCGGACTTGATCGTGACGTCCTGGTTCGTGCCGCCGGTCTGGCAGTCCTTCGACGACCAGTACTGCTCCTGGCCGGAGCTGATCGTCAGCACCTGCTGCGCCGATCCGAGGTCCAGGTGGCAGGAGTTCGTGCCGGAGTTCTTGATCGACATCGCGATCTTCGGGTCCTCGGTGGGGCCGTAGGTCGACTTGTCGAGCACCGGGGTCAGGACGATCTGGTCCTTCGTGCAGGTCGAGCCGTCGGCGGCAGCAGGCTTCGACGCCGAAGCCGAGGCGGAAGCCGACGGCTTCGGCGCAGCGGACCGCGAGGACCCGGAACCGGCCGCAGACCCGTCGGACGATGCACCGGCAGCAGACCCTGCACCAGCAGAGGCCGACGCACTCGGCGCCGCCGACGTGGCCCCGCTCCCCCGCCCGACGACGATGAGCACCACCACCAGGACGACGACCAGCAGCGCCCCGAGCACGAGCGCCCGGCGGCGCCAGTAGACGACCGGCTTCTCGGGCCCGACGGGGTGACGCAACGACGACATGCGCACAGGGTAGACAACGGCGCGTGCCGCACCCGGCCACCCCGCCGGGCGGCACGGGAAAGCGTCAGAGGTTCTTCAGCATGCGGGTGTTGCCGAGGGTGTTCGGCTTGACCCGTGCGAGGTCGAGGAACTCGGCGACCCCTTCGTCCGACGAGCGGACCAGTTCGGCGTAGACGTCCGGTGAGACGACGCTCTCGCCGATCTCCAGGTACCCGTGCTTCGCGAAGAAGTCGACCTCGAAGGTCAGGCAGAAGATCCGGGCGACGCCGAGTTCACGGGCGTCGTGCTCGAGCGCTTCGAGCATCCGGTGCCCGACGCGCTTGTGGATCCACTGCTCGTCGAGGGCGAGCGTGCGCACCTCGGCGATGTCGTCCCAGAAGACGGCGAGCGCGCCGCACCCGATGGGCGTGCCGTCGGGCCCTTCGGCGATCCGGAACTGCTGGATCGAGCCGTACAGGGCGACGTTCTCCTTGCCGAGCAGGATGCGCCGGTCGACGTAGGGGGCGATGAGCCGCTGGATGTGCGGAACGTCCGAGGCGAGCGCCGGACGCACGAGGATCCCGTGGTCGTCGCGCTCGTGGAACGCGTGCTTGCCGTGCTCTGTCATCCGCCTCACACTACCGGGGTCGCAGGGGGACAGCGCTGCTGAGTGCCGCCCAGGTCGATCGGCCTACCGTCCGGTGCATGCCTCAGATCATCGAAACCGTCGACGTCAACGTCCCCGTCCGCCAGGCCTACGACCAGTGGACCCGTTTCGAGGAGTTCCCGCACTTCCTCGACGAGGTCGAGAAGATCGTCCAGGTGGACGACAAGACCACCGACTGGACCGTGAAGATCGCCGGCCAGGAGCGCGAGTTCCGGGCCCTCATCACGGAGCAGCACCCCGACGAGCGTGTCGCCTGGACCGTGAAGGACGGCGAGACCGACCACGCCGGTGTCGTCACCTTCCACAAGCTCTCCGACGCCGAGACCCGCGTCACCGTGCAGATCGACTGGGAGCCCTCCGGCATCCTCGAGAAGCTCGGCTCAGTCGTGGGCGTCGGCGGCCACGCCGTCAAGAAGGACCTGCAGAATTACAAGGAGCGCGTCGAGAACGCACCGACCCAGCCGGGCTGGCGCGGCGACGTGCAGGCGTAGTCCGCACCACACGACGGACGGGAGGCGCGGTGCCAGCTGGCACCGCGCCTCCCGTTCGTTCGTCCCCCGTTCGGCATCCCCCCATCGAAATGCCGACCTGACGAGCGAGCGCGAGCCTGGCAGAGTGGTGACACCGGCCGACGCGCTGGATCAGTTTTATCATGTCTGAGACAGATGTGAGAGTGGGGACACGTGATCGAGTACAACGACGACGACGCACACCGTCGGGAACTGTCGCGCAAACTGCAGCTCCTGATGGACGTCGTCGAGGCCAACTCGGGCCAGCGACCCCCGTACAAGGAGATCGCCGCCGAGATCGAGGCGCAGGGAGCGTCGATGAGCCGACCGCGCTGGGGCTACATGCTCGGCGGCAACGGTCCGGCTGTCCGCGACCAGCGACTCCTGGCCGCCCTGGCGACCTACTTCGGCGTCCCGGCGGAGTACCTGACCGACGCGGCCGGCAACACGGACGTGCCGGAGCGGGTGCAGGCGCAGCTGGAGCTCGTGCTCGAACTGCGCAAGCGCGAGGTCGTCGCGTTCGCCACCCGGCGTCTGGGCGAGTTCGCCTCGGCGGACGAGATCCGCGACTTCACCGACCACCTGCGTCGCCTGGACGAATCGGGCGGCACCCCGTGAGCGGGTACCGCGACCGCTTCGACGCGCTGCGTCGGCAGACCGAGGCCCGACGCCGCGTGCAGCGCCTCGGGCTCCCCCGTCGCCTGTCCCTGCCGGAGCTGACCGCCCGCGCCGAAGCGGCGCTCGGCAAGCCGATCCACGTGCGCACCACGGCGCTGCCGGGCGACCTGTCCGCGCGGCTGATCCAGCGCACCGACCACGCCCTGCTCGAGACCCGCCCCGGGCTGTCCGAGCGCTCCCGGGTGGCGTGCGTGCTGCACGAGCTCGCCCACGTGTTCATGGACGACACCGGCTGCGACCACCAGGCGTACACGGGGCTGCTCAGCGGCCGGACGGCGTTCACCCGCTCGCTGGACACCCCGCACGAGCAGGCCGTCGAACTCGTCGCCGACCAGCTCGCGCTGCGGATCGGGCTGCTCGACCCCGAGGGCCAGCCCGGGATCTTCCGGTGACGCTGTGACGTTGCACGTCTGGGGGTCGATCCCGGTCTGGCTGATCCTGGCGGTGCTGGTCGCCCGGCTGCTCCTGGTGCGCACCCAGTCGGCCAGCGTCACCTGGCTGATGGTCTGCTGCAGCTGCGTCGCCGTCGGACTCACGATCAACCAGCCCGACGTCACGACGTTCCTCGCCGGTGTGACGCACGTGCCCAACATCGCCGACCTGATCGGCCGCTGCCTGATGGTGTGCGGCATGTTCGCCCTCGCGCAGTCGGTCGAGGCCGCCGCACGCTCAGCCAAGCTCCTGCGCGCCAGCCGCATCATCGGCTGCGTGCTCGTGCTCGTCGCCCTGGTCGTGCTGTTCAGCTTCATCGACGCTCCGACACCGACGGCGCAGTTCATGGTGGCCTACGGCGACCAGCTGCCGACCGCGCTCTACTCGGCGGTGGAGATGACCTACATCGCCATCGTGATCGCCCGGTCGGCCGTCGCCGTGCTGCGCGGGTTCCGGAGCGGTGACGGGCTCGGGCGCCTGTACTGGCTCTTCGTCGTCGGTGCCGCCGGCCTCGTGCTGCTCGCCGGCATCGCGATCGCCCTCGACGCCGTGCACGTCGCCGGCGCCGACGGTGCGGTCGGGGTCCTGTCGAAGCTCTACACCCCGGTGTTCCTCGGCTCGATGGTCCTGCTCGCGATCGGCGCGGCCGGCGGCGTCCTGCCCGACGCCGCACGGGAGTTCCGCGACTGGCGGGCCGCACGACGCCGGTTCCGCGTGCTCGAACCGGAGCTCCGACGACTCGAGACGGCATCGGGCAACACCGGGCTCTACTTCACGATCGTGTGGCAGCGTCGCCAGTGGCGGAGTCGGCAGCACCGACTGTCCGTCGAGATCGAAGACCGCGCGCGCGAGGCCGGGCAGGACGTTCCGGCCGCTGCGACGCTCACCACGGCACGACTCAGGGAGATCACATGACCGGCGCACGCATCACGGCACTCGGCACCGCGGCAGGAGCGGTCGGCACGCTCGGACTCGGCGCCTTCGTCGCACGACGGCTGCTGTTCCCGACGCCGTACACGGCGACCGCCACGGTCCGCAGCGCCACGGACACCGAGGTAGAGCTGACCGCCACCCGCGACACCCGCCTGCCGGGCACCTACGACCTGCAGCGCGACGACACCCGGGTGCAGGTCGGCGCGATCACCACCGCGAGCACGGAGACCGGGGCCGGCAGCGACGGTGACACCGTGCGCCGCAGCGTCACCGCCCCCGTGGCGACCGGTGCGTGGGGCTGGGACGCCCTGCGGTACGACGGACCGGACGACGTCCCCGGCACCGAGCCCGAGGCCGCCACGACCCACGTGGTCCACGTGCACGGGCAGTCCCTCGGCCCGCGCCAGGTCCTGCGCGGTGTCGGGGTCTGGCGTGCGCTCGGCGCCTCGTCCGAGGTCGTCGAGACCACCGACCTGCCGCTCCGCTCCCTCGACGCCGGTGCAGCGGACCGCATCGTCACCGCCGTCCGCGCCGCCCGGGCCCGTGGTGCTCAGCGCGTCGTGCTGCAGGGCTGGTCCGCCGGCGCGCTCGCCTGCTCCGTCGCCGCCGCACGCGTCGACGTCGACGGACTCGTGGCCGTCTCACCCCTGCTCGACGTCGCCTCGGCACTCCGCGGGGCCGTCCGCGGCGCGCACCTGCCCGCGTTCGTCGGCACGGTCGCCGCCCGCATCGCGACCACGAACGTGCTGTCACGGCTCGCCGGGGCCCCGACCCCCGTGACGACGACCACCTGGCAGGACTCGTCGACGCCGGCGCTGCTGATCCACTCCGAGGCCGACGCCCTGGTCGCGGCCGACGACGTCGCCGCCGTCGCCGCGCGGCAGGGCGCCACCACGGTCGCGTTCCGCACGGCGCCGCACACGCTCGAGTGGAACGAGGACCCGGAGCGCTGGGAGCGCGCCGTCCGCGAGTTCGCCGCACAGCTGCCCGACGCCGCCTGACGCCGCGGACACCCGTCCGCACGGATCAGCACCACCCCCCCGGACGTGCAACGGCCCCGGTCTGCGAACAGACCGGGGCCGGCTGCGTCTCGATCCGTTGGGGGGAACCGATCGAGCGCGACGCGCGAGGAGTTGGGGGGAACGTCTCGCGCGTTGTCATCACAGTACCCCCGGACGGGGGTCCGTGGCCGGAAGGACGCGCAGATCGGCGATGCGGGATCTGAACGCGACCCGAGAACGGACAGGAGGCCCGGTGCCTGCTGGCACCGAGCCTCCTGTCCGTGGGGTGTCAGGTCCTAGGACTCGATCTCGCCCTGGGGCGTGTCGGTCGCGGCCTCGACCGCGGCTGCACCGGCGAGGACCTCTTCGCGGCCCGGCTGACGCCCGGTCTCGAAGTGGAACGCACCGTCGACGAAGTCGACCTTCACGTGGTCACCGGCGTTGAGCTCACCCTGCAGGATGTGCTCGGACAGCTGGTCCTCGACCTCGTGCTGCATCGCGCGACGCAGCGGCCGAGCACCCAGGGACGGGTCGAACCCGACCTTGATGAGCTGCTCCTTGGCCGGCAGCGTGAGCTCGACGGTCATGTCGCGGTCGAGCAGGCGGTCCGCCAGACGCTTCACGAACAGGTCCACGATCTGCAGCAGCTCGGGCTGCGACAGCTGCGGGAACACGATCGTGTCGTCGACGCGGTTCAGGAACTCGGGCTTGAAGTGCTTCTTGAGCTCCTCGTTGACCTTGCCGCGCATGCGGTCGTAGCCGACGGCCGAGTCACCCTCGACCTGGAAGCCCACCGGGCCACCCGCGATGCCCTGCGAACCGAGGTTCGTGGTCATGATGATGACGGTGTTCTTGAAGTCGACCACGCGGCCCTGACCGTCGGTGAGACGGCCTTCCTCGAGCACCTGCAGCAGCGAGTTGAAGATGTCCGGGTGGGCCTTCTCGATCTCGTCGAACAGGACCACGGAGAACGGCTTGCGGCGCACCTTCTCGGTGAGCTGGCCGCCCTCCTCGAACCCGACGAACCCGGGAGGGGCACCGAACAGGCGGGACACGGTGTGCTTCTCACCGAACTCCGACATGTCGAGGGAGATCAGCGCACCCTCGTCGTCGAACAGGAACTCGGCGAGGGCCTTGGCGAGCTCGGTCTTCCCGACGCCCGTGGGGCCGGCGAAGATGAACGAGCCGGAGGGACGGTTCGGGTCCTTCAGGCCGGCACGGGTACGCCGGATGGTCTTGGACAGGGCCGAGATGGCCTCTTCCTGACCGATGACGCGCTCGTGCAGTGCCTTCTCCATGAAGACGAGACGCGAGGTCTCCTCTTCGGTGAGCTTGAACACCGGGATGCCCGTGGCCTGGGCCAGGACCTCGGCGATGATGCCCTCGTCGACGGTGCCGGACGCGGCGACGTCACCCGCACGCCACTGCTTCTCGAGGCGGAGACGCTCGCCGAGGAGCTTCTTCTCCTCGTCGCGCAGGCTCGCGGCCTTCTCGAAGTCCTGCTCCTCGATGGCGGCTTCCTTTGACCCGCGGACCGTCGAGATCTTCTCGTCGAACTCGCGGAGCTCCGGCGGCGCCGACAGGATCGACAGACGCAGGCGAGCGCCGGCCTCGTCGATCAGGTCGATGGCCTTGTCCGGCAGGAAGCGGTCCTGCACGTAGCGGTCCGCCAGGTTCGCCGCGGCGACGATCGCGCCGTCGGTGATGGACACCTTGTGGAACGCCTCGTACTTGTCGCGCAGACCCTTGAGGATGTTGATCGCGTGGGGCAGCGACGGCTCGTTGACCTGCACCGGCTGGAAGCGACGCTCGAGTGCGGCGTCCTTCTCGAAGTGCTTGCGGTACTCGTCGAGCGTGGTGGCACCGATGGTCTGGAGCTCACCGCGGGCGAGGAGCGGCTTGAGGATCGAGGCCGCGTCGATCGCGCCCTCGGCTGCACCGGCACCGACGAGCGTGTGGATCTCGTCGATGAAGACGATGATGTCGCCGCGGGTGCGGATCTCCTTCGTGACCTTCTTCAGGCGCTCCTCGAAGTCACCGCGGTAGCGGGACCCGGCGATGAGCGATCCGAGGTCGAGCGAGTAGAGCTGCTTGTCCTTCAGCGTCTCGGGTACGTCGCCCTTGACGATCGCCTGGGCGAGGCCCTCGACGACGGCGGTCTTGCCGACGCCGGGCTCACCGATCAGGACGGGGTTGTTCTTGGAGCGGCGGGAGAGGATCTGCATGACCCGCTCCATCTCCTTCTCGCGCCCGATGACGGGGTCGAGCTTGCCGTCGCGCGCGGCCTGGGTGAGGTTCCGACCGAACTGGTCGAGGACCTGCGAACCCTGCTGCGCGTTCTGCTGCTGCTCGCCGCCGACGGCGACCGCTTCCTTGCCCTGGTAACCGGACAGGAGCTGGATGACCTGCTGGCGCACCCGGTTCAGGTCGGCGCCGAGCTTCACGAGGACCTGGGCTGCGACACCCTCGCCCTCGCGGATCAGGCCGAGCAGGATGTGCTCCGTGCCGATGTAGTTGTGGCCGAGCTGCAGCGCCTCGCGCAGGGACAGCTCGAGCACCTTCTTGGCGCGCGGCGTGAACGGGATGTGCCCGGTCGGCTGCTGCTGGCCCTGCCCGATGATGTCCTGGACCTGCTCGCGCACGGCGTCGAGCGAGATGCCCAGCGACTCCAGCGCCTTGGCGGCGACGCCCTCGCCCTCGTGGATGAGGCCGAGGAGGATGTGCTCGGTGCCGATGTAGTTGTGGTTGAGCATCTTCGCTTCTTCTTGAGCGAGGACGACAACACGACGGGCCCGGTCGGTGAATCTCTCGAACATGTGCTCTCCCTTGGCCCCTGATGAGCGGAGCCGACGCTGTGCCGGTCTCGTGTGAGTCCGGCCAAGTACTTCGAGAGTAACCAGCGCTCCCCCCGGGGGCTGCCCCTGTTCGCCGTGGGCGTGACCAGGGTGCGTCTTGTGCGCAGTGAGCGAACGACGAGACGGACTGGAGGGCCGTGGCGGGATCGCCACGGGCCTCCAGTCCGCTTGTCGGTTGCGCCGGGTCAGGAGCGCCGCACCGCGCGACGCAGGTCGCGTCGGAAGCGGCGCGCGTCGACGCCCAGGGCGTCGAGGACGTCGTGCCCGGATCCGGCGAGCGGATCGTCGACCGAGTCGAGCACGGCGAGGACGACGTGCGGCGGTCGGATGCGCTCCGAACGGCCGGCGATCGTCGCGGCACGGGCGAGCACGCGCATCGCAGCCGGCGTGCACGCGACGCGGTCGTGTTCGCCGGGGCAGGTGCTGTGTGCGCCGACGAAGGCGCGGATGCCGGAGCGGACGGCGTCGGGGGTGATCCGGTGGGCGTCGAGGACGGGCCGGAAGCGGGGCATGCCGGCGCAGAGCGTGACGGCTGCCAGCAGCAGGTGTTCGGCGTCGACGAAGCCGAAGCCGGACTCGTGGGATTCGAGGTCGGCGAGCAGCACGATCTCGCGGCCGTGCCGGACGGAAGGGAGGGCGACGGAGAGTTGAGCGGTCTGCATGTATTCAGAATATCGCATACCTCTGCGAACGACCAGCCCGTATCGGAGGTCCGCTCGGTACGATCCGCTCATGGAGCAGCCCGTCGTCGGCCTCGTCGTCCACCCGACCAAGAACGTGCAGGAGTCCGTGACGACCCTGCAGCGCTGGAACGCGTCCGGCCAGGGCGAGCTGCTCGCCCGGCGCGCGGACGCCCAGCGCATCGGCGGCGGGGTCGACGTGGTCGACGACGACGACTTCACCGACCGCGTCGACCTGGTCGTGGCCCTCGGTGGCGACGGCACCATGCTCGGCGCGATGCGGCTCGTGGCGAAGCGCCCGGTGCCCGTCCTCGGCGTGAACTACGGCAACGTCGGGTTCCTGGTCGAGATCGAGCCGCCCGAGCTCGAGAGCGCACTGGAGCGGCTGTCCGCCGGCGAGTACCAGCTCGAGCCGCACCACGCGCTCGAGGCCCGGTTGTCCTGGGGCGGCGCCCGCACCGACTACCTGGCCTTCAACGACCTGACCATCGTGCGGCGGCCCGGTGCCGGACAGGTCTCGGCCGACCTCAGCGTCGGGGGCCTCGGGTACGGGTACTACCGGGCCGACGCCATCGTGGCCGCGACCCCGGCCGGCTCCACCGCGTACAACTACGCCGCCGGTGGGCCGGTGCTCTCCCCCGCGCTGTCCGGCTCCGTGGTGACGCCGGTCGCGCCGATGGCCGGGATCGACCGCTCGGTGGTGCTCGCCGCGCGGGAGCGCTACCGGTTCGACATCGCCGAGGGCACCAGGAGCGCAGCGCTCGAGGTCGACGGGCTCGTGGTCGGCGAGGTGGCCACCGGGGCGCAGATCGACATGCGGCTCCGCAAGGACGCCGGCAGCGTGGTGCGCCTGGACGCCGAACGGCACGGGCGGACCGGACGTGTGAAGCTCAGCCTGCTCGACCTGCCGGTGCGGCCCGACCAGCTGGTCGAGCTCATCCCGAGCGACCTACGGCAGAAGCTCCGGCGCGAGATCGACGACTGACGCCGCGTCGGCGCTGGCCCTGGCCCCGGCCCTGGGCCTGGGCCTGGGCCTGGTCCTGGTCCTGGTCCTGCCCCGGGAACGTGAATGGCCCGCTCGAGCAGTGCTCGAGCGGGCCGTCCCATCACCCCACCGGATCGTCTTCCCACAGAACGACCCGGTTTCCCCGCGCCGGCACGGGTGAACGCGCCGGCCGAAGTCCACTGACCTAGTCGGTCAGGTACAGCTGCATGTCCTGCGAGACCGCCTTGGCGAACAGACGCAGCTTGGCGCGCGACTCCACCCGGCTGACGGCCTGGCGGGTCGTGTGGACGATCTTCGAGATCTCGTCGAGGGTCATCGGCTTGTCGTCGTCCAGGCCGTAGCGCATGCGGATGACGTTCGCCTCGTCGCTGGGCAGCTCGGCGACGATGGAGCGGATGTCGCGGTGCAGCAGCGTCGTCTCGGTGAGCTCGTTCGGGCTCGCGGCGTCCTCGTCCTCGATGAAGTCACCGAGTTCACTGTCGTCGGAGTCGCCGACCACGGTGTGGATCGAGACCGGCTCGTGCGAGCGGCCCTTGAGGTCGACGAGTTCCTCGACGCTCATGCTCAGCTCGGCGGCCACTTCCTCCGGCATCGGCGCGCGGCCGAGGTCGACGGTCAGGTCACGTTCGGTGCGCGAGATCTTGTTGATGAGCTCGACGGTGTGCACCGGGATGCGGATCGTGCGTGCCTTGTCGGCGAGACCACGCGAGATGGCCTGGCGGATCCACCAGGTGGCGTAGGTCGAGAACTTGTAGCCCTGCGTGAAGTCGAACTTCTCGACCGCACGGACCAGGCCGAGGTTGCCTTCCTGGATGACGTCCATGAAGGGCAGGCCACGCTGCGAGTACCGCTTGGCGATGCTCACGACGAGGCGGAGGTTCGAGGTGATCATGCGCTCCTTGGCGCGCTCACCGTCACGGACGAGCCAGCGGAGTTCACGCTGGAGGGTCTTCGCGAGACCCTTCTCGGTGGCGAGCTTCTCTTCGGCGAAGAGCCCGACCTCGATGCGGCGTGCGATCTGCGCTTCTTCCTCGGCGGTGAGGAGCGAGAGACGGCCGATGTGACGGAGGTAGTCGCCGACCTGGTCGACCGAGGCACCGCGGACACCGGCGAGCTGCTCGTCGGCCTCGACCTCGGTGTCGAGGGAGGTGGTGGCGGACTCGGCGGCCGCGGTCTTCGATGCCGATGCCTTCTTGGTGGCGGTGCGGCGGGTGGTGCTGGGTGCAGCCGTTGCGATCGTCATGGTGTTTCTCCCTGCGTTCGACGGTGATGGCTTCGTGGGGCGTTGCCGGGGGGTGCTGATGAGTAAAGCGGCCCGGAGGTGTACCCCACAAATCGTTCGGAGCGATTCTCAGGGTTCTCCGTGCTTCGTCATCGAAAGCGTCCCCCGCGGGGTACAGCCCACCGCCAGTCTGGTCCCCCAATCGGCCCTGGATCAAGCGGATAACGCCGTGTTTCCGGCGTTGCAGGCGTGTTTCACCAGCGTTTCCGATCGTGTACCCCAGGCGACTGCGTACTCCGGACATGCAAAAGGGGTACGTCCGACCGGATCAGTGCGATCTGGTCGTCGTACCCCGAATACCGAATGGGTGGGGGTCACCAGGACGGTTCGAGCCACCCGTCCCGGCGCTTGGAGACCTCAAGGTCTGCGTCTCGGTCGAACTCGTCGTACTCGCTCTCGATGTCACCGACGAGGCTGCGGCCCGTGAAGGGATGTGCGGTGGTTGCCATGCGGACGATGCTCACCCCGGCACGCGTCGGCGAGGTGAACGGTGCGTGACGGTCCGTCGGCGCTCAGACGTCGAGGTCGTCGACGTCGCCCTCGTCGTCGAGGGGTGCGCCGTCGGCTCCGCGGTCGGTTCGATCGGCACCGTCGGGCAGGCCGGACGTACCGGACACCGGGTGCCCGAAGGCGTCCTCCACGTCGAGGTCGTCGAGCTCCTCGACGGGTTCCGGGAAGGTCGGCATGCGCGACAGCGTCACACCGTGCGGTGAACGCCGGGTGAAGTCAGCGCGCCGACGTGCGCGCCGGACAGCGCGCTGGGTGCAGGGTGCTGCTGCTGCTGCGGCTACTCGGCTGACGTCGGAGCCGGCGCGGGGCGACCGTGCTCACGTTCGAAGCGGGCGCGCTCTTCGGCCTCGACCTTGGCGTACGCGGCACGCTCGGTCCGGTCGGCACGCATGATCGCGCGCATCACGAACCAGAAGATCAGGCCGACGACGATGGTCGGCGTCAGGGCGAAGACGATCCCGCTTACGACTCCTTCAGGCACCCGAGCATCGTACCCCGGTGGACCGGGAGCTATTTGACCAGCGGGAACAGGATCGTCTCGCGGATGCCCAGGCCCGTGATGGCCATGAGCAGGCGGTCGATCCCCATGCCCATGCCGCCCGACGGGGGCATCGCGTGCTCCAGGGCCCGCAGGAAGTCCTCGTCGACGCGCATCGCCTCGAGGTCACCGCCGGCCGCGAGCTTCGCCTGCTCGACGAACCGCTCCCGCTGCACGACCGGGTCGACGAGCTCGGAGTACGCCGTGCCGAGCTCGAAGCCGCGGACGTACAGGTCCCACTTCTCGACGACGCCCGGACGGGTTCGGTGCTGCCGGGTGAGCGGCGAGGTGTCGACCGGGAAGTTCATCACGAAGGTCGGGCGGTCGAGCGAGTCGATGACGAAGTGCTCCCAGAGTTCCTCGACGTACTTGCCGTGCGTGGCGTGGGCGACCTCGACGCCCTCGGCCTCGGCGAGCGCCTGCAGCTCGGACAGCGGGGTCTCCGGGGTGATCTCGCGCCCCGCGGCCTCGGACAGCGAGCCGTACATGTCGATGCGGGGCCACTCGCCACCCAGGTCGTAGGTGTTGCCGTCGGGCAGGGTGACCTCGAGCGCTCCACCGGTGACCGCGCGGGTCGCGTTCTGCACGAGCTCCTGCGTCAGGTCGGCCATCTGCTCGTAGTTGCCGTACGCCTGGTACGCCTCGACCATCGCGAACTCGGGCGAGTGCGACGAGTCGGCGCCCTCGTTCCGGAAGTTCCGGTTGATCTCGAACACCCGGTCGATGCCACCGACGACGGCACGCTTCAGGAACAGCTCGGGTGCGATGCGCAGGAACAGCTCGGTGTCGAAGGCGTTCGAGTGCGTGACGAACGGTCGGGCCGAGGCGCCGCCGTGCTGGGTCTGCAGCATCGGGGTCTCGACCTCGAGGTACTCGTGCGCGGTGAAGGTCTGGCGGAGCGAGGCCATCACGGCTGCGCGGGCACGCACGGTGGCGCGGGCCTCGTCGCGGACGATGAGGTCGAGGTAGCGCTGGCGGACCCGCGTCTCCTCGTTGAGCTCGTTGTGCAGGTTCGGCAGCGGCAGGATCGCCTTCGCCGCGATCGCCCAGTCGTCGACCATGATCGACAGCTCGCCGCGGCGCGAGGAGATCACCCGTCCGTGCACGAACACGTGGTCACCCAGGTCGACGAACTCCTTCCAGCGGGCGAGGGACTCGTCGCCCACCTCGGCAAGGGAGACCATCGCCTGGATGCGCGAGCCGTCGCCCGACTGCAGGGACGCGAAGCAGAGCTTGCCGGTGTTGCGCGAGAACACCACACGACCCGCGATGCCCACGACGTCCTGGGTCTCCTCGCCGGTCTCCAGGTGCGCGTACTGCTCGCGCACGGCCGGGATCGTCGAGGTGATGGGGAGCTCGGCGGGGTACGCCTCGATGCCCGACTCCAGCAGCTTCGCCCGCTTGTCGAGCCGGACCTGTCGCTGCTCGCTGGTCTCCTGCTCGGCCAGTGCGGCGGCGTCGGCGATCGCGGTGTCGGGGGTGACGGTCTCGTCGGTCATGCGGGTGCGGCTCCGATGGTCGTGGGGGTCGGGGGAAATGCTACCCGCGCCGCGGTCCCGCCCCCGAACCGTGCCCGCCCGGCCGACAGTTCCCGCCGCCTCGGCAGAACTGAGCGGTGGGTCCCGACCACCACGGGCTGCCGGGCGGCGGGACTGCCAGGCTGCCGGAGCCGAGACCGCGGTCACGACTCCCCGCCCGCACCACGCCCACCGGTCACGATCTGTCAGCTCGAGCACGCGCAGCCGACAGGTCGTGACCACTCGGCGGAACTGAGCGGGGAGTCGTGACCACCCGGAGTCGCCGAGCTCGCCGAACCAGGAGCCGAGACCGCGGTCACAACACCCCGCCCGCACCACCCCCACCGGTCACGATCTGTCAGCTCGAGCACGCGCAGCCGACAGGTCGCGACCACTCGGGCGAACCGAGCGGGGAGTCGTGACCACTCGAGCGCCCGGCCCCGACTTCCACCCGGCCCCGACGTCCTCCCCGCGCCGCGGTCCCGGCCCCGAACCGCTAGAGCGTCGACTGCCCGTCGGCGGCGGTCAGCGCGTTGTCGACGGCGGAGCGGACGAGCGCGCCGAGGACACGACCCGGGTGTTCGACGCCGATGCCGGACAGGGTGCCCGCCGACTGGTCGACGATCGCGGTCGAGAAGCTCACGGCGGCCCGCACCGCATCGGCGTACGCGGGCCGGTCGCCCTCGGCCACGACGAACGGTTCGGCCCCCATCTCGACCACGAGCGCCTGCGCGATCGGCAGGACGGGCGCCGGGGCGGTCACCGCGCAGTACGCGTCGCGCAGCCGGGACAGGTCGACGCTCGTGCCCGTGAAGGCCATCGCGGGGTGGATCGCCAGCGGGATCGCACCGGCTGCCATCGCCGGGGCGAGGATCCCGACGCCGTGGTCCGGGCTGGTGTGCACGACGAGCTGCCCCGGCTGCCAGATCCCGGCGTCCGCCAGCCCCTGCACGAGCGAGGCGAGCTGGTCGTCCGGCACCGCGAGCAGCACGAGTTCGCTCCGCTCGACCAGGTCCGGCGTCGCGAGCACCGGGGCGCCCGGCAGCATGGCCTCGGCGCGGTCACGGCTCTCGTCGGACACGGCGGTCACCCCGACGACGGCGTGCTCCGCGTTCGCCAGGGCCGCTCCGAGGACGGGTCCGACCCGTCCGGCGCCGACGATGCCGACCCCGAGACGCCCGGCCCTCATCGTGCGGCTCCGGTCGGGGGCACGTCGCCCCAGCCGGCGGGGAGGGCACCGGGCCGGTGGTCCGCCGTCGGTCCGGCAGGGGCTCCGGACCCGGGCACGGTGTCGGCCGCAGCGTGCCTGGCGGCCGCGGGACGGGCCTCCCGTTCGCGCCAGCGGTGCGTCGTGTCGACCGCGGCCGCCTCGACGGCACGCTGCGTCGTCTCCGACCACAGGCGCTGCGCGTCACGCGCGTCGAGCGCACCGACGCGGGCCGAGACCGGACCGGCCACGGTGTGGACGTGGACGGCTGCGAGCCGCAGGGCGCGCTCGAGGGGACCCTGCTCGACCTTGACGCTCTGCACCCGGGGCAGCGGCACGATGACGAGCGACCGCCACACGGCACCGAGCCGCAGCAGCACCGCGCCCTGCACGAACCGGTAGCCGTTGCGCCGGAACGCGAACGGACGGAGCCAGGCGCCGCGTCGTGGGGAGTGCACGAAGCCGCCACGGTCGCCCGAGGTGGTGAGGCTGTCGTCAACGACGTCCACGGCTTCGGCAGCCCCTTCGCGCAGGGCTTCCTGCGACGCCTCGGGGCCGGCGACGACGGTGCCGACGAGCCCGGGCAGGATGATGTCGAGGACCTCGCGGACGTCCGCCGTGGTGCCCACGGGCAGCACGATCGAGGACACCTGCTGGTTGCTCGACGCTCCGTTGCCGGCGCTCGTCGCACGGTTGATGCGGATGTCCCACCAGCCGAACGGACGCCACAGCAGCGGCTGTGCGACGCTGACGGCGTGGATGCGGCCGGGCGGCAGCGTCTCGTTCGACGTCGAGACCAGCCCGAAGCCGATCCGGATGCCGTCGCGGGTCTCGGCGATCGTGTACTGCAACGAACGGGAGAACTTGCGGACGTAGTAGCCACCGGCACCGAGCACGGCGGGGAACAGCCCGAACAGCACCGCGAACTCGCCGGTGAGGGCGACGCTGACGATCATGCCGGCGATGACGAGCAGCAGGAACAGCGTCGTGCCGGACAGCAGCATCGACGCGATGAGCCGACCCGGGCGCACCTTGACGATGCGGGTCGCGTGCACGGCTGCCGGGTCGAGCTCGGGCGAGAACATCTCGTCGACGCGGTCCTGCAGTGCTCCGTGCGACTGCCGCGACGGACCGCCGTGCCCGTCGTCGTCCTTCGCGCCGGACGCGAGCACCAGGATCCGCTGCCGCAGGTCGTCGGCGGCGCGGGCCCCGAGGTAGGCGAGCTGCACGTTGGCGTCGTTGCCGGCCTGCGCGATCTCGAGCTTGGCGGTGCCGAACACCCGGGGCACGAGCGGCCGCTGGATGTTGATGCCCTGGATCCGGTCGAGCCGGGCCTTGCGGTGGTTCCGGAACAGCACGCCCGAGCGCACCTCGACGATCTCGCCGGTGACGCGGAACTCGTGCATGCGCCAGGACAGGTAGAACAACCCGATCAGCACCACGAGCAGCACCACGATGCCGAGCAGGACCCAGCCGACGACGCCGTGCTCGTACACGTACCGGACCGGGTCACCGTCCTCCTGCTGCTCGCCCGGGATGAAGAACTCGACGAGCTGGTCGCGCAGGCTGTTCAGCACGTAGCCGAGGATGACGATGAGGAAGATCCCGCCCTTGAGCAGCGGGGTGAGCGGGTGCAGGCGGTGCCACTCGCCGTCGGTCAGGGGTGCCGCGGCGGCCGCGTTGCCCCGGGTGGGCGGGGTGGGCGGAGCGGGTGGCGGGGTGCCCGGTCGGAAGGTCACGGACGACCCCTACAGACCGGCGCGACGGGACTCGGCGAGCTCGACGAGGCGGTCGCGCAGCTCGTCGGCGTCCGCTGCCGGGACACCCGGGATCCGGACGTTCGTCGCGGCCGCGGCGGTGACGAACTTCAGCTCGCTCATGCCGAGCGCCCGGTCGAGCGGGCCCCGGGCGACGTCGACGAGCTGCATCCGGCCGTACGGGACCGCCGTGAACCGCTGCCACATGAGGCCACGGCGCACGACCAGGTCGTCATCGCGGAGCGCGTAGCCGATGGCCCGGACCCGTCGGGGCGTCAGCGCGGCGGTGATCGCCGTGGTGACCGCGACGACGATGCCGATGGTGAGCCACACGGTGCCGGCCCCGGAACCGAAGCCGTCGGTGACGATCCCGATGAGCACGCAGCCCGCGGTGAGGACGACACCGATCACGAGCGTGGTGATGAGTTCGGTCCACACGAGCTTCGCGGACACCCGCTGCCAGGCGATCCCACCGAGGCCGAGGCCGGGCTCGTCGAGTCGTTCACGCGGCATCGCGGGCCTCCTGGGGTTGCTCGGTCAGTTCACCGTCGTCGAACCGTTGCGGGGATCGTCACGGTCGTCGTCGTCACCCGGAGGTGCGATGCACATGCGCTCCGCCACGAGTGCGCAGACCGTCAGGACGATCCCGCCCCCGACGGCGATCACGTTCGGCAGGGTCGAGCCTAGCGAAGGCGTCGCGGAACGGGTCAGCAGGTACAGCACGAGGCCGAGGGCGAACCCGCCGAGCAGCGTGCCGCAGATGCTGGACGCCTTCGCGAGCACGACGACCCGTGTCGCGTAGAGCGGGTCGACCGGCCGCTGGCGTCCGGCGCCGTCGCGCGCGTGCCGGCGCACCGGGCGCGCCATGAGCACGACGGCGACGCCGATGAAGGCGAGCGTGATGCCGAGCGGGATCGAGAACAGGAAGGTCGGCAGCTGGCGCGACGCCAGGACGGCGTCGACCGCGAAACCGGCGACCACCGTCACGACGGCGATGCTGATCAGCGTGGAGGCACGGGTGGGCTTCATGCGCTGGTCGCGCTCCCCGCCGGCCGGGAGGCCCGTGCCGGCTCCGCGAACAGGCGCGGCTCGTCGACGCGCTCGGTGTCGTCCCCCACGGCGGTGAGCAGGTCGGCCACCGGTCCGGCACCGGGCAGGACGGCCCCGGGGTCGGCGTCGAGCCACGGGGCGAGCACGAACGCGCGCTCCGCTGCCCGGGGGTGCGGCACGACCAGGGTGTCCGTGGCGATCCGCAGGTCGTCCACCGCGACGACGTCGAGGTCCAGGGTGCGGTCGCCCCACCGGACCTCGCGCGTGCGGCCGTGGGCGTCCTCGATGCCGTGCAGGGCGTCGAGGAAGGCCTGCGGCTCGAGGTCGGTGTCGACGACCACGACGGCGTTCCGGTAGCGGGGCTTCGACGTGTCGAGGCCATCGAGGGTCACGGCGACCGACTCGACCTCGCGGCTCGAGGCCACGGGCTCGACCCCGGGCAGGGCGGCGATCGCGGTGGCGGCGGCGCGGAGCGTGCTCCCCCGGTCGCCGAGGTTCGCTCCGAGGGCGACGACGACCCGGTGGGTCATTCTTCTTCCTCGTCCGGCACCGTGGCGCCGCGGGTGCGCCGGATGGTGATCGAGACGTCGGTGAACGGCACGGTGATCGGGGCCTGCGGCTTGTGCACCGTGACCTCCGTCGCCAGTGCGGCACGGTGGGTGAGCACGGCCGCGGCGATGCGTTCGGCCAACGTCTCGATCAGGTCGACCGGGTCGCGTTCGATCTCGGCCACGACCTGCTCGGCGAGGACGCCGTAGTGCACGGTGGCGTCGAGGTCGTCGCTGCCCGAGGCGGCACGGGCGTCGAGCTCCACGGCCACGTCGACGACGAAGTCCTGGCCGTCCTCGCGCTCGTGGTCGAAGACGCCGTGGTGTCCGCGGGCGCGGACCCCGGTGAGTCGGATGGTGTCGTTCACGATCGAGCTGCCCTCCAGGCGTCCCAGACGTCGAGCACGGCACGGGTCGGTGCCGGGTCGTGCACGCGCACACCCCACGCGCCGCGTTCGGCGGCGAGCAGGCTGATGGCGGCGGTGGCGAGGTCGCGCTCCCTGGGTGGAGCGCCCTCGGGGCTCCCGACACCGTCGAGGAACCGCTTGCGTGAGGCGGCGACGAGCACCGGCAGGCCGATCGAGGCGAAGCGCTCGTAGCCGGCCAGGATCTCCCAGTTCTGCACGCCGTGCTTGGCGAAGCCGAGGCCCGGGTCGATGACGACCTGCTCCTGCCGGACACCGAGCACGATGAGTTCGGCGACCCGGAGTTCGACCTCGCGCCGGACCTCTTCGACCGCGTGGGTGTACTCGGCGTTGCGGTACATCCGGTCGCTGTGGCCGCGCCAGTGCATGACGACGAAGCCGACCCCCGTCGACGCCACGACCCGGGCCATGTCCGGGTCGGCGAGCCCGCCCGAGACGTCGTTGACGATCGCGGCGCCGAGGTCGACGGCACGTTCGGCCGTCGCGGCGTTCATGGTGTCGACGCTGACCGGGATGCCCTCGGCGACGAGCTGCTGCACGACCGGCAGCACACGTTCCTGCTCGACCGGCACGGGCACGCGCTCGGAACCGGGGCGGGTGGACTCCCCACCGACGTCGATGACGTCCGCACCGGCGGCGACGAGGTCACGTGCGTGCTGCACGGCGGCGTCGTAGGCCTGGTGCAGCCCGCCATCGCTGAACGAGTCGGGGGTGACGTTGAGGATGCCGAGCACCCGGGTGCGTTCCTCGGCCGGGCCACCGCGATCACGGCGACGGCCGGTCACGACCTCCGGCACCGGCTGGGGTGCACGGAGGTCGATCGCGACCGTCGCCGGTTCGGCGGCGGCGGCGCGAGCACGACTCACCTCGGCGAGTCGACGCTCTCGTCGCGTCGGCAGCTCGGTCATGCCGGCCTACGCGGGGGCGATACCCGGGTTGCCGAACGGGCGACGACGGGTCTTCGAGGTCGACTCGGAGTCCGACGGGTCCGCTGCGGTCGAGGCGGCCTTGCCGGGCACGTCGATCGCGGGCAGGTTGCTGACCGGGCGCTTGTCGCTGGAGAGCCACTGGGGGCGCTCCGGCAGCTTGCGGACGTCCTTGAAGATCTCCACGAGCTCCGGGGCGTCGAGCGTCTCCTTCTCGAGGAGCTCGCCGGCCAGGCGGTCGAGGATGTCGCGGTTGTCGTTGAGCACCTGGTAGGCCTCGTCGTGCGCGGCCTCGAGCAGGGCGCGGGTCTCGGCGTCGACCGTCTGGGCGATGGTCTCCGAGTAGTCGCGACCGGTGCCGCCGCTCATGTCACGGCCGACGAACGGCTCGCTCGAGCCGGACCCGAGCTTGACGGACCCGACGGCCTGGCTCATGCCGTACTCAGTCACCATCTTGCGGGCGGTGCCGGTGGCCTTCTCGATGTCGTTCGAGGCGCCCGTGGTCGGGTCGTGGAACACGATCTCTTCCGCGACGCGACCACCCATTGCGTAGGTGAGCTGGTCGAGGAGCTCGTTGCGGGTGACCGAGTACTTGTCCTCGAGCGGGAGCACCATCGTGTAGCCGAGGGCACGGCCGCGGGGCAGGATCGTGATCTTCGTGACCGGGTCGGTGTGCCGCATCGCCGCTGCCGCCAGGGCGTGGCCACCCTCGTGGTACGCGGTGATCAGGCGTTCCTGGTCGGACATGATCCGGGTCCGGCGCTGCGGGCCGGCCATCACGCGGTCGACGGCCTCGTCGAGGGCGCGGTTGTCGATGAGCTGCGCGTTCGAGCGGGCGGTCAGCAGGGCCGCCTCGTTCAGGACGTTCGCCAGGTCGGCACCGGTGAAGCCCGGCGTCTTGCGGGCGAGCAGCTCGAGGTCGACGCTCGCGGCGAGCGGCTTGCCCTTCGCGTGCACCTCGAGGATCTGCTTGCGGCCGGCGAGACCCGGAGCGTCGACGCCGATCTGGCGGTCGAAGCGGCCGGGGCGCAGGAGCGCGGGGTCGAGCACGTCGGGACGGTTCGTCGCGGCGATGAGGATGACGTTCGTCTTGCCGTCGAAGCCGTCCATCTCGACGAGGAGCTGGTTCAGCGTCTGCTCGCGCTCGTCGTTGCCACCGCCGATGCCGGCACCACGGTGACGACCGACGGCGTCGATCTCGTCGATGAAGACGATGGCCGGCGAGTTCGCCTTGGCCTGCTCGAAGAGGTCACGGACACGGCTCGCACCGACACCGACGAACATCTCGACGAAGTCCGAACCGGAGATCGAGTAGAACGGCACGCCGGCTTCACCCGCGACGGCGCGGGCGAGCAGGGTCTTGCCGGTTCCGGGAGGGCCGTACAGCAGCACGCCCTTCGGGATCTTCGCCCCGACGGCCTGGAACTTCGCGGGCTCCTTGAGGAACTCCTTGATCTCGTGCAGTTCCTCGATCGCCTCGTCGGCACCCGCGACGTCGGCGAACGACACCTGCGGGTTCTCCTTGTTGTTGATCTTGGCCTTCGACTTGCCGAACTGCATGACCTTCGAGCCGCCGCCCTGGGCGCTCGAGAGCAGGAACCAGAACAGGGCACCGATGATCAGGAACGGCAGCAGGATGCCGAGCAGCGACAGGAACCAGTTGCCCTGGGCGACACGGTCGTTGTAGCCGTCGGGCAGGTTGGCGTCGTTGACCGCCTGCACCACTTCTTCGCCGCGGGGCGTGGAGTAGTAGAACTGCTCCTGCTTGTCGCCGTCCTTCAGGACGAGGTCGACCCGCTGCTCGGTGGAGTTGATGGTCGCGGACGAGACCTTGTCATCGGAGAGCTGCTCGAGACCCTTCTGGGTGTCGATCTCTTGCGTGCTGCCCTGGCTGATGACGCTCCAGCCGATGAAGATGCCCGCCAGCGCGATCAGCACGTAGAGGTACGGGCCGCGGAAGATGCGCTTGAAGTTCATGTGATCCGGGCGCGAGTGCCCGACACCTTTCTCTGCCGAAGTTGCGTGCAGGTCAGCATACGGCCGCGATTCTGTGGCGAGAATGGGTGTCCTCTGCGGGCGAACTCACCCCCGGGCCAGAGTCGGCCGAGTGCGACCCGAGCGCGGCGGGCCGCCCGTCAGGAGTAGACGTGCGGAGCGAGGACGCCGACGCCGCGCAGGTTGCGGTAGCGCTCGTCGTAGTCCAGGCCGTACCCGACCACGAAGGCGTCGGGGATGTCGAAGCCCACGTACTTCACGTCGACCTCGACCTTGGCGGCCTCGGGCTTGCGCAGCAGGGCGACGATCTCGACGCTCGCGGCACCGCGGGACTGCAGGTTCTGCTTGAGCCACGACAGGGTCAGGCCGGAGTCGATGATGTCCTCGACGATCAGGACGTCGCGGCCGTGCAGGTCGGTGTCGAGATCCTTGAGGATCCGCACCACACCGGACGACTTCGTGCCGGAGCCGTACGACGACACCGCCATCCAGTCCATCCGCGCCTGCATCTTGAGGTGGCGCGAGAAGTCCGCCATCACCATGACGGCACCCTTGAGCACGCCGACGAGCAGCGGGTCGCGGCCCGCGTAGTCGGCGTCGACGACCGCCGCGAGCTCGGCGAGCTTCTCGTCGATCTGCTCGGGGGTGAAGAGCACTTCGGACAGGTCTGCCTGGACGTCGGAGAGTTCCACCACGCCAGCCTAACCGGCGCTGAACTCGATGCGGTCGCCGGTCCGCGTGGCACGGACGCCCGGCAGGTCGATCGGGCCCTGTCCGCTCCAGTCCGTGACCAGCCGGCAGACCTCGAGCGTCTGCACGCGCGACAGCGTCACCCCGAACTCGCTCTCCACCGCGAGGCGCACGAGTCGCTGCCGGAGCGCCGGCGGGTTCGCCCCGAGCGCCCGCACCGACAGCGAGATGCCCGCCTCGGAGTGCTCGGCGATGTCCTCGGCGATCTCCTCGGCGAAGTGGTCGAGGGCGGCGGAGTCCTCGCGCAGCTGGTCGGCCGTGCGGGCCAGGGCCTCGGGCACCCCGGCACCGAGCTCCCGTTCGAGCACCGGCAGCAGGGTGTTCCGCACCCGCACCCGCGCGTACGCGGGGTCGTCGTTCTGCGGGTCGTGCCACGGCGCGAGCCCCGCTGCGGCGCACGCCTGCCGGGTCACGTGACGCCGGACCGACAGGAGCGGCCGGCCGTACGCCGGGCCGCCGTCGCGTCGGGCGAGCGGCTGCATGCCGGACAGGCTGTCCGGCCCGCTGCCGCGCAGCAGGCCGAGCAGCACCGTCTCGGCCTGGTCGTCCAGGGTGTGGCCCAGCAGCACGAGGGGTGACCCGGTGGCGGCCGCGACCTCGGCGATCGACGCGTGGCGGGCCTCCCGGGCGGCGCCTTCCGGACCACCGTCGGAGCCGACCGTGACCCTGCGGACCGTCACCGGGTCGAGTCCCAGCTCGGATGCCTGCCGGGAGGCGCGGCTCGCGACCGCCTCGGAGCCCGCCTGGAGCGCGTGGTCGACGACCACTGCCCCGGCCCGCAGACCCTGCTTGCCCGCTTCGAACGCGGTGGCCGCCGCCAGGGCGAGGGAGTCCGGTCCGCCGCTCAGTGCGACGAGGACCAGGTCGCCTGCGGCGACCACACCGTCGTCGACGGCTGCGGCGAGCAGGTCGCGGACCGCCAGGCGGGTCTCGGCGACGGCGGGGTCGAGCCGGGGACGCGGAGAGTTCACCCGGTAACGTTAGCCGCGCTTTCGCAACACACGACAGTCCCCGAAGCAGACACAGGAGCGCAACATGGCCGCGTACGACGTCGTCGTCGAGATCCCCAAGGGCAGCCGCAACAAGTACGAGGTGGACCACGAGACCGGTCGCGTCTACCTCGACCGCGTGCTGTTCACCTCGTTCGTCTACCCCACCGACTACGGGTTCTTCGAGAAGACCCTGGCCGACGACGGTGACCCCGTGGACGCGCTGCTGCTGCTCGAGTTCCCGACGTTCCCCGGCGTCGGCGTCAAGGTCCGCCCCGTCGGCGTCTTCAAGATGAGCGACGAGGCCGGCAACGACGAGAAGGTCCTCGTCGTCCCCGCCAAGGACCCGCGCTGGGCACACATCCAGGACATCTCGGACGTGCCGGAGCAGACGAAGGCCGAGATCGCGCACTTCTTCGAGCGCTACAAGGACCTCGAGCCGAACAAGTGGGTCAAGGCCGAGGGCTGGGGCGACGCCGCCGAGGCCGAGCGCATCGTGCAGGCCGGTCAGGCCGCGTACGTGCCCGGCTCGCACTGACGATCCCCTGACGACGAACGGCGCCCGCTCTCCTTCCGGAGGGCGGGCGCCGTTCTGTGTCGTGCGTGGTGGCTGCTGTCGGGCGGGGGCGGGCCGGGCCGAGCGGCGTGCGGGGGGGGGTGGCGCGGGGCATGCCGGGGCTGCACCTGGTGGAAACGGGCGTACCTGGTGCGTTGATCCGTGCAGGTACGCCCGATCTCGCTTGGTACCGCAGCCGCTCTGGGAAAGAACGGGCAGACCGGGAGCGGGTTACAGGGAACCGCTCGGGCGGGCGACGTACGGCATGAGCTGGTTCGGCAGCCAGATCGCGCGCTCGACGACGCCGACGCCGGGGCGCGCGGCCTCGACCATGGTGCCGTAGCTCGTCACGATCGAGTCGTGGTACGCCCCCGAGGCGGTGCCGTTCGACGAGTAGAACAGGATGTCGCCGGGCTGGCGCTGGGACAGCGGGACGAGGCGACCGATCGACTTGAAGTAGTTGTACTGCCAGACGACGTTGTGCCCACCGGTCGCGATACCCTGCGAGCTGTAGGCCATCATCACGAGGCCGGAGCAGTCCCAGGTGGTCGGGCCGGCGCCGCCGAGGACGTACGCCTCGCCGAGCTGCCCTCGGGCGTAGGAGATCGCGCCGGCGGCCTTCGAGGGGCTGCTCGGGGCCGGTGCGGGGGCGGGTGCCGGGGCAGGAGCCGGCGCGGGAGCAGGGGCGGGTGCCGGCTTGCTCGGCGTGCTGGGAGTGCTCGGCTTGGACGGCGTGCTCGGCTTCGCGGGGGTGCCGGGGTTCGACGGGGTGCTCGGCTTGGACGGCGTGCTCGGGACGGCCGGAGTGGAGGTCCCACCACCGGTGCTGCCGGTGCCGCCCGTGTTGCCGGTGTCGCCGGTGTCGCTGCCGCTCGTGCCCCCGCCGGTGGCGTTCCCGGTACCGGCGTCGCCCGTCTGCTTGGCGATGGCGGCCGCGGCGGCCTTCGCCTGCTGCGCGCTCCAGTACGCGGTCTCCGTCGCGACGCTCGTGCCCTTCAGGTATGCGAGCTGGCGCAGGACCTCGGCCTGCTGGTCCTGTTCCTTCTGCACCCGCGCCTGGGCGCCTGCGGCCACGTCGTTGGCCGTCGCGAAGGTGGTCTTCGTCGCCTCGGTCGCCTTGCTCAGGGCCTTCTCGGCGGCGGACTGCTGGGCCGCCAGGGACTCGACGGTCTTCTGGTCGGCGCGTGCCTCGGCCAGGACGGTCGCGGAGCGCTCGGACAGGTGCGACATGGTGCCGACGCGGTAGAGCAGGTCCTTCGAGTCCGACGAGTCCATGAGCATCGTCGTCGACAGGTCACCGCCGCCCGTGCGGGACAGCTCGACCACGAGCCCGGCGACCTGGCCGGCCGAGTCGTCCGCCCGGTCCTTCGCACGCTTCGACTGCGCGGACAGGTCGGCGAGGGTGTCCTCGGCCTCCTGCTGCTGCGACGCCGCCAGGGCGTACGCCTGTCCGGCCTGCTGCTCGGCGACACCGGCCTGGTCGGCGGCGTCCTGCAGCGTGCCGAGCCGGTCGCTCAGCTCGTCGACCGTCTGCTGGGCGTCGGCCGCGTCGGACTTGGCGGCCTTGACGTCGTCCCAGGACGGACCCGAGGGCGCGGCCTGGGCCGGTCCGGCGATGACGACCGACAGGCCGATGCCGAGCACGGCGATGGTCGCGATCCCGCAGGAGAACGAGCGAGCGGAGGTGGTCATGACGTGGAAGGACTCGTTCCGGTGGCGCTGATGCTCATACCGAGATCCCCCGCGCTGCCATGAAGGGGACCGGGTCGACGGCAGCGCCGTTGACCCGGGTCTCGAAGTGGAGGTGGCACCCGGTCGACCAGCCGGTCGAGCCGATCTTGGCGATCTGCTGTCCCGCGGTGACGCGCTGGCCGGCGGCGACCATGATCCCGCCGTCGACGACGTGGCCGTACGCGGTGGAGATGCCGCCGCCGTTGTCGAGGATGACCTCGTTGCCGTACCCGCCACCGTTGCCGGCGAAGGTGACGGTGCCGTCGTGTGCCGCGTAGATCGGGGCGTAGCAGGCCGGGGCCAGGTCGACGCCGGCGTGCAGGGCGCTGACGTGCGTGTAGGGGTCGACGCGGTAGCCGTAGGGACTGGTCTGGTACCCGCCGGCGGGTCGGACCCAGCCGGACGCGTTCGCGGTGCCGCCGCCGGTGCCACCCTGGCTCGTGGCTGCGGCCTTCGCGGCTGCCTTCGCGGCGGCTGCGGCGAGGCGGGCCTGTCGGGCCTTCTCGGCGGCGACGCCCTTGCGGTAGTCGGCCTCGACGCCGCGCTGCTTCGAGGTGAGCGCGGTCAGCTGCGCCTCGAGCCGGGACTGGTTGTCGTTCTGGGCGTCCACCGCGGTCTGTGCGGCGTCGGCGGCGCCCTGGGCCTGCTGCATCTTCGACTGTGCGGCGTCGGCGAGGTCGCCCAGGGCTGCTTTTGCAGTGTCCGCCTTGTCGGCCTGGGCCTGGGCGGTGCCGCGGTCCTGCGAGGCCTGCGAGTAGATGCCGTCGGCCTGCTCGCTGAGCTTCGACATGGCACCGAGCTCGTAGAGCAGGTCACCGGAGTCCGAGGGGTGCGTGAGGATGTCGGTCGTCACGTCGTTGGCGCTGGCCCGACCGAGCTGCGCGGCGAGCTGACCGGCCTGCGCTTCGGACCGCGCGGCGGTCTGCTCGGCCTCGTCGGCCTGGGACTGCAGCGACTTCTGCTTGAGCGTCGCCTCGTCGTACTTGCTCTGCGCGGCCTGGTACGCCTCGCCCGCGGCCTGGGCTGTCTTCTGCTTGGCAGCCGCCTCGCTCTTCAGCGACGAGATGAGCGACTTGATCTCGCTGACCTTGGCCTGCTGGGCGCTGGTCGACGACTTCGCCTGCTGCACCTCGTCCCAGCTGGGGTAGCTCGCAGCGCTGGCGGACGACGTCGGGGCAAGGGCCGCGAGCGTGCCGGCCGTGAGCGCGACGGCGAGCGCGGCGGCGATCAGGCGGCTGCGGGTGCGGAGGGAGAAGGGAGTGGAGGTCGACATGTATCTCGATTTCGTAACAGCGCGGCAAGGCTCACGCACGTAACACTGTTAACAGGTGCAACAGTAACAACACGGGTCGCAGGCTCGACAGCCCCTCGGACGAGGGGTGCGGCCGCCGACGATGCTCGCACCGACAGCATCGGAGACCCGTGCGCTGACGCCGCGACACGCCGGGGATGCATGGTTGGCGGGGTCGGATTTGTGAAACCCGGGGGGCATCCGTATGCTTGTCCATCGGTAGCGCGATGCACTGCTTGCGGCCCTATCGTTTAGTGGCCTAGGACACCGCCCTTTCACGGCGGCAGCACGGGTTCGAATCCCGTTGGGGTCACTCCTTGAGTGAGCGAGCAAGTAGTACTGAACAACACCACAGCAATTCAATATGGCCCTGTAGCGCAGCTGGTTAGCGTGCCGCCCTGTCACGGCGGAGGTCGCGGGTTCAAGTCCCGTCAGGGTCGCCACGGCTGGATAGCTCAGTTGGTAGAGCGTTCGACTGAAAATCGAAAGGTCCACGGATCGATGCCGTGTCCAGCCACCGGTGAAGGCCCCCTGCTTCGGCAGGGGGCCTTTTCCGTTGTCTGAGCGGTGTGACGTCGGTCGCAGCGCACAACCAAAGCCACCCCGAACCACGCAGCAGCGCAGTTCGGGGTGACTCCGGTTGTGCGGCTCGCGTTCGCGCCGGTTCGCCGACGGCCTGGAGGCGCGGGTCGCCTCCGCACGTCGGCTTCGGCGGCTAGGCCTCGCGCGTCTTCGGGCTGCTGTCGTTCGTCTTCGCGGGGTCGCGCTCGACCACGGCGCCCAGGGCATCGTCGATCCGCGACATGAGCTCCGCGGGGATCGTGACGCCGGCAGCGCCCGCGTTGTCGTGCACCTGCTCCGGACGCGAGGCCCCGATGATCGCCGAGGCGACGTTGTCGTTCTGCAGGACCCACGCGACGGCGAGCTGCGCCATCGACAGGTTGAGCTCGTCGGCGACCGGCTGCAGCTCCTGCACCGAGGACAGCACCTCGTCGCGCATGAACCGCTTGATCATGTCCGCGCCGCCCTTGTCGTCGGTCGCGCGGGAGCCCTCGGGCAGCGGCTGACCCGGCTTGTACTTGCCGGTGAGCACCCCCTGGGCGATCGGGGACCAGACGATCTGCGAGATGCCGAGTTCCTTCGAGGTGGGGACGACCTCGTCCTCGATGACCCGCCACAGCGCGGAGTACTGCGGCTGGTTCGAGATGAGCTGGAAGCCGAAGTCCTTCGCGAGCGCAGCACCCGCACGCAGCTGGTCCGCGGTCCACTCGCTGACGCCGACGTACAGGACCTTGCCCTGGCGCACAATGTCCGCGAAGGCCTGCATCGTCTCTTCGAGCGGGGTCTCGTGGTCGTAACGGTGCGCCTGGTACAGGTCGACGTAGTCCGTCTGCAGCCGCTGCAGCGAGCCGTCGATCGACTCGAGGATGTGCTTGCGGGACAGCCCGGTGTCGTTGTGCCCCTTCGGACCGGTCGGCCCGAACACCTTCGTGGCGATCTCGAGGGACTGGCGCCGCTCCCCCTTGAGCGCTTCGCCGAGGACCGTCTCCGCGCCGGTGTTGGCGTAGACGTCGGCGGTGTCGAACGTCGAGATGCCGACCTCGAGGGCGGCCTTGACGCAGGCGATCGCCGCGTCGTTCTCGACCTGGGATGCGTGGGTGAGCCAGTTGCCGTAGGTGATCTCGGAGACCTTGAGGCCCGAGTTGCCGAGGTAGCGGTACTCCATGTGCGTGTCACTCCTGTCGTGGGGCGCGTCGGTGCGACCCGAACCGTGACGGTAGTCCGACGTCGTCGCCGCGCACTCGGCAAGGCGGCGCGGCGCTGTACGCTGATGTTTCAGAAACGGTCGGCAAAGACGAAACCCCGGCGATGTGGCTTGAGCCAGTGATCGTTCCGGGGTCTTCGATATATGAGTTTACGGGGCGTGCGTTCGATGTCAACTGGAGGTCGCGTGGAGCCGGCGGACGTAGTGGACCTGCTGACCCGGGAACGCCTTCGTTCCTACTTCCACGCTGTGCCCGACGACGCACGCGCTGTCGGGCTCTACGAATGGAACATGCGAGCTGCAGCTGCCGTGATGGAGCTGACCGGGGCGGTCGAGATCGTGGTCCGCAACGCCGCAGACGTGCAGCTCCGCGCTTGGGCAACTGCTCGTCACCCCGGCTCATCCTGGCTCGACGTCGTTCCCCTCGACGCCCAAGGCAAGAACGATCTGGTCGTCGCGCGACGACGTGCCACGCGAGGGGGGAAACGAGCAGAAGTGCACGGGCGAGTCGTCGCCGAACTGAGCTTCGGGTTCTGGCGGTACCTGTTCGAGTCTCGTTACCTGACGGCCCTGTGGACACCGGCACTCCACCGCGCGTTCCCACACGGCCCGGCGGATGCGCTGACTCGCCAGCGCGAGGTTCGGACACGTATGCAGCAACTGCACTTCGTGCGGAACCGCGCCGCGCACCACGAGCCGATCCATGGGCGTGATCTTCGGCGGGACCACGATTACGCGATCGAACTGCTCGGATGGATCCACCCCGGCGCCGCGGCTTGGGCACAGGACGTGACGATGCTCGGCACGGTGCTCGGTGCCCGACCCAGCATCTGAGGGGCAGGATCGGAGGGGTTCGGCGCAGGGCTGCGCCGCGGAGATCGAGGGAGCATCCATGACCGGAGCGAGCGTGTTGTTCATCGGCGGGAGCGGCGTGATCAGCGCCGCCTGCGTCCGGGAAGCCGTCGAGCAGGGGTTCGACGTCACCGTGCTCAACCGGGGGACCACCGGGGGCAGGCCGATCCCGGAGGGTGTGACGCGCCTCCAGGCCGACGTGTCGGACCGCAGCGCACTGGCGGACGCACTCGGCGACCAGCGCTTCGACGTGGTCGTGAACTGGATCGCCTTCACGCCGGACCAGGTGCAGGCCGACGTCGACTTCTTCGCCGGGCGGACGCGGCAGTACGTGTTCATCAGCTCGGCCTCGGCGTACCAGACGCCGGCAACGCACCTGCCGATCACGGAGTCGACGCCGCTGAAGAACCCGTACTGGCAGTACTCGCGCGACAAGATCGCATGCGAGGAACTGCTGATGCAGGTGTACCGGGAGCAGGACTTCCCGGTGACGATCGTGCGGCCGTCGCACACCTACGACGAGACGAAGCTGCCGCTGACCGGCGGCTGGACCGCGGTCACTCGGATGCGTGCCGGCAAGCCGGTCATCATCACCGGCGACGGCACCTCGCTGTGGACCCTGACGCACAGCCGCGACTTCGCGGTCGGCTTCACGGGGCTGCTCGACCGGGCCGAGGCGATCGGTGAGCCCTTCACGATCACGAGCGACGAGGCGCCGACGTGGAACGCCATCGCGCACGAGATCGCGGCGGCGGCCGGAGTCGAGGACCTGCGGATCGTGCACGTGCCGGCGGATGCCATCGCCGCCGTCGACCCCGAGTGGGGCGCGGCGCTGCTCGGCGACAAGGCGAACAGCTCGGTGTTCGACAACAGCAAGGTCCGGTCGCTCGTGCCGTGGTACCTGCCGCGCACCACCTACCGGCAGGGTGTGCGCGAGGTCATCGCCTGGTACGAGGCGCACCCCGAGGAGCAGGTCGTCGACGAGCGGCTCGATGCCCTGATGGACGAGCTGGCGGCGCGCTGGGCCGTGTGAGCCGCACTGGTCGCTGCGCATCGGGTGACGCGCGCCGGCGCACGCAAGACACCGGTGTTCGCGCTCCGCACCGCGGGATGCGGGGGTTCAACGCGCGAACACCGGTGTTTTGCGGATCAGGTCAGGCGCGCGCCGTCAGGACGTCGGCCAGGGTTCCGATCGCGAAGCGCACCTCGTCGTCGGTGACGACCAGGGGCGGCGCGAAGCGGATCGTCGACCCGTGGGTGTCCTTCACCAGGAGCCCGCGGTCGGCGAGGTCCTTCGAGATCGCCTTGCCGGTGCCGAGCGCGGGGTCGATGTCGATCCCCGCCCACAGTCCGGCCACGCGGTGCGAGACGACACCCTTGCCGAGCAGGTCGTCGAGCAGGCCGCGCAACAGCGGTTCGCCGTCGAGAGCCCGCTGCTGGAAGGTGCCCTCTCCGAGCATCGCCACGACCTCGGCGCCGACGGCCGCGGCGAGCGGGTTGCCGCCGAAGGTGGACCCGTGCTCGCCGGGGCGCAGGACGCCGAGGACCGCTGCCGAACCGACGACCGCCGACACCGGCACGATGCCGCCGCCGAGGGCCTTGCCGAGCGTGATGAGGTCGGGGCGGACCCCGACGCGCTGCACCGCGAGCGTGTGTCCGGTGCGACCGAGGCCGGACTGGATCTCGTCGGCGATGAACAGCGCGCCGAACTCGTCGCAGACCGCGCGGACGTCAGGGAGGTACGACTCCGGCGGGATGACCACGCCGCCCTCGCCCTGGATCGGCTCGAGCAACACGGCGACGACGGTCTCGTCCATCGCCTCGCGCAGCGCCGCAGCGTCGCCGTACGGCACCGTGCGGAAGCCCGGCGTGAACGGCCCGAAGTCATCGTGGGCCGAGGGGTCGTCCGAGAACGAGATGATCGTCGTGGTGCGGCCGTGGAAGTTCCCGGACGCGACGATGATCGTCGCCCGCTCGGCCGGCACACCCTTGACGCGGTAGCCCCAGGCGCGGGACACCTTGATCGCGGACTCGACGGCCTCGGCACCGGTGTTCATCGGCAGGACCATCTCGGTCTCCGTCAACGCTGCCAGTGCTGCGGCGAACGGCCCGAGCTGGTCGTTCACGAACGCGCGGCTCGTGAGCGTCACACGGTCGAGCTGCGCCCGTGCGGCGTCGAGCAGCCGCGGGTTGCCGTGGCCGAAGTTCACCGCCGAGTACGCGGCGAGGCCGTCCAGGTACTGCTTGCCGTCGACGTCGGTGACGGTCGCTCCGGCACCCGACGCGATGACGACGGGCAGCGGGCTGTAGTTGTGCGCGAGGGCGCGGTCCTCGACGGCGAGCGCCGCCGCGGTGTTGACCCCGAGCGACGCTGCCGCCGACATTAGCTGACCCCGAGCGAACGCGCGACCGAGGTGCCGGTGCCGACCGGGTGCAGGTCGAGGGTGCAGCACTTCACGCCGCCGCCGCCGAGCAGCAGCTCGGACAGGTCGACGCCGATCGGGTTGTAGCCCTTCTCGCGCAGCTGCTCGGCGAACCGGACAGCCCGGGCGGCGATCACGACGTTGTACCCGTCGGAGTACGAGTTCAGACCGAGGATCGCGGCGTCTTCTTCGGTGGCGATGATCGCGTCCGGGAAGCGCTCGCGCAGGATCGCCAGCGACGGCTCGTCGAAGGCGCTCTCCAGGTACGCGATGTTGCTCGTCCCGTCGACGGCGGGCTCGGGGTCGAGCACGGCGATGGCGGTGTCGAGGTGGTAGAAGCTCGGGTTGATGAGCTTGAGCGTGACGACCTCGCGGCCGTAGATCTTCGCGAGCTCGTCGTGCGAGGTGCTGTCCGACCGGAAGCCGGTGCCGGCGAAGATGGTGTCCCCGATGAGCAGGAAGTCACCCTCGCCCTCGTTGGTCTGCTCCGGCTCGGCGACGGTCAGACCGGCCTGGCGGAACCAGTCCATGTACGCGGGGCCCTCGGGCTGGCGCTCCGGGTACTGGAACTTCGCGCCGTACGCGATGCCGTCGAGGACGAACCCGCCGTTGGCCGCGTAGACCATGTCCGGCAGGCCGTCGATCGGGTCGATGTACGAGATGTCGAAGCCGAGCTGCTCGTAGACGGCGACGAGCGACTCCCACTGCTCGACGGCCTTCGACGTGTCGGTCGGCTCCTCCGGGTGCATCCACGGGTTGATCCGGTAGCTCACGGTGTAGAAGTCCGGCTTGCACATCAGGATCGTGCGCTTGGTGGCGACACGGGCCGGGGTGGCGACGGACTCGGGGGCGGGTGCGGTGTTCGACATCAGTCCTCCTGGAAGGGACCGGGGCCCGAGCCTGCCAGGAACCGAAACGGAACGAGGAGAAGAGCTCCGGTGAGATGCAGGCTCACTCACCGCAGCGGACCAGGTCGACGCCGTGACGATCCTTCCACAGACCTTCCACGGAGCGCAGTCCCCCGCCTGCGGGACCGTGACACCCGTTCGGGTGACGCACGTTTCGTGCGCGAGACCCACCAGCCTCGCAACAAGTCCGCGTACGATGGGGACAAATGGATACGCTCGACCACCGCATCCTGGATCAGCTCCGGGACAACGCCCGCGCCGGCTACGGCGACATCGGGTCGGTGGTCGGACTCTCGGCCTCGGCCGTCAAGCGCCGCGTCGACCGGCTGGTCGGTGACGGCGTCATCCAGGGCTTCACGATCAAGGTCGACCCCGCCGTCGAGGACCGCGGCACCGAGGCCTGGGTCGAGCTCTACTGCCGCGGCACCGTCTCGCCCGACGAGCTGCGTGCCCTGCTCGACACCGTCCCCGAGGTCATCGACGCCGGCACGGTCACCGGCAGCGCCGACGCCGTCGTGCACATGCGCTCGAAGGACCTGTCCGCGCTCGAAGAGGCGCTCGACAAGGTCCGCCTCGCACCCCAGGTCGACCACACCCGCTCCGCGATCGTGCTCTCCAAGCTCGTCAGTCGAGAGACCGCGTAACGTCCCACGCATGGGACGGAAGGCGGTCTGGAGGCGCGGCTCGGCACCCACGGGATCGCGCCCGGCCCGGCAGCTGGTCACCGCTGCGAGCGTCGCCTACGTCGCGAACTGCCTGTGGGGCACCGCGGTCGCCGTGCGGCTGATCCGCACGAAGAAGCTCCGCGTCGTGCACCACGGCCTGTTCGTCGTGACCGCGACCCTGACCGGCGTCGCCGCGACGACCCCCGCGTGGACGCGCGACCGGACCGCACTGTTCCTGCTGCCGGCACTCGTGCCCCTGGCGGTCGCTCCACGCACGAACCCGCGCTCCGGAGCACACTGGAGGGTCGCGGTCGCCGCCGCACCGTCCTACCTGGGGGCCGTGCTCGCACGCAGGCGATCAGAGAGGTGAGCAGTGGAGCTGTTCGAGGCCATCCGACGACGACGCACGACGAACGGGCCGTTCCTGCCCGATCCGGTGTCGGACGAGCACCAGCGGCTGCTCATGGAGCTCGCCGGCCGGGCGCCGTCGCAGCTCAACAGCCAGCCGTGGCGCTTCGTGCTGATCGAAGAACGCCAGACGATCGACCGCGTCGCCGAGATCAGCGGCAGCTCGATGACCCGCACGATGGCCGAGGGCACGTTCTTCGAGCGGTACAAGCCGTACTTCCGGTTCTCCAAGGCCGAGATGGACGAGCGGCGCGACGGCATGCTGTTCGACAAGCTCCCCGGGCCGCTGCGGCCGTTCACGAAGCAGGTGTTCACGAAGCGCGGACAGCTGCTCATGAACACGCTCCGGGTGCCGCAGACCCTGGGTGAGGAGAACCGGAAGCTCGTCGCCGGGTCGCCGCTGCTGCTCGGCGTGATGCTCGACCGCCACGAGTACCGGAAGGAGGAGCTGTCCGGCTTCTACTCGGTGTTCAGCATGGGCGCGGCGATGGAGAACATCTGGCTCGCGACGACCGAGCTCGGTCTGGGGATCCAGTTCGTGTCCTTCCCGATGGAGACCCCCGGCGCGTGGGAGGAGATCGAGGGACTGCTCCGCGTGCCCGAGTCGCTCGAGCTGATGGCCGTCTACCGGATCGGGTACCTGCCCCCGGAACGACGACGGCCGGCCATCGACTGGACGTCGAGCGAGCGGAAGCGTCCCTCGCAGTACGTGTTCCGCGGCACCTGCGACACCCCGCAGCAGGGGTGGGACGACGCACCCGTCGCAGCCCACATCGAACCGGAGGCGACCACATCGTGACCGACACCCGACCCACTCACGTGACCCCGGGCCTCCAGGCCGTGGCCCCCGGTCTGCCGGGCCGTCCCTGGATCTCGCAGGACTGGCTCGACGTCGTCTTCGTGCACTGGCGCGTCGACGTGTCGGCGGTGGCCCCGCTGCTGCCGGCCGGCACGCGGCCCGACACGATGGCGCTCGACGGCACCGACGACGGGGTGACCACCTGGGTGGGCCTCATCGCGTTCCGGTTCGAGGACACCCGGTTCCCGCCGTTCTCGACCGGGAGCATCGGCGACTTCGTCGAGCTGAACGTCCGCGTCTACACGGTCGACGAACAGGGGCAACGCGGGGTCGTGTTCCTGTCGCTCGACGCCGGCAAGCTCCTGCCGACCATCGGCGCACGCGTCGCGACCGGGCTGCCGTACCGGTGGGCGGTCGCGGAGTCGCGCAGCGGTGACGGCCGCGTGGGGTACGCGATGCGGCGGCACGGCACCCACCTGCGGTCGATGCTCGACGTCCGTGTGGGCGAGGTGCTCGACGAGCCGGGGCCCCTCGAGACGTTCCTGACGGCGCGGTGGGGCATGCACGTGCACCGGGCCGGACGGACACGGTTCTGGCCGAACGAGCACGAGTCGTGGCCGTTGCACCGGGCCTCGGTGGTGTCGCTGCGGGACGACCTGGTCGGAGCGGCCGGGCTGCCCTTCGGGCTGACCGAGCTCGAGCCGGACTCGGTGCTCTACTCGCCGGGGGTCACGACGCGGTTCGGTCGGGGGCGCTGAGGCACGGCTGCTGCCGCATCGGGGGACAGCGGCTGAGTGGTGCACGGTCGACCGCAGGTACAAGGGAGCCATGACTCGAGTGGCAGTGGTGACCGGTGGATCCGCAGGACTGGGACGGGCGACCGTCCGGGAGCTCGCCGCACGGGGGTGGGACGTGGCCGTCCTGGCCCGCGGGCAGGAGGGCGTCGACGCCGCCGTCGCCGAGGTCGAGGCAGCCGGGCGACGCGGGCTGGCCCTGGTCGCCGACGTCTCCGACCGCGACGCCGTCGAGGCAGCCGCCGACCGGGTCGAGCGAGAGCTCGGACCGATCGACCTGTGGGTGAACGGCGTGATGGTCGGGGTGTTCGGGAAGTTCCTCGACACCGCCCCGGAGGACTTCGAGCGCGCGCTGCACGTGACCTACCTCGGCTTCGTGAACGGCACCCGGTCGGCGCTGTCGCGGATGGTCCCCCGCGGTCGTGGGCACGTGATCCAGGTCGGTTCGGCGCTCGGGTTCCGCGGGATCCCGCTGCAGGCCGCGTACTGCGGCGCGAAGCACGCGATCGTCGGGTTCACCGAGTCCGTCGTCTCCGAGCTGCGCGAACAGGGCAGCAAGGTCAAGGTGTCCCGCGTGGACATGCCGGCCCTCAACACGATCCAGTTCCAGTGGGTGAAGTCGAAGCTGCCGCACCACCCGCAGCCGGTCGCCCCGATCTACCAGCCCGAGGTCGGCGCCCGCGCCATCGCCGCCGTGGCCGAACGACCGCGCAGCCGCACCTGGGTGGGCGAGTCGACGGTCTACACGATCCTCGGCAACCGGATCAGCGGACGCTTCGCCGACTGGTACGCCGCCAAGACGCTGGTCGACGGGCAGCAGGCCCCCGACAAGGACGGCCTCGAGATGCGGGACAACCTGTACGAGCCGGTTCCGGGCGACCACGGCGCGCACGGGGTCTTCGACGAGTCAGCGCACGCCTGGTCCCCGCAAACCTGGTGGGTGGAGCACCGCCGGGTCGGCAACGGCATCATCGGGGCGGTGCTCGGTGCGGCCGGTGCCGCTGCACTCGTCGCGGGACGCCGACGATGAGCCGCCGGTCGTCCGCCGGTAACGGGGCAGCCGTCGTCGAGCTGGCGCGTGCCGGGCTCGGCCTGTGGCACCTGAGCCGTGCGGCCCGAGGGTCGGACCAGGCCGTGCTGCACGGCGTGCTCGGGGTCCGTCAGCTCGCACAGGCTGCGCTCGTCGCGCGGGCTGGTTCCGGCAACGCGCACACCCTGAGCGCCGTCGTGGACGCCCTGCACGGCGTGACGATGGTGCCGCTGGCCGTCGCCGATCCGCGTCGACGCCGGTTCGCGCTCGACCAGCTCTGGATCGCCGCGGTGCTCGCGGTCGCCGAGGCAGCGGTCGTCGGTCGCAGCGGTCGTCGCTGACTCCTGTCGGGGGTGCTCGGTAGCGTCCCCGGCATGAGCACGATCTACTCCGTCGCGTCCTCGCTGGACGGCTTCGTCGCTGCACCCGACGACGACCTCGACTGGCTGCTGCAGTTCGGCTTCGAGCCGTTCCAGGAACACCACGACCGGTTCTTCGCCGGCGTCGGGGCGATCGCGATGGGGTCGACGACGTACGAGTGGGTGCTCGAGCACGACGACACGTGGGCATACCCGGACCTGGCGACGTGGGTGTTCACGACCCGAGACCTGCCGGTGCCCGACGGCGTCGACGTGCGTTTCGTCTCGGGCGAGGTCGGCGACCACCAGGCCGACCTCGAGCGCGAGGCCGCCGGGCGTGACGTCTGGGTCGTCGGCGGCGGACTGCTCGCGGCGCAGTACCAGCAGGCGGGGATCCTCGACGAGCTGCGGGTCACCGTGATGCCGGTCGCGCTCGGCGGCGGAGCTCCCCTGCTGCCGGTCGCCGCACCGACCCCGGTGTTCGAGCTCGTCGGCACCACGCAGTTCGACGGCGGGGCGGTCGAGCTCCACTACCGTTCCGCAGCAACCGCGGCGTAGCGTCCGGAGCATGAGCGACAACGAGCAGACCGAGCCCGTCATGGACGGTGCCACCGATGCCACGAACCACGAGAAGCTGCAGGGCCTGATCGAGCAGGTCGACCACGACCACGCCGGTGAGGGCGCCGGCGCGATGGCGGACCACCTGCGGGACCGCATGGACGAGACCGGCGTCGAGGACGAAGACGCGGGTGACGCCGAGGACTGATCCTCGGGTCACTTCGTGAGCAGAAGAGGTCGGGTCCCGTCTGGGAACCCGACCTCTTCTGCTCACGAAGCGGAACGCACGAAGTGGAACGCGCGATGCGCGACGCGCGAAGCGCCTAGACGCGCAGCTCGGAGAAGTCGCTGTCGACGTCGCCGAACCGGTGCGCGGTGATCGACACCGACTGCTCACGCAGGTACGGCAGCATCTCGATCACACCGGCCTCGACCACGGGGGCGTCGTGGATCGCGACGTCGATGCTCGCACCCAGGGCTTCTTCGAGGGCGAGCGGGTCACCGCCGAGCAACCGGATCCGGGCACCGGGACCACCGAACGCCGTGTGGGCCGGCCGGTCCTGGCCCTGCGACAAGACGGCCTCGAGCGCGTCGACCGGCTGGTCGTCCTGGTCGGTGGACCAGTCCGCCTGGAACACGGCCCCCGACGACGCGCGGGCGTGGAACTCCTGGTCGGACTCGACCAGGTGGTCGACGACGTCGAGCGGGGACCGGTTCGACGCGAGCAGCTGCGTGAGCGGGCCCGGCAGCGGCCGAGCCGTGCTGAGCAGGATGTGCGCGCGTGCCGAGGTCGCGGCGACGAGCGTCCGGACGAGGTCCACGGTCGAGGCGTCCTCGGCCTGGCGCACGATGACGGACTGGGGTCGGTGGCGCAGCACGTTCCGCTGCACCACGAGACCGGACAGGTCCCGCGACCGGAAGAGCGTCTCTCGTGCATGCACGTCGCTCAGGGCTCCGGCTCGGACACGGTCGAACTCCTCGAACGACAGCCCGCTGCGTGCAGCCTCGATCACCGCGGTGACGCGTGGGGGCAGGCCGTGCAGCTGGATGCTCCTGTGCACGGTCCGGGGTGTGGGCTGCCAGCGGCCGAGGGTCGCGACGTACATCGGGCCGCCGGCCTTGGTGCCGGTGCCGACCGAGGAACCCTTCCAGCCACCGAACGGCTGGCGCCCCACGACGGCACCGGTGATGCCGCGGTTGACGGACAGGTTGCCGGCGTGGACCCGGGCCAGCCACTCGGACACCTCGTCGACGTCGAGCGAGTGGATGCCCGCCGCCAGCCCGAAGTCGGTGCCGTTCTGGATGGCGATCGCCTGCTCGAGGGTCTCGGCGCGCATGATGCCGAGCACCGGGCCGGAGTACACGGTCTGGTGGAAGTCGCTGCCGGGTCGGACGCCGTCCCGGATGCCCGGCGACCAGAGTCGGCCGGAGTCGTCGACCGCCTCGGGCTGCACGAGCCACGACTCCCCCGGCCCGAGCTCGGTCAGTCCCTGGCGGAGCGTGCCCTGCGGTTCGGCGACGAGCGGGCCGACCTGCGCCGTGGGGTCGTCCGGCCACGCGACCCGGAGCGTGCGGGTGGCGTCGACGAGCTGCCGCTGGAAGCGCTCGCTCTCACCCACGGACCCGATCAGGATCACGAGGGACGCCGCCGAGCACTGCTGTCCGGCGTGCCCGAAGGCGGACTGCACGATGTCCTGCACCGCCAGGTCGAGGTCGGCGCTCGGCGTGACGACGATGGCGTTCTTGCCGCTCGTCTCGGCGGTGAGCGGCAGTCCGGCACGCCACCAGCGGAACGAGCGGGCGGTGTCGGACGAGCCGGTCAGGATGATGCGGTCGACCGTGGGGTGGCCGATGAGGTCGCGGCCGAGTTCGTCCTCGGCCAGGTCGACGAGCTGCAGCAGCGAGTGCGGCACCCCGGCGTCCCAGAGCACGTCGGCGAGCACGGCACCGGAGCGCTTCGCCTCGGGCGCGGGCTTGAGCACGACACCGCTGCCCGCGGCGAGCGCCGCCAGCACGCCACCGGCGGGGATCGCGACCGGGGAGCTCCACGGCGGCACGACGACGGTCAGCCGCGGCGGCACGTACTGCGCGCCCTCGACGTCACCGAGGCGCCGGGCGCTCTCGGCGTAGTAGTGGGCGGCGTCGACGGCCTCGGTCACCTCGGCGTCGGCCTCGGCGACGGTCGTGCCCGTCTCGGCGGCCATCACCTCGATCAGGTCGGCGCGGCGGGTCTCGAGTTCGTGCCCGATGAGGTCGAGGAGCTCGGCGCGGTCGGACGGGTCCTGCCGCCCCCAGTTCACGCCGGCCTGGGCGGTCCGCGCCATGATCCGCTCGAGCTTGGAGCGGTCGGCGACCTTCGCGCCGCGGATCGTCTGTGCGCCGAGCTGCGAGCGCGGCACCCGGCGCAGGACGTCGAGCGCCCAGGCCCGGTTCGCGGCGACGGACGGGTCGGTGTCGGGGGCGTTGTGGAACGCGTCGCGCAGGACCGGTTCGCCGAGGGCACGGTGGCGGTCCTGCGTGCGGTGGCTGGCGGGGACGGGCTCGTCGAGTGCGGCGACGGACGCCAGGAACCGGCTGTGCTCCCGCTCGAAGACGCTGGCGTCGTGGTCGATGTCGGCTGCGGCGGCGATGAAGTTCTCGGGGCTCGCGCTCTCCTGCAGGCGCCGGGCGAGGTACGCGATGGCCGAGTCGAACTCGTCCGGCTGCACGACGGGCGTGTAGAGCAGGACCTGCCCGACGTCGGCCCGGACGGCCTGGGCGTGGGTGGACGCCATGCCGAGCAGCATCTCGACGTCGACGGCGTCGGTGACCCCGCGGCGCTGCGCGAGCACCCACGCGGTGGCGAGGTCGAACAGGTTGTGCCCGGCGACCCCGATCCGCACGGCGTCGGTGCGCTCCGGCGTCAGTGCGGCGTCGAGCATCCGGAGGTAGGCGGTGTCGGTCTCGCGCTTGCTGCCCCAGGTGGCGAGGGGCCACCCGTGCAGGATCGCGTCGACGTGCTCCATGGCGAGGTTCGCGCCCTTGACGAGCCGCACCGTGATCGGGGCACCGCCGCGCGCCCGGCGTTCCTGCGCCCACTCGGTCAGCGCGTCGAGCGCTCCCGCGGCGTCGGGCAGGTAGGCCTGCAGCACGATGCCGGCCTGCAGGTCGGCGAACTCGTCACGGTCGAGCAGCGCCCGGAACACGGCGAGGGTGACGTCGAGGTCGCGGTACTCCTCGATGTCGAGGTTGATGAACTTGGCCGGGCGTCCGGCGGCCGTCGGAGCCGCGGCCAGACGGTAGAGCGGGACGAGCCGGTCGACGACGCGCTCGACCGTCTGGTCGAAGGCCCACGGCGAGGTCTGCGGCACGACGGAGCTCACCTTGATCGACACGTGGTCGACGTCGTCGCGGGCGAGCAGGTCCATGGTGCCCTGCAGGCGTCGGTCGCTCTCGGCGCTGCCGAGGACGGCTTCGCCGAGCAGGTTCACGTTCAGTCGCGTGCCCGGACCGCGGACCTTCGCGAGGGCCGGGCCGAGCTTGCTCGTGCTCGCGTCGATGACCAGGTGCCCGGTCATCCGGCGCAGGATCCGGCGCGCGGTCGGGATCACGGCCCACGGCGCCATGGTGGCGAACCCACCGCCGAGCGTCACCGCCCCGCGCAGGTACCAGGCGAGGAAGTCGGGGACGTCACGGCTCAGCTGCTCGAGGTTCCGTGCCGCCACGCGGGGGTCTTCGGGGCGGACGACCTTGTCCACGAAACCCCGGGTGAAGTCGAGGCCCTGCTCGTCGCGCAGGACCTCGGCCAGACGGACCGCGCCCGGGTCGGGCTTCACCCCGGCGGACGCCGCCAGCCACCGGCGCACGAGCGCGACGGCGTCATCGGTGGTGTCCTGGAGGCGAGCACTCGGCATCCCCCGATCGTATGCCGCACGTCCGACGCGACCTCGGAGCACGCCGTACGTCGACCAGGAGTCATCCGAGCGGATGAAAGGGGTCGCTGCGCGGTCCGACCGTCCGCCCGGTGGATACGCTGGTCGGCATGTCGACGGAGGGCAACGGTGGCCACGACTGGGCCACCTGGGACGCGTACCACGACGTCTGGCGACGACTCGACCGAGCGCTCGACCGGGCCGTCCAGGCGGGTGCCGGCATCTCCGTCCCCGAGTTCGAGATCCTGATCGGCCTGCACCGCGACCCGGACCACCGTCTGCGCGTCCGGGACATCGCCGCGGGCATCGGCTGGGAGAAGTCGCGCGTCAGCCACCAGGTCACGCGGATGGTCTCCCGCGGCCTGGTCGAGCGGGCGGACTGCCCGAGCGACGCCCGCGGCAGCTGGGTGGTGATGACCGCGGACGGCCGTCGCGCGGTGCTCGCCGGCATCCGCGCGCACACCGGTGCGCTCGAGGACCTGTTCTGGAGGCCCGTGGGGACCGACGCCGAGACGCTGCGGTCCGTCAGTGCGCGCGTCCAGGACGCCATCGGCCCCGACGACGCCTCGGACGAGGCCGACGTCGGTTAGAGCGTGACGACGGCGAGCGCGCCGCGCTCACCGCGCAGCCGGACCTGCACGCTCTTGATGTCGTCCCGCGGGATGTCCGTCGACGCCGACAGCCCTCGTGCGTCCGCGCCGGCAGCCGTCCACGACCCCACGGTCTGGGTCGTGCCGTCCGTCCGGACGACGACCAGGTCGTAGAGGATCGACCCGTCCGGCGACCACTCCTTGCCGCCGTACGAGCACCCCCAGTCGAAGCGGGTGCCCCACTGCTCGCCGCTGATGGCGAGCTGGACGTCGAGTCCCTGCACGCCGGTCATGTCGTAGCGGTCGGCGGTGGCAGCTGCCGTCGGAGCGGCACCGGCCTGCACCGTGGTGCGCTCCCCCGCGGCACCGACCGCGAGTCCGCCCAGGACGGCGGCGACCACCGCGAGCCCCGCGGTGGCGGCGACCCAGACCCGGCGACGGCGGCGACGGTGTCGGACGCGGTGCGCGACGGAGGCGAGGTCGCTCTCGGAACGGGTGTCGGGCCTCCCGTCCGGTTCTGCGATCTCGATCGCCTGGTCGGCCGGCAGCTTGCCGAGCAGCCCCGGCAGACCGACCAGCTCGGCGACGGCGGCCGCACAGCGGTCGCACGTCTCGAGGTGCCGCTCGTACTCCAGGCGTTCACCGGCCGGGAGCGACCCCAGGACGTACGCCGCATCCCACTCCGCGTACTTGTCGTCGCTCATCGGGTCACTCCTCGTTCCTGCAGTGCGAGCCGGAGGGCTCGCAGCCCGTAGTGCAACCGCGACTTGGCGGTGCCCTCCGGGATGTCGTGTCGCCGTGCGATCTCCGGCACCGTGTGCCCGAGCCAGTACGCGTCCACCACCACGCGGCGGTGGTCCGGGGTCAGCGACGCGAGTGCGTCGGCGACCACGATCCGGTCCAGCACGGCGTCCGTGCTGTCCGACTCGATCCGTTCGACCTGGTGCTCGGTGCCGTGCTCGCGGCGGTTGCGTGCCGACCGCGCGTCGTCGACAACCAGGTTGCGCGCCACCGTGAACAGCCACGCGCGTGCGCTGTCGGGTGCCCGTTCGAGCACGGCCGGACGCTGCCAGGCGCGGACCATCGTCTCCTGCACGACGTCCTCGACCGTCGAGCCGTCCCGCGTGAGGTGCCGGACGTACCGCGTGAGCGCGTCACCGTGCTCGCGGTACAGCGTCGCGAGCAGCTCGTCCGCGGAACGACTCGTCACGGTCACTTCCCGAGGTCGAGGGAGAACTCGACGGAGCCCTTCCCGTCCACGGTGACGAAGCCGAGCGACGGGGCCTTCACGCCGTAGTCGGCGAAGGTGATCGGCACGGTGCCGGCGACCTGGACGGTCCCGCCCTTGCCGACCGCGACCTGCGCGTCGGCCGTGACCGGCTTCTCGACGCCGTGCAGGTCCATCGTGCCGGTCAGGCTGACGTCCTGCGTGGAGCCGTCGAGCGCCTTCGTGACGTCGACGGGCTTCGTCAGCTCGAACGTGGCAGTGGGGTACTTGTCGGTCTGCAGCGCGGTGGAGCGGAAGTACTCGTCGCGGGCCGCTTCGGGGGTGCTGATCTTGCCGACCTGGACGGTTACGGTCGCCTTGGTGAGGGAGCCGCCGTCGACGACGGCGGTGCCCTTGACGTCCTTCGTGCGTCCGACCACGTTCACATCATTCCCTTGCAGGACCTCGTGCACCCGGTACCCGGCGTACGAGCTGCTCTTGCTGGTCCAGGTGCCGTCGGCGTCCTTCGCGTCGAGGGTGCCGGACGAGGACGCCGACAGCGAGGGGGCTGCGGCGGCCTGGCCGTTGACGGTGTTCGCGTAGATGACCGGGCCGGCGATGACGGCTGCTGCCGCCACGACGACGACGCCGGCGGAGATCCCGATGATGACCTTGGTGCGTTTGCGGAGTGCCATACCCAGACGACGAGACGGCCGGGCGGATCGTTCAAACGGGTTTCAGTCGGAGGTGCGGGCGCGGTCCTGGTCGGCGCGGTCCTGGTCGGCCCGGTCATCGTCCGCCGCTGTGTCGTCCGCGGTCACGGCGTCGGCGGCCGGGGTCTCGCCGCGCATCCGGACGAGGCTCGCCAGCGTCGACACGGCCATCGCGGCGACGATCACCAGCAGGGACACCCACGTGTTGATCTCCGGCGCCCACTCGATGTGGTGGCCGCCGTTCAGGAACGGCAGCTCGTTGTCGTGCAGCGCGTGCAGGACGAGCTTCACGCCGATGAAGGCCAGGATCACGGCGATGCCGTACTTCAGGTAGACCAGACGCTCGAGCAGTCCGCCCAGCAGGAAGTAGAGCTGGCGCAGGCCCATCAGCGCGAAGACGTTCGCGGTGAACACGATGAAGGGGCTCTCGGTGATGCCGAAGATCGCCGGGATCGAGTCGAGCGCGAACAACAGGTCGGTGGTGCCGATCGCGATGAGCACGATGAGCAGCGGCGTGAAGTGCCGGACACCGTCGTGGTGGGTGCGGAACTTCATGCCGTCGTACGTGTCGGTGAGGCGGACCCGACGGCGGAGCAGCCGGACGATGAAGGTGTCCTTCTGGTCGTCCTCGTCCTCGCCGCGGAGCTGCTGGATCGCCGTCCAGATCAGCCAGGCGCCGAAGATGTAGAAGATCCACGAGAAGTTCTCGATGAGCTGCGCGCCGACCAGGATGAAGATCCCGCGGAGCACGAGCGCGATGATGATGCCGAGCAGCAGCACCTCCTGCTGGATCTTCTTCGGCACCGAGAAGCGCGCCATGATGATGACGAACACGAACAGGTTGTCGATGCTCAGGCTGTACTCGGTGAGCCAGCCCGCCAGGAACTGCCCGGCGGAGTCGCCACCGGCGAAGACCAGCATGAGCACCGCGAAGACCAGTGCGAGCCCGACGTAGATGCCCACCCAGATGCCGGATTCGCGCAGCGTCGGCACGTGCGGGCGACGCGCGACGATGAGCAGGTCGGCGAGCAGGATTGCGACCAGGGCGATCATCGAGCCGACTTCGAACACGACGGGGAGCTCGGGCATGCGGAGCCTTCCTTGCTGGTGGTGGGGCGGGCGGCTTCGTGAGCGACCCGCACCAGTCTCCGGCATGATCCGGGCGGTGGCGAACCCCGGGGCTGCGTGCGGCGGACAGAGCCGTGCTGTCAGCGCTCTGACGTCACCGCGTCCGCGACGGCCCGCGCGATCTCGGTGGCGGGGGCCTCGGTCGCGTCGATGACCTCTGCCTCGGCGTGCAGCCAGCCGCGCGCCGCCTCGGCGTAGGCGTCGACGTACGCGAACCGGAACGTCGACGGCCCCATGATCGGGTCGTTCTGGATCCGGTCGCGGAGCGTCGACTCGTCGACGTGCAGCACGAAGTGCCGGACCGGGATCCCGTGGTCCGCGAGCCCCGCGGCGATCTCACGCCAGTACGCCTCGACCAGGACCGTCATCGGCATGATGAGCGGCCCGCCCACGTAGTCGTGCACCCGGCGAGCGGTCTCGACCACGAGCGGCCGCCACGGGTCCCAGTGCTGGAAGTTGTCGCTGGCCGGCAGCCCCGGCGTGACGTCCATCAGCACCTCGCCGACCTTCTCGGCATCGAGGATCCGCGAACCGGGCAGCAGCGGCTGGAGCAGTCGGCTCGTCGTCGTCTTCCCCGCCCCGTGGGTTCCGTTCAGCCAGACGATCACACCAGGACCCTAGCCGCCGACCACCCCGAGGGGCGGTCGGCGGCTGGTCGGCCGGGCAGTCAGCGGTTCGGCCCACCGACGGGTCGGCCGGTCAGCGACCGCTGAGGTCGTACGGACGCACCGTCGGGTCGACCGTCGTCAGGTACCCGCCCCCGGCGAGCGCCGTCGGCAGCGTGATGGTGCGGAGCACGGAGGGCTTCGCACCGGTGGTGCCGATCTGGGTGATCTCCCCCTCGTCACCCCGCGTCACGAACACACTGCGGCCGTCGTCGGTCGCCGCGGCGAACCGCACCGAGGCCCCGGCGGCGGACTGTCCGGCGACGGGACCCTTGCGCAAGGGCGTGAGCGGGACCGAGGTCGTCCGGCCGGAGTAGACGCCGTCGGCCTGCTTCCACACCAGGACGAGCGAGTCCCCGGTGCCGGACGTCAGCGCGACGGCGGCGAACCGGGCGGTGACGGCGACCCGGGTGAAGGACCCGGTGCCGAGGTCGACGCTGCGGATCCTGCTCGAGGACGTCGACGAGGTGGTCAGGTACGCGGAGACGGCGTTCCACGGGGTGCCCGCAGCGGCGCTGCCGGCCTGGGTGCCGACCACGGTCGTCCCGTCCGGCGCCATGCGGGGGCGGTAGCTCTGCACGCTCGGCTTCGGGTACGCGACGGACCGGGATCCCGTGAAGCCGGTCCGCGTCACCCGGACGGTCTGCACGCCGGCGGCCAGGTCGGAGCCGATCACGGTCCCGGTGGCGTTCACGATCGGGCCGTGCGGGTAGGCACCGAGGGGCGTGGTCGCGACGGGGCGCGGGTGCGTCGCGCCGCGCATGATCGCGGACACGGAGTAGGCGTCGAGGCGTCCGCCCGCGGTGACGACCAGGCGCAGGGGGCTGCCGACCAGGAACGTCTCGACCTCTTCGGTGCCGCGCTTGCCGGTCGTGGCGAGCTGCACCGCCGAGGTGTCGATCCGGGCGGTGCGCTCCACCTTCCGTTGCAGGTCGATGACGGTGACCCGCTGCCGCTCGGAGCCGTCGAAGTCGGAGCCGACCGCCAGGTGCCGGCGCGCGGTGTCGGTCGACAGCCAGCCGGCGCGCTCCCAGCGCTTGTCGGCGTTGGGGATCGCGTAGTGCTGCGCGATCCGCGCGGTGCCGCGGGGACCGATCGCCATGACGTCGAGCTGCGGCTTCGACTCGTCCATGAACGCGATCTGCCCGTGGCCGAGCTGCACGGAGCCCGCGTGGGTGCCGAACTCGATCCCGCTCAGGGTGGCGGTCCGCCGACCCGTCGCGGCGTCGTTGACGTACACGCGCTTCGCCGTCGGGTCAGCCGTGACGAGCCAGCTGTGGTGGGCGGTCCGGGTCACGGCGGGTGCGGCCGAGGCGGGGACGGCGATCGCGGTGCCGACGAGCGGGACGAGCCCGGCCAGGACGAGCGCGGGGAGGAGACGCAGGGATCGAGGGGACATGGAACTCCTGTCGAGAAGACCGGACGCTGATCATCCAGTTGAGAACCATTATCACCAAGCTCCCCGCCTTCCACCATGAGACCGTGCCAAGGTCGAGCCGTGCAGAACTCCACGACAGTCGTCATCGCCGGATGCGGCGACCTCGGGACCGAAGCCGGCCTGCGCTTCGCCGACCTGGGCCACCACGTGATCGGACTCCGCCGCCGCGCCGAGCTGATCCCCGCGCCGATCACCGGCCGGAGCGTCGACCTGCGCCACGAGGTCCCCGAGATCCCCGCCGAGACGAGCGTCGTCGTCGTGGCCTTCGCCGCCGGCAGCCGCGACGTCGACGAGTACCGCGCCACCTACGTCGACGGCCTGCGCAACGTGCTCGACGGCATCGACGCCTCGGAGGCCGACCCCCGGGTGCTCGTCGTGTCCTCGACCGCGGTGTACGACGTCTCGGACGGCAGCGAGGTCACCGAGGAGACACCCGCGCGCGGGGCGACCCCGACCGCCGAGGTCCTGGTCGAGGCCGAGGTCCTGCTGCGCGAGCGCGCTCCCGGCGCCGTGCTGGTCCGGCTGTCGGGCGTCTACGGTCCGGGCCGCGAGCGGCTCATCGACCAGGTCCGATCCGGTGCCGCACGGCTGGCGCCGGGGACCTCACCGCACACGAACCGCATCCACCGCGACGACGCCGCCGCCGCGCTCGTGCACCTGGCGGCGCTGCCGGCCCCGGCACCGCTCTACCTGGGCACCGACGACGAGCCGAGCCGGTTGGACGACGTGCTGCGGTTCCTGGCCGACGAACTCCACGTCGCCGAGCCGTCGACGGGCGACGGTGACGCGCGGCAGGCCGGCGGCGACAAGCGTCTGTCGAACGCGCTGCTCCGGTCGACGGGATGGACACCGCGGTACCCGACGTTCCGTGCGGGCTACCGCGCCGTGCTGGCGGGCGAGGGCACCCGCCACCCCTGACGCCCTGCGGGACACCGGTGTTCGCACTCCGAACACCCACGTGCCGGTGTGCAAAGCGCGAACACCGGTGTTCCGCGGACCCACACACCCGCCCGACAGACTTGCTCAGTGCCCCCGGTGGTCCTGGATCGTGATCCGCGGCCCGAACGACGGCTTCCGGAACCCGGAGCCGCCGATCAACCGCACAACCCGCTCCCGGTGCCCGCGCCAGGGTTCGAGCAGCTCGAGCATCCCGTCGTCGTCCACGGGGGCACCGGTCAGCGCCCACCCGACGAGCGCCGGCACGTGGAAGTCCCCCACGCTCGGCGAGTCCGGGTCACCGTGGGAGCGCTGGGCGGTCTCGGCGGCGGTCCACCGACCGACCCCGGGGATCGACTGCAGCTTGGTTGAGACGACCTCGCCGCCGCGGCCGTGCACCAGGGTCCGTTCGAGTGCCGGCGCGAGCTTCACGGCGCGCATCACGGTGGCCGAGCGCCCCGGTTCGATGCCCGCCCGGTGCCACTCCCAGCTCGGGATCCGCGCCCACGTCGGAGCGTCCGGCGGCACCATCATGCCCGCGGGTGCCGGACCGGGCGCCGGGGTGCCGTGCCGCCGGAGCAGGTACCGCCACGCGCCCCACGCCTGGCGTGAGGTCACCTTCTGCTCCATGATCGCCGGCACGAGCATCGCGACGACGGTGTTCGTGCGGAGCAGCCGGAGCCCGGGCTGCCGGTGTCGTGCCGCGGCGAGGAACTCGTTGCCGGAGACGTCGAACGACGACCAGTCGTCGCCGCGTCCGAGCAGATCGGGGGCGTGCTCGACCGCCCACGGGGCTCCGCTGCCCCACGCCGACACCGCGATGGTGTCGCCGGCCCGCCGGATCGCCACGGAAGCGGGACCGGAGGGCGTGCGCAGCGCGAGCCACACGACGCCGCCGACCACCTGGAAGGCCGGGTCGCCGGAGCCGCGCCGCAGGGGCCGCAGGGTCGACGCGACGTCCACCGCGCCTCCAGGCCGGTACACCGTGTCGACGCGAGACGCGTCACCGGACGCACCAGCGGCGTCGACGGCGGCGGAAGCGAGCAGGGACACACGGGGATGGTAATGCGGAACCACCGTCAGTCATGATGGGCACTGATCCCCACCACCCGACGACGGAAGTTCACCATGCGCATCGGCATCCTCACCTCCGGAGGCGACTGCCCCGGCCTGAACGCGGTCATCCGCGCGATCGTCCTGAAGGGCATCGCCATCTACGGACACGACTTCGTCGGCTTCCGCGACGGGTGGCGCGGGGTGGTCGACGGCGACATCGTCCCGCTCGGCCGCAAGGACATCCAGGGCATCGCGAAGCAGGGCGGCACGATCCTCGGCACCAGCCGCACGAACCCGTTCGAGGGCCCCAACGGCGGGTTCGAGAACATCTCCGCGACCCTGCAGCGGCACGGCATCGACGCGATCGTCGCGATCGGCGGCGAGGGCACCCTGGCCGCCGCGAAGCGCCTGACCGACGCCGGCCTGAAGATCGTGGGCGTGCCGAAGACGGTCGACAACGACCTGGGCGCGACCGACTACACGTTCGGCTTCGACACCGCCGTCGCCATCGCGACC
>NZ_MJGL01000008.1:137809-138445 GCF_001864855.1 Curtobacterium sp. MCBA15_005
GCCGTCGCCATCGCGACCGAGGCGATGGACCGCCTGCGCACCACCGGTGAGTCGCACTCGCGCTGCATGGTCGCCGAGGTGATGGGCCGGCACGTGGGCTGGATCGCGCTGCACTCCGGCATGGCCGCGGGCGCGCACGCGATCCTCATCCCCGAGCAGAAGACGAGCATGGAACAGATCGCGAAGTGGGTGCGGGCCGCCTACGACCGCGGTCGCGCACCGCTCGTGGTGGTGGCCGAGGGCTTCGTCCCCGACCACGAGGACACGGCGCACACGGAGCGCGGGCTCGACGCCTTCGGGCGCCCGCGGCTCGGTGGCATCGGCGAGCGCCTCGCGCCGCTCATCGAGGAGATGACGGGCATCGAGACGCGGGCCACGACCCTGGGGCACATCCAGCGCGGTGGCACGCCGACCGCGTACGACCGGGTGCTGTCGACCCGGCTCGGGCTGGCGGCGATCGACTCGGTCGTCGAGGAGCGCTGGGGCCGGATGGTGGCGCTCCGGGGTACCGAGATCGAGCACGTCTCGTTCGAGGAGGCGCTCGGCGAGCTCAAGACCGTGCCGCAGGCGCGGTTCGACGAGGCCGCCATCATGTTCGGCTGAGTGGGGCGGGGCGGGGCTGGGGTCGGGGCGGGG
>NZ_MJGL01000009.1:0-107958 GCF_001864855.1 Curtobacterium sp. MCBA15_005
TCATGCCCGGATGCGTTCCGGACTGCTGCGCGGGCCTGGAGGCCCGGTGCGGGTCCGTCCCGCCGCGCGCTCAGTCCAGGCTGTCGCGGCGCCAGAGCGCCGCCGCCTCGGTCAGGTCGGCCGCCAGCTCCGTCAGGCGGAGTGCCCGCGTCGTGAGTTCGCTCGCGCGCTCGGACGCGACCAGGTCCGACTCGTCCGCCACGGCCGTCGCGCCGGCGGCGGTCAGACGACAGAACGACGCCCCGCGGTCGAGCGCCACCGCGAGGTCGCCCGTGTACAGGCCGTGCAGGATGCGGTCGGCGAGCGTCAGGATCTCTGCCGGGCCCGTCGGTTCCTCGGCGCCAGCGACCGCCTGGTCGATCGTGCCGATCTGCGCCGTACCCCGCTCGAACAGGTACGCGATCTCCTCCGGGTTCTGCCGGATGACGATGCGCACCAGGTACACCCGCCAGAGCGCCCCCGGCAGGGTGTGTGCCCCGACCCGTGCCCACAGCTCCGCGATGGCGTCGATGCCGTGCACGTCGGTGTAGGTGACGAGCCGCTCGACCACGGCGGGGTCCGGGTCTTCGCGCACCCGGTGCAGCAGTGCGTTCGCGGTCTCGTGCGCGACACGGTTCACCAGCGCCGGGTCCTCACCGCCCTGGATGGCGGCGAACTCGGCGTCGGTGAAGTGGACGGGACGGTGGTGATCGCGAGGCACCGCAGCAGTGTAGGCGCGGCCGGTGACACGCCCGCGTCCCGTTCGCCCAGAACGCAACGGCTGCGCCACGCGTACCGTGTTGCGGCAGGGAGGCGCTCCTCCCTGCACGTGAAGGAGAGGATCTTCCATGAACGCCCTGCTCATCATCCTGGCTGTGATCGCAGTCATCCTGCTGTTCGTCGGCGGGTTCGCCGCGAGCCTGAAGTTCTTGCTCTGGGTGGGCATCGTGCTGCTCGTCATCGCGGTCATCGCGTGGCTGCTGCGCTCGCTCACCGGACGTCGGGGCTGACCCGGACCGACGGTTCCTTCCTGGAGGCCCTCACCCGCTAGCCTTGCGGGTGAGGGCCTCTAGCTCAGTTGGTAGAGCACCGGACTTTTAATCCGAGGGTCGTGGGTTCGAGCCCCACGGGGCCCACACCTTCGCGAACGCCGGCTTTTCATCCGAGGGTCGTGGGTTCGAGCCCCACGGGGCCCACACCCTCCCGAACGCCGGCGAGTCCCACGGGGCCCACACCTTCGCGAACGCCGCTGTGTCAGGCAGACGCCCCACCGGCGGCGATGCGGATGGCGGTGGACAGGATCGCCCCGGCCGTGGTGCCGGTCGCGACCGTCGGGTGGACGCCGTCGACGTCGGCCGCACCGGACGCGTAGGTGCCGTCGAGGCGACGGACCGGGAACCAGGGGTCGACGAGCAGCCACCCCCGATCGGCCGTGAACCGCGCGAGGTCGCGGTTGTGGGCGAACCCGCCGGCGGCACGGTCGATGTGGTCGGCGCCGTAGTCGATCAGGTTGGACGGTGCGACCTGCCCGATGACGACGTGGTCGGCACCGACGACCTCGACGATCGCCGCGATGTTGTCGCGGATGGTCGACCGACCCACGCCGAGGCGGATGTCGTTGGTACCCACCATGACGACGAGGACGTCGGCATCTACGGGGGCCACGGCGTTCCGCACCGCCGCCGACGTCGCGCCGCTGATGCCGACACCGCTGACGAGCCGCAGATCGGTCCCGGTCAGGAACCGGGTCCAGGAGAACGAGTTCTCGGGGTTGGTGATGCTGTCGCCGGCGTAGGTGACAGTCGTCACGGGAGCTCCCAGGGTCGGTTTCGGTCGCGGGTGTCCAGCCAACCACGCCCAGGACAGCGCTCCGCGTGCCGCCAGCGGTGTTCGCGGACACTCCTCACCGGTCAGCCGAGGTGCGGATCGGGCCGCGTAGAATCCCGGCCGTGGCCCGACGAACCGACGGCGGATGGCCGGACGGTCCCCGTTCGCTGCTGCTCAGACGACGACGCCGGAGGCGACGCCTGGTACCGGCTGTCGCCCTCGGCGCGATGAGCCTCGGCGTCGCCGGGCTCCTCGTCCTGCTCCCGACGGTGTCGGACGCGTGCCAGCCGGATCCGGGAGCGCCGACCGTGTCGGCGAGCGAGGCGGCATCGGCGATCGCCGCCGGCTCGGACGTGCTCATCGTCGGCGACTCGTACACGACCGGGCGAGGCTCGTACGACGGCATGCACGGTTGGGCGCAGGACCTCGTCGCGGAACGCGGCTGGGACGCCACCATCGACGGCGTGCCCGGGAGCGGCTACGTGAACACCGGAAGGTCGCACTCCTCCGCACGGACCTACATCGCGCGGATCGAACGGCACGCGTCCCTCGATCCCGAGCTGGTCATCGTGCAGGGCAGCCAGAACGACTGGCTCGTCGACGCCGCGACGCTCGAGTCCCGCGTCGAGCAGACCCTGCGGACCGCGGAGCGACAGTGGCCGGACGCGGTCGTGGTGGCGATCGGCCCCTCGGCACCGCAGCCCCGCGCGAAGACCACCGTGGCCATCTCGGCGGCGGTCGCCGCCGGCGCACGAGACGCCCGGGTGCCGTTCATCGATGCGATCGACCGGCAGTGGTTCACGTCGGCCAACAGCGCGAGCTACGCGGCGGGCGACGGGCAGCACCTCAACGACGACGGGTACCGCTACCTGGCCGACAAGATCGACGGGGCGCTCGAGGAACTCACCAGGGCCGCGCCGAGCGAACGCTGCTCCTGACGACGCGACCGGGCGCCGGGGGCCGCGGCACCGGGGTACAAGTCCTCCTCAGCTGGCTCATGGCGGATCCCCTGCACAGCCCAGCCCGCCCTCAGCGGATTGTTGGCATAGCGCCGATAGTGTCGTTCCCGGATCCGATCGACGGATCCTGCAGCACAGCACCACCACGAACGAACGGGGTACACCGTGATCGAGCCCATCGAAGCCACGCAGACCAGCACCACCGGTGACGCGCGCCGCATCGTCGAGCTCGCAGCAGCGACCAACACGACGATGAGCAACGAGCTCCTGCTCGACACGCTCCGCCGCAACGCCCAGGTCACGACCCGCCACATCCGCAAGGACTTCATCGAGGTCGCCACGACCACCGCCGTGCTCGGCTACGTCTGCCGGCAGCGCAAGGACTTCATCGCGCTCCGCGGCGACGACCCGGCGTGGGCGCACGAGGTCGGCCGGTACGCGACCGAGTCCCTCGCGGTCGAGGCGCTCCGGATGCGCCGCGGCTGACGCCCGGCTCCCGACACGAACGACGAAGGCCCCGCAGGACACCCGGCGGGGCCTTCGTCGTGTCAGCGGTGCGCGCCGACCGGAGTCCTCAGGACCAGACGCGGCGGATCCCCCACGAACCGGTCCAGGTCTCGTCCGGCTCGAGCCAGCGCAGGCCCTCGCCCGAGTTCAGCGCGTTGGCTGGTGCCGTCATCGGTTCGACCGCGACCGCCAGGCCCTTCCCGTCGCCACGCGGGTACTCGCGCGACGTGAAGACCTGCACGTAGGGGAACGAGGCGTCCTGCCAGAGCTCGACCCCGTCGCCCTCGGGCCCGTGCATCGTCGTCCGGCGGATCCCCTCGGCGTCGGGGGTGACGTCCTTGTACGCGGTGTCGAGGTCCGAGTCCCCGGCCCGCCGCCCCTGGCGCAGGTCGTAGGGCGTGCCCTCGACCGGCACCGAACCGTTCGGCACCTTCTGCTCGTCGACGGTGAAGGCGGTCGCGGCGTCGAGCGTGACGACCAGGTCGTCGGCGGGGGTGTCACCGGCGCGCAGGTACGGGTGCGCACCGATCGCGAAGGGTGCACGGACGCCCGAACGGTTCGTGACCTCGTGCGTGACGCGGATGCCGTCGTCGACGAGTTCGTGCAGCACGCGCGTCTCGAGGGTGAAGGGCCACCCGTGCTGCGGGTGGATCGTCGCCTCTTGCTGGATCGACGTCTCGGTCTGCGAGACCACCCGGTACGGGGCGAACCGGAGCAGTCCGTGCGACGCGTTGCCGTACTTCGGCTCCGAGACGTCGAGTTGCTGCCGCTTGCCGTCGAGCTCCCACACGCCACCGGCGACGCGGTTCGGCCAGGGTGCCAGGACGATCCCGTTCGCCCCCGGCGGCTGCTCGGTCACGGGGAACGGCTCGGTGATGTCGAAGCCGGCGACGCGGAGTTCGCGGATGCCCGCGGCGACCTCGGTGACCACGGCTTCGACGACCCCGTCGGGCCCGGCGTGGTGGAGGCGGTACTGGCCACCCGTGGGTGCTGCGGTCATGGGGTGTTCTTCCTTCCGGCTGGTTCGGTGTGCTGCTCGCCGTCGGCGACGATCACCTGGGCGCCGGCCGCCCGGATCGTGGCGACCGCGGCGGCGTCGGCCTCGGCGGTGACGACGACGTCGATGTCCTCGAGCGCGCGGACGACCCCGATGTGGGCCCGGCCGAACTTCGACCCGTCCGCGACCACGACGGTACGCCGGGCCGTCCCCGCGAGCATCCGCTTGGCCTCGGTCTCGGGCAGGTTCACGTTCGTCAGGCCGTGGTCGACGTCGAGGCCGGTGCCACCGAGGAACACGAGGTCGGCGGCGATCATCGGCAGGACCGCGCCGTTGAAGGGCGCGACGAGTGAGTGCTGCAGGGGGCGGAGGGTGCCGCCGGTGACGATCACGGTGAAGCGCGGGACGGCTCGCTCGAGCGCGAGCGCCGTGGTGAGGGAGTTCGTGACGACGGTGACGCCGGTGAGTTCGGTGCGCGCCACGAGCGCCTCGGCGACGGCGGCGGGCGTGGTGCCGACGTCGAGGACGACGCACTCCCCCGGGCGCACCAGCGCCGCCGCCGCACGGCCGATGGCCGCCTTGGCCACCTGGTGCTCGACGGCGGTCTCCTCGAAGGGGCGCTCGGTGGACCCGGCCCCGAGGCGGACCGCACCACCGTGCACCCGACGGATCCGGGCCTCCTGGTCGAGGACGGCGAGGTCCTGGCGGACCGTCACCTCGCTGGTGCCGAGGGACGCGGCCAACGCGGCCGTCCGGACCATGCCCGGGGCGCCGTCGACGATCGCGACGATGCGGTCCTGCCGCAGGGGCGCGGGCAGCGCGCCGGCGAGGAAGGAGAGGTCGGCGTCCGTCATGTGGACAGTTTCGCTTGCTTCCGATGTCCTTCGCAACGCTTCGGATCGGCGCTAGGCTGTTCCGGTGATCACCAAGCGCGTGACGAAGCTCGCGGACGGCCGCGACCTCTTCTACTTCGACGACGCCGACTCGACGCTGCCCGCAGAACGCAGCATCGACGAGCGCGTGCTCGACCCGCGGCCCGAGACGGCGCGGATGCGGCAGGACGTCCTGACGGGCGAGTGGGTGTCGATCGCGGCGTCCCGGCAGAACCGGGTGTTCCTGCCGCCGGCCGACCAGGACCCGCTCGCGCCCCAGAGCGCGGCCAACCCGTCCGAGATCCCGAGCCGCTACGACGTCGCCGTGTTCGAGAACCGCTCGCCGTCGTTCGGCCCGCTGCTCGAAGCCGACGACGCTCCCGAGTCGCTCGAGTCCCTGAGCGACGTCGGCCTGAACCGCCAGCTCCGCTCGGTCGGCCGGTGCGAGGTCGTGTGCTTCTCGCCCGAGACCTCCGGGTCCTTCGCCTCCATCTCCGAGTCGCGTGCCCGCACCGTCGTCGAAGCCTGGGCCGACCGCACCGCCGCACTCTCCGCGATGCCGGGCATCCAGCAGGTGTTCCCCTTCGAGAACCGGGGCGAGGCGATCGGCGTCACGCTGCACCACCCGCACGGACAGATCTACTCGTACCCGTACATCACCCCGCGCACCCAGCGACTGCTCGCGAGCATCGAACGGTTCGGCCCGGACCTGTTCGAGCAGCACCTGGCGAACGAGCGGGGTTCCGAGCGGGTCGTCCTCGCCGGCGAGCACTTCACCGCCTTCGTCCCGTTCGCCGCGCGCTGGCCCATCGAGATCCACATGCTGCCGCACCGTCACGTCCCCGACTTCGCCGGCCTGACCGACGCCGAGAAGGACGAGCTGGCGCACATGCACCTCCGGCTCACCCGTGGGCTCGACGCGCTCTACGGCGACCCGACGCCGTACATCGCCGCGTGGCACCAGGCACCGGTGCACACCGCCCGCGACACCGTGCGGCTGATGCTGCAGATCACCTCGCCGCGACGTGCGGCGGACAAGTTGAAGTTCCTGGCCGGCAGCGAAGCCGCCATGGGCGCCTGGATCGGGGACCTCGTGCCCGAGAAGGCGGCCGAGTTCATCCGACAGGGAGTCGAGCGCGCATGACGTTCCAGCAGGTCTACGGGTACGAGCCGACGGTGCGGTACTCCGCTCCGGGTCGCGTCAACCTGATCGGTGAGCACACCGACTACAACGACGGGTACGTGCTGCCCTTCGCGATCGACCGTCGCACCACCGCCTCCATCGCGCAGCGCGACGACCGGACGATCCGCGTCGCCTCCGCCTTCGACGCCACGAGCGAGCCGGTGGCGCTGTCCCTCGACGACCTGTCGCCCGAGGCCATGAGCGGCTGGTCGGCCTACGTCCTCGGCATCGCCTGGGCCCTGCGCGAGCAGGCCGGTGCCGATCTGGGCGACAAGACCGGGTTCGACGTCTTCATCGAGTCCGACGTCCCGGTCGGTGCGGGCCTGTCGTCCAGTGCGGCGATCGAGTGCGGTGTCGCGCTGGCGTTCAACGACCTGTGGGAACTCGGCCTCGACCGGAAGACCCTGGCGCGCGTCGGGCAGTACTCGGAGAACCACGCCGTCGGTGCCCCCACCGGGATCATGGACCAGTCCGCCTCGCTGCTCGGCGAGCAGGACGCCGTCGTGTTCCTCGACTGCCGCACGCTCGACACCGCCGTCGTCGACCTGGCGCTCGAGGCGAACGGGCTCGAGGTCCTGGTCATCGACACCCGTGTCGAGCACGCCCACGCGACCGGTGGCTACGCGGCTCGTCGGGCCTCGTGCGAGAAGGGTGCGCGGGTGCTCGGTGTCGAGGCCCTGCGTGACGTCAGCGTCGAGGACCTCCCTCGTGCGCAGGAGCTCCTGGACGACGAGACCTTCCGCCGCGTTCGGCACATCGTGACCGAGGACCAGCGCGTCCTCGACACCGTCCGCACGCTGCGCGAACAGGGCCCCCGGGCGATCGGTTCCCTGCTCGTCGCGTCGCACGAGTCGATGCGCGACGACTTCGAGATCTCCGTGCCGGAGCTCGACCTGGCCGTGGCGACGGCGGTCGAGCACGGTGCCGTCGGTGCCCGCATGACCGGGGGTGGGTTCGGCGGCGCGGCGATCGCGCTGGTCGACCAGGAGTCGCGCGGTGTGATCACCGCCGCCGTCACCGCTGCCTTCGCCGACGCCGGGTACCGCGAGCCGAACGTGTTCACGGTGCACGCCGCGCAGGGCGCCCGGCGCGACTGACGGCGCTCGCGCGCTCGACGTTTCGCGCTCAGCGACAGGTCACGCGGCGATCAGCCCGTGGGCTGTCGCTCAGCGCGAAAGAACGGCAGCACCCCGACCACCCCGACCGCGCGCGTCCGCCTACTCAGCCGAGGTAGTCCGCGTACCGGACGTACTCCACGACGTTCCCGAGCACGAACGGGTGCGTCCGACCGTGCTCCACGGCCCACTCCACCCACGCGGTCTGCGCCGGCATGAGCAGCCACACCACGACGGTCGTCCCGAGCACGGCAGCCAGGGTCAGGCCCATCACGGTGTGCTCGTCGAAGCGGGCTGCACCACGGCGGGCGATCGCGACGACGAACCCGGCGACCGCGAACCCCACCGTCGCGAGCGTCCACCCGAACCAGGGGCCCGACGTGAACGTGTACTCCTGGCCGGCGTGCGCGAGTGTCATCGACCAGGTCGACCCCGGAGCCTGGAACAGCACGCAGAGCGCCACGATGACGATCAGCCACCGGGCGTCCTTGGTCAGTTGCGACGGCTCGGGCCGGGGGCGCATCACCGGCGCCGTCTGCAGTCGTTCGTCCCCCATGCCGCGACCGTAGCACCGGCGGAGTGCACTTCGTGAGCAGCAATGGTCGGGTGCGATGACGCCACCCGACCATTGCTGCACTCCATCAGCACGCGAGCGCCCGCGCGCTACGACAGCAGGCGCTCGGCGGCCTCGACGACGTTCTTCATGAGCATGGCGCGGGTCATCGGCCCGACACCACCGGGAGTCGGCGACAGGAAGCCCGCGACCGATGCGACCGCGGGGTCGACGTCGCCGTGCAGCTTCGCCTTGCCGGTCTCCTCGTTGACCACGCGGGTGATCCCCACGTCGATGACGGCGGCACCGGGCTGCACCCAGTCGGGCTTGACGAGCCCGGCGACCCCGGCCGCGGCGACGATGATGTCGGCACGACGGCATTCCGCGGCGACGTCCGCGGTCAGCGAGTGCGTCAGGGTCGCGGTCGCCTCGAGCCGCGTGAGCAGCAGGCCGAGCGGCCGTCCGACGGTCAGCCCCTGCCCGATGATCGTGACGTGCGCACCACGGATCGGGATCTCGTACGCGTCGAGCATCGCGACGATGCCCCGAGGGGTGCACGGCAGCGGTGCGTCGATCGTGCCGGCACCACCGGGCACGGCGAGCACCAGCTCGCCGAGGTTCGTCGGGTGCAGGCCGTCGGCGTCCTTCGCCGGGTCCATCAGCTCGAGCATCGGCGTCGGGTCGATGCCGTGCGGCAGCGGGAGCTGCACGATGAACGCGGTGACCCGGGGGTCGTCGTTCATCTGCAGGATCGCGGCCCGGATGTCGGCAGCGGACGCCGTCTCGGGCAGGTCGATGCGGTGCGAGTCGAGCCCGATCGACGCCGAGTCGCGGTGCTTGCCAGCGACGTAGGACATCGAGCCGGGGTTCGAGCCGACCATGATCGTGCCGAGGCCCGGACGGATGCCGTGCTCGTGCAGGCGGTCGATCCGGCCCCGGAGTTCGTCGAGCGTCCGGGCGGCGAGGGCCGTGCCGTCGATCCGGACGGCACTCCCCTCACCGGCCCAGAGCTCGCGCGGGAGCGCCGCGCTGACCGAACCGCTCACGCGTAGAGCGGGAACGCGTCGGTCAGGACCTTCACGCGGGCCGAGAGCGCTGCGACGTCCGGGTTCGGCATGAGGGTCAGCGCGATGATGTCGGCCACCTCGGTGAACTCGGCGTCGCCGAAGCCGCGGGTCGCCAGCGCCGAGGTGCCGATGCGGACACCCGAGGTGACCATCGGCGGGCGCGGGTCGAACGGCACGGAGTTGCGGTTCACGGTGATGCCGACCTCGTGCAGCAGGTCTTCGGCCTGCTTGCCGTCGACCTCGGACGCGCGCAGGTCGACGAGCACCAGGTGCACGTCGGTGCCGCCGGTGAGCACGTCGATGCCCGCGGTCTTGGCGTCGTCGGCGGTCAGGCGGGCGGCGAGGGCCTGGGCGCCACGGATCGTGCGCTCCTGACGGTCCTTGAACTCCGGGGTGCCGGCGAGCAGGAACGCGGTGGCCTTCGCGGCGATCACGTGCATGAGCGGGCCGCCCTGCTGGCCCGGGAAGACCGCGGAGTTCAGCTTCTTGAACAGGGTCTCGTCGTTCGACAGGATGATGCCCGAGCGGGGGCCGCCCAGGGTCTTGTGGACCGTCGACGAGACGACGTGGGCGTGCGGGACCGGCGACGGGTGCAGACCGGCGGCGACGAGGCCGGCGAAGTGCGCCATGTCGACCCAGAGCTTCGCGCCGACCTCGTCCGCGATCTCGCGGAACTTCGCGAAGTCGAGCTGGCGCGGGTAAGCGGACCAACCGGCGATCAGGACCTTCGGCTGGTGCTCGATGGCCTTCGCGCGGATGTCGTCGTAGTCGACCTCGAACGTCTCGGGGTCGACGCCGTACGCCACGGCGTTGTAGATGCGGCCGGAGAAGTTGAGCTTCATGCCGTGGGTCAGGTGCCCGCCGTGCGCGAGCTCGAGGCCGAGGATGGTGTCGCCGGCCGAGGCGATGGCGTGCAGGACGGCCGCGTTCGCCGTCGCGCCGGAGTGCGGCTGGACGTTGGCGTACTCAGCACCGAAGAGCGCCTTGGCACGGTCGATGGCGAGCTGCTCGGCGACGTCGACGTACTCGCAGCCGCCGTAGTAGCGCTTGCCCGGGTAGCCCTCGGCGTACTTGTTGGTGAGCACGGAGCCCTGTGACTCGAGCACGGCGCGCGGCACGAAGTTCTCGGACGCGATCATCTCGAGGGTGTCGCGCTGGCGGCCGAGCTCCTGCTGCAGGACGGCGGCGATCTCGGGGTCGACCTCGGTGAGCGGGGCGTTGAACGCGGCGCGGGCGGCGGCCGGCTCGGCCACCTCGGCCGAGTCGGAGACGAACGGGGGCAGATCGGCAATGGACACGGGACTCCTACGGTGTGCGGACGACCAGCTGGTCGCACTCGGACGGTCGGTCGGTGCAGCCCAGGCGTACGGCCGCGCACCGTGTCTTTGTCGCTCCCCGATGGTGACCCATCCAACGCCAGTCGCGACCTGACGATCGTACCGAGCGACCCCGCCCTGTGTCACCCTGGATGCATGACGCTGCTCTCGCCCGACGTGGACGAACGGACCACCACGGACGAACGGACCAGTGCGCGGGCGGACACCCCGTGGGTCACGGTGGTGTGGGACGACCCGGTGAACCTGATGTCGTACGTCACCTACGTCTTCCAGCGGCACTTCGGGTTCTCGCGCGAGCAGGCCGAGCGACTCATGCACCAGGTGAACGACGACGGTCGGGCGATCGTGGCGTCGGGTCCACGCGAATCGATGGAGGCCCACGTGCAGTCCATGCACGGCTACGGGCTGCAGGCGACCGTCGACAAGGCCCCCGAAGCGTGATCCCGTTCGTCCGCCGCGCCGACGGCGTCCACCTCGGCCTGTCCTCCGGCGAGCGCGACCTGCTCGCCTCGCTCACCGCGCAGCTGCGGCAGGTGCTCGGCGGCGACCTGTCCACCGATCCGATCAGCGAGCGGATGTTCCCGGACGCCTACCCCGGTGACGACGAGGCGAGCGCGGAGTTCCGGAAGTACACGCAGTCCGACCTGCTCACGCAGAAGACGACGAACGCCTCGATCGTGCACGACTGGCTGACGGGCACCCGCGACGGTTCGCTCGACGCCGAGGACGAGCAGGCGTGGCTCCGCACCCTCACCGACCTGCGGCTGACGATCGCCGACCGGCTGGGCATCGAGGACGCCGACGACGAGGAGCGCTCCGTCGAGGCCGACGCGGGCGTCGGCCTGCGCGACGTCTACGACTGGCTCGGCTACGTGCAGGAGCACCTGGTCGTGACGCTCACGTCGCGCTGACGGCCCACGGCCTGGAGGCCCGGATCACCTCCGGCGCGACGGGTCACCCCAGCAGGTCGTCGCGGTGGGCTCGCGCCCAGTCGGTCAGGCTCCGGGGTGCGGTGCCGGTGATGCGCAGGACGTCGTCGCTCATCACGTCGACGCCGTCGAGGCCGCGTCGGACGACCCGGCCGAACTGCTGCCGGAGCCCCTCGGCCTGCCAGGCGGGCACCCCGCTCAGGCGCAGCACACCGGCGTAGACCCGACTCGGCAGGTGCAGGGCGCGCACGGGTCGGCCGAGCCCTGCGGTGAGCGCGGCGGCGACACCCCGCGCATCGAGCAGGTCCGGCCCGGTGAGCACCGGTTCGGTGCCGTCGTGGCCGTCCTCCGTCAGCACCCGGGCGGCGGTCCGGGCGATGTCCTCGGTGTCGATCCAGCCGATCACCCCGCGGCCCGTGGTGTGCGGGAACCACCCCCGGCGGATCGCGGGCGCCGAGGGCTGCACGTTCGTCATGAACGACGAGGGGTGCAGGATCGTCCACGCCAGCCCGCTCTCGCGCACCAGCCGGTCGATGTGCCAGGCGGCGCTCGCCCACGACATCGGGGAGTGCTCGGCGGCGTCCCCGCCCGACAGCTGCACGATCCGGCCGACCCCTGCCCGCTGCGCCGCACGGACCCCGGTGGTGCCCTGCTCGCGCTGCCGCTGGCTCACCGGCGTCACGAGGAAGAACCGGTCGACCCCGTCGAGCGCGGCGGTGAGCGCGTCCTCGTCGTCCAGGTCGGCCAGGCGGCCGTCGATGCCCCGCGCCCCGAGCGCGTCGACCTGCTCGGGTCGTCGGACCACGGCTCGCACCGTCACCCCTGCCGCCCGCAGCAGCTCCGCCGTCTTGCCCCCGACGTCTCCGGTCACGCCGGTGACCGCCACGATCTCGCCCATGTCTGCTCCTCGTTCCACTGACCGGTTCTGGTATCAGTTTCCTGATACATGAACGTACGCCGGTACGATCACCCCGTGCCCCAGGAACTCCCAGCCCCGCGTGACGACGTCGACGGCATCGTGGCCTGGACGGTGATCCGGGCCGCACGGACGCTCTCCCGCCGACTCGCGGCCGAGCTGGCGCCGCTCGGGTTGACCCCCGTCGAGTTCGGGGCGCTCATCCAGCTCGCAGCGGCCGGCGAGCTCAGCCAGGCCGACCTGGCGCGGGCGGTCGGCGTCCGACCGCAGAGCATGACGACGCTCGTCGGGGGGCTCTCGACGCGGGGACTCGTGGAGCGGGGTGCTGCACCGGGCCGGGGACGGGCCTCCCGGATGCGACTGACCGACCAGGGCGAGGCGCTGCTGGCACGCGCCCACCCGATCGTCCGGGCGAGCAACGCGTGGTTCGGCGACGGCGCGGAGCCGATCTCGGCGACCCTGCTCCCGCTGCTCGAGCCGGACGCGGGCGACGTCGGTTCCGCCGTTCCCTGACCGGTATCGGAAGGCAAACTTGCAAGGTGGGCTGGTGACGGACTAGCCTCCGGGGCGTGACCGACGCACCGGAGACCGACCCGACCGACCTGGCCGACGCCGTGCTGACGATGCACGGACGACTGCGGCGGTCGTTGCTGGCCTCGAAGTCGGACGACGTCACGGCGTCGCAGACCGCCGCCCTCGGACGCCTGCTGCGACACGGGCCGGCCACCATCGCCGACCTGGCCCGAGCCGAGGGTGTCCGACCGCAGTCGATGGGCGCGACCGTCCAGGCCCTGGTCGACCTCGGCCTGGCCGAGCGGCAGGCCGACCCGACGGACGGCCGGCGGGCGATCGTCAGCGCGACGGCGGCCGGTCGGGACGCGCGCCAGACCGCCTGGGCCGCGCGGAACCACGAGCTCGCCGAGCGGCTCGCGACCCTGCCCGAGGCGGACCGCCGCGTCATCGCGCGGGCGATGGACCTGCTCGGGCCGATCGTCGATCCCTGACCCGCACCCCTCGCCCAGTCCTGCAACCGGAAGAAGCGCTCTCACGTCCACCACCACCACGACCCCCGACACGACCACGGGCAGCGGCTTCGGCCCGAAGCTCCTCATCCCGGTGCTCGTCGGGCCCCTGCTCAACCCGATCAACACCACGATGGTGTCGGTAGCCCTCACCCCGATCTCCCGCGACCTGGGCATCGGTGCGGCGCAGGCGATCTGGCTCGTCGCGGCCCTGTACCTGGCGAGTGCGATCGCGCAGCCCACGATGGGCAAGCTCGCCGACCGGTTCGGCCCGAAGAAGGTGTTCCTGACCGGGCTCGTCATCGTCGGGATCGCCGGGGTGGTGCCCGAGGTCCTGACCGGGTTCGGCGGCGCCGTGTTCGCCCGGGTGCTCATCGGCATCGGGACGTCGTCGGCGTACCCGGCGGCGCTCACCACGCTCCGGCAGCACTCCGCCCGGATCGGGAAGCCGACGCCGCCGCTCGTGCTCGGGGCGCTGTCGATCACGTCGCTCGTGTCCGCCGCCGCCGGCCCACCGCTCGGCGGGGCGCTCATCGCCGCGTTCGGCTGGCACGCGATCTTCCTGGTGAACGTGCCGCTCGCGGTGTTCGGCATCGTCGTGGCGACGCTCTGGCTGCCGTCCGACCGGCTGCGTCCGCGCGACGACGCCGAGCTGCCGGTGCTGCAGGCGCTCGACCCGCTCGGCATGGTGCTGATGACCGGGACCGTCTCGGCGCTGCTCGTCTTCCTGCTCGACCTGTCCGCCGGGCTGTGGTGGTTGCTCGCGGTGGCGCTCGTGCTGCTCGTCGCCCTGGTGGCGTGGGAGCTCCGGGCCGTGCGACCGTTCGTCGACGTGCGGCTGCTCGCCCGGAACGGCGCGTTGTCCCGCACGTACGGCCGCCTGTTCCTGACGTACCTGCTCGCCTACACGATGACCTACGGGTTCTCGCAGTGGGTGCAGGACGTCGCGGGCTACCCGAGCGACGTCGCCGGGTACATCCAGCTGCCGGCCGCGATCGTCGCCGGGGTGGCCTCGTTCGTCGTCGCACGGAAGACGGCGATCCGCGGGCCGCTCGTCGTCGCCGCGCTGGTGCCGATCCTCGGCGGTGTGCTCCTGCTCTTCCTGCACACCGGGTCGCCCGTCGTCCTGCTCGCCCTGACCCCGGCGCTGTTCGGGGTGCCGCAGGCCCTGGCGTCGGTGTCGAACCAGGCGGCGCTGTACCGGCTCGTCCCCGCGGAGTACATCGGCACCGCGGCCGGGCTGTCCCGCACCGCGGTGTACATCGGGGCGATCGCGGCGTCCTCGCTGATCGGCGGCGTGTTCGGCCAGGCCCCGACGACGCCGGACCTGCACGTGCTGGCGTGGGTGATCCTCGGCGTCGCGGTGCTCCTGACCGTGCTGACCCTGGCCGACCGTCGCCTGCGTGACGCCGACGCACCGGCCCCTGCGCGTGCGCCCGACGCCACCGCCGCTGCGTCTGACGCCCCCGCCGCTGCGTCTGACGCTTCGTGAGCAGGAACGGTCGGGTCACCGCTGCCCACTCGACCGTTCCTGCTCACGAAGCACATCCCCCTCGGCCGGTACCCTGATCCGGTGACCGACCCGACCCCCACACACTGGACCCTGACGCTCGTCTGCGACGACCAGCCCGGGATCGTGCACGCTGTCTCCGGAGCGATCGTCGCCGCCCAGGGCAACATCACCGAGTCGCAGCAGTTCTCCAGCGCCGACACGAACACGTTCTTCATGCGCCTGCAGGTGATGGCGCCGGTGGACCGCGCCGCCTTCGAGGCAGCGCTCGCCCCCGTCGCCGCCCGCTACGACGCCCGCGTCCAGCTCGACGTCGTCGGGCGTCCGCTGCGCACCCTCGTGCTGGTGTCGAAGGCGGGCCACTGCCTGAACGACCTGCTCTACCGGCAGCGCGGCGGACAGCTGCCGATCGAGGTCCCCCTCGTGCTGTCGAACCACGCGGACCTGTCCGAGCTCGCGGCGTTCTACTCCGTACCGTTCGAGCACCGCCCGGTCACCGACGCCGATTCGAAGGAACAGATGGAGCGACGCGTGCTGCAGGCGGTGGAGGAGCACGACATCGAGCTCGTCGTCCTCGCCCGCTACATGCAGATCCTGTCGCCCGAGCTCTGCGCCGCGCTCGAGGGCCGTGCCGTCAACATCCACCACTCGTTCCTGCCCGGCTTCAAGGGCGCGAACCCGTACCGGCAGGCACACGCCCGCGGGGTGAAGCTCATCGGTGCGACCGCACACTTCGTGACGAGCGACCTCGACGAGGGCCCGATCATCGAGCAGAACGTCGTCCGCGTCGACCACACCAAGGAACCGGCCGAGCTGGTGTCCATCGGGCAGGACGAGGAGTCCCGCACGCTCACCCAGGCGGTGCGCTGGATCGCGGAGGACCGCGTCCTGCTCGACGGCGCCCGCACCATCATCTTCAAGTAGGCAGCACCATGACCAACGCCCCGCAGTCCCCCGTCGACTGGGAATCGGTTCCCGACCCGGCCGCCGTCCGGCAGCCGCGACGGCGGTTCGAGGCCTGGATGGTCCTGCGGATCGCCGTGATGGTGTTCGGCCTGCTGTCCCTGGCCTTCTGGGGATACTGGTCATGGCAGCTCCCGCTCCCCGGCTACCTGTTCATGGTCGGCGCCCCGCTGTTCGCCGCGGTCGTCTGGTACTTCTTCCGGTCGCCGCGGTCCCCGATCGAGACCGACATCGTCGGCAAGACCATCGTCGAGGTCGCCCTGGTCGTCGCCGCAGGCGCGACCTGGATCTCCATCGGCCACCCGGTCGTCGGGATCGTCTTCATCGTGATCGCCGCCCTGAGCGGCCTGATCGCGTTCCGCAAGGAGACCGCATGAGTGCCACGGGCCTCCAGACCGGCCAGGAGGCCCAGCGCACGTTGGTCCGCGCAGCCCGCGTCGTCGACGCAGCCGGCACCACGGCCGACGGCTGGGTCCTGGTCGTCGGCGACACGATCCACGCGACCGGTTCCGGCCCCGAGGCCCCCGCGGCCGACCGGGTCGTCGACCTGGGCGACGCGGTCCTGACGCCCGGCTTCGTGGACCTGCACGGGCACGGCGGGGCGACCGAGGCGTACGAGGACGACTCGTTCGACCGTTCGCTCGCGATGCACCGTTCGCACGGCACGACCCGCTCCGTCCTGTCGCTCGTCGCGAACCCGGTCCCCGCCCTCGCGGCGTCGCTGACCCGCGTCCGCGCCGTGATGGCGACCGACCCGCTCGTGCTCGGTGTGCACCTGGAGGGACCGTTCCTGTCCCCGCACAACAAGGGTGCGCACAACGAGTCGTTCCTGATCGACCCGACGCCCGCCGCGGTCGACGCGCTGCTCGGAGCGGGCGAGGGCGTCATCCGACAGGTGACGATCGCGCCCGAACTGCCCGGAGCCCTCGACGCCGTCCGCCGGTTCGTCGAGGCCGGCGTCACGGTCGCCGTCGGGCACACGGTCGGCACGTACGACCAGGCCCGCGCCGCCTTCGATGCCGGGGCGACGATCCTGACCCACGCGTGCAACGCGATGCCGGGGCTGCACCACCGCGCACCGGGGCCGATCGGCGCTGCCGTGGCGGACGACCGGGTGACGCTCGAGCTCATCCTGGACGCCGTGCACGTGCACCCGGTCGTGGCGGACACGCTCTTCCGGGCGACGCCGGGTCGTGTGGCGCTCATCACCGACGCGATGGGCGCTGCGGGTGCGGCCGACGGCTCGTACCGGCTCGGATCGCTCGACGTCACGGTGACCGACGGGGTCGCGCACGTCGCGGGGACCGACACCATCGCGGGATCGACGCTGACGCAGGACGTGGCGCTCCGCAACGCGGTCTCGCTCGCCGGGCGGACCCTGCCCGAGGCCGTGGCGGCGCTGACGAGTGCGCCGGCCGCGGCGCTCGGGCTCGGCGACCGCCTGGGTCGGCTGGCGCCGGGGTTCGCCGCGGACCTCGTGGCGTTGTCGCCGTCGCTCGAGGTGCAGCGCGTGTGGGGCGGGGGGCGCGAGCTGCGCTGAGGCGCGCAGCGCGTGTTCAGCGGTCGACCGGGCGCCCTCGCTCGCCGCTCGCCCACGACGTGTCCGCCGTCTCCCCGACCCGGAGCGACAGCGTGCCGCCCCGCGTCACGAAGGACGCCGGCACCCACGACTGCTCCAGCGTCCGCCCGTTCAACCGGGCTCCCTGCACGTACGGCTCGGTCCCGGTCGACCGGATGACGATCCGCTCCCCGCTCGAGCGCCGGATGTCGACCGTGCTGAACGTCGGGCTGCCGATGAGCATGTCCGCTCGGCCGGGCGTCTGCGGGAACAGGCCGATCGAGGCGAAGACGTACCAGGCGCTCATCGTGCCGAGGTCGTCGTTGCCGGGCAGGCCGCCGGGGCCGGTCGAGTAGGCGTCGTCCACGACCTGCCGCACGGTCTCCTGCGTCTTCCAGGGCTTGCCGAGGGCGTTGTACATCCACGGCGTGTGGATGTCGGGCTCGTTCGTCGGGTCGAACTTCGTGGCGTCGCCACCCGTCACCGCCCAGTTGCCCGAGGCGTCGTGGAAGAAGTCGTCGAGCCGTGCGACCGCGGCGTCGTCACCGCCGAGCGCGCTGGACAGCCCCTGCACGTCCTGCGGCACGAGCCAGGTGTACTGCGCGCTGGTGCCCTGCGCGAACCCGGTCCCCGTCGACGGCGACCAGCCCGGCGTCCACGAGCCGTCGGCCTGCCGCGCGGCCTGGTACCCGACGGCGGCGTTGAAGGTGTTCCTCCAGGAGGTCCCCCGCTCGGCGAACATCCGGGCGTCGGAACGAAGTCCGAGGGAACCTGCCCAGTACCCGAGCGCGCTGTCGGAGATCGAGTCCTCGAGGGTCTCGGCGGCACCGCCCCAGCAGGAGCAGTCGTCGTTCGCCGCGTACTGCCGCTCCAGGTACTCGTCGAGTGCGGGCCGTTGCGCCAGGCACTGCCCCGGGCACCCGATGTCGCTCTCGGCGTCCGCGTTCTCGACCGTCGCCTGGCGTTTCAGCGAGGCGTAGGCGGCCCGGACGTCGAAGTTCCGGACGCCCATGGCGTACCAGGTGGCGAGCGTCGCGGCAGAGGGGTCGCCGGTCATCACGTGTGTCGGCGCGCCGAGGTGCAGCCACCGGTCCCACACCCCGCCGTTCTGCTCGGCGAACCGCAGCATCGACTGCGCCATGTCCCCGGCGACGTCCGGCCGCAGCAGCGCGAGCAACTGGATCTGCGCCCGGTACTGGTCCCACCCGGAGTACGTGCCGTAGACGGCCCGGTGTCCGCGGTCCATCCGGTGCACCCGCAGGTCCGGGCCCAGGTAGCGCCCGTCGCGGTCGTTCAGCGTGTTCGGCTGCATGAGTGCGTGGTAGACCGACGTGTAGAGCTGGGTGGTCCGGTCCGCCGTGCCGCCGCCGACGCGCAGGCGCGACAGTTCACGGTTCCAGGAGGCCCGTGTGCCGGCCGCCACGCTGGCGACGGTCGAGCGCCCGGTCACCTCGCCGTCACGGTTGGCGACAGCCCCGGCTGCGCTCACGTACGAGATGCCGATCTTCGCCTGCACCGTCGCTCCGCGACGCGCGTCGAACCCCACCCACGCGCCGGAGCCGCGTCCGGCGCGGTCGGCCCCGGTCAGGTAACCCTCCCCACCGGAGGAGGACGTGCCTCCAGGCTGGACCGTGCCGTCCTTCCAGGTGCCGGTGCTCGCGAACGCCGTGTCGAAGGTCGCGGTGAAGTACAGGCGGTAGTAGCTGCGGCGGTCCGGGTTGGTGGCGCCGCCGCCGTTCGCGCGGCGGCTGCAGAAGCCGCCCGTCAGGACGCTGCCGCTGACCGTGCGGGTGCGGGGGTCGACGCGGGTGATCGCGGCCTCGCTGCCGTTGATCGAGTTCGACGTGCGGAACAGCAGGTTCGCGTCCTTGCCGGCCGGGAACGTGAACGCGCCGACGCCGGCGCGCGTGGTGACGGCGAGGTCGGTGCGGACGCCGTTGTCGAGCGTGACGCCGTAGCGGCCGGGGCTCGCGGACTCCTGGTCGTGGGAGTACCCGGCGGCGTAGACAGCGTCCTTCGAGTCGGCCGACGGCGAGGTCGTGACCGGGGTCGTGACCGGCATGATCGGCACGTCTCCCGCAGCACCCGGAGCACACCCGGCCCCGTTCAGGTGCGTCAGGCTGAAGCCGCGCAGCCGGTTCACGTCGTACGAGTAGCCGTTCGCGACCGGGGTCGACGTCTGGTCGCCCGCGGTCCCGGTGGGACTCCACTGCACCATGCCGAACGGTGCGGTGGCCCCGGGCCAGGTGTTGCCGTTGTTGCTCGTGCCGACGAAGGGGTCGACGTACCGGGCCGGATCGCTCACGGTCCGCCCGGCCTGCGTCGATGGCGAGGCCACCGCCGGCGCGGCGACGATCCCCGTGCCCAGCAGTACGGCGATCGTGGCCACCGCGGCGAGCGGGAGCGGACGGACGAGCGGGCGACGGTGCACGCGAGATCGGTTCACGTTCGTGACGCTAGCCCCCTCGGACGGGGGACGCCGCTCTCGTCACCGACCGCTCTCCCGCTGTTCACGTCGGGTTCGGCGTCGGGCCGGCGCCGTTCGGTCAGACAACCGTGCGCGCTGCGACCTCGTCGACGAAGGTGCGGACCCGCTGCCGGAACCCCGGGTCGGCGGCTGCCCCGCGGACGGGGACGACGTGCAGCCGCCGGTCACCCCGACGCAGCGCCGGCCCGACGAACACCCCCTCGGCGACGTCCGGTGCGGTGGCCGACCAGAGCGTCGAGCGAGCGCCGTCCTCCGCGGTCCGGGCCATGCTGCGGGCGACCAGGCCACCGAGGCGCTGCGTGAGGGTCTCGGCCTGGTCGTTCATCCCCGTCGCTGCGATGCCGGGGTGTGCGATGACCGAGCGGACGTCCGAGCCAGCCGCGCGGAGCCGCTCGCCGAGGTCGACCGCGAGCGCCGTCGCCGCCGTCTTCGAGTCGGTGTACACGGCGAACTGGGAGTAGCCGCTCGCATCGTCGACCCCGCCCGGTGCAGGCACGCGGCGGGTGCGCTGCGACAGGTTCGACCCGACGAGCACGACCCGGGGTGACGGTCCACCGAGCACCGGGAGCATCGCGTCGGCGAGCACGGCTGGCCCGACGACGTTGGTGGCCCAGGTGCGTTCGATGCCCTCGTCGGTCAACCCGAACGCGCCGAGCGTCGCGCCGGCGTTGTTGACGAGGGCGTCCACGACGATGCCGTCCGCGGCGAGCTGCCGGGCGAACGCCGTGACCGAGGCGACCGACGCGGTGTCGACGACCCGCGCCTCCAGACCGGCGGGCAGGACGCGAGCCGCCTTGTCCGGGTTGCGGACCGCCGCGATGACGCGCGCTCCAGCGGCGGCCAGTCGGGTCGCGACCACCAGACCGAGTCCGCCGGTCGCACCGGTGACCACGACCGTCCGCCCGTGCTGGTCCGCCATCTGTCCGGGCTCCCACGTGAAGGGTTCCATCGTCGTCTCCTGTCCGCACTCCGTATCGAATCGGATGATCCATCCGGAACGCTAGCACAACCGGATAGAGTGTCCGCATGACGATCGCCATGGCCCGCCCCGAAGCGCTGCGTTCCGATGCGCAGCGCAACCGGACCGCGCTGCTCGACGTCGCCCGGTCGTTCCTCGAGCGCTGCGAGCAGCCGCTCCTGAACGCCGTCGCACACGAGGCCGGTGTGGGTGTCGGGACCGCCTACCGGCACTTCCCGTCGCAGCAGCACCTGCTCGAGGCGCTCGCGATCGACGCGCTCGAGGACATGCTCGACCTCGTCCGTGTCGCCGTCGCCGTGCCGGACACCGGGGACGCGCTCCGGGGGGTCGTGACGGCTGCGTTCCGGAGCATGGTCGACGATGCCGCCCTCGGCGACCTGCTGACGAACGGCGGGTTCTCGTGCGCCGACACCGCTGCGCTCGCAGGAGACCTGGTGATGTCCGTCGACGCACTGCTCGCTCGGGCACGGGCCGAGGGGCTCGTGCGTGCCGACGTCGACGCGGACGACCTGCGACGGCTGCTGTGCGGCATGCGGGCGGCCGCCGTGGCGGGAGGCTCCCGGGTGCACGACCCCGAGCGCTACGTCGAGGTGCTGCTGGCGGGCCTCCGCCCGGCCTGACCACCACCCTCGCGCCCCGCGTGCCTCGCTGTCAGGATGGGCGCATGAGCGTCATGGTGTCCGTCTTCGATGCGTACCGGTCCCGCACGAGCGAGAAGTACACGGCCTACCCGCCGGACGTGCTCCCCATGTTCGTCGCCGAGATGGACAGCATGCTCGCCGAGCCGATCCGCGACGCCCTGGTCACCGCGGTGACGAACGGCGACACCGGGTACGTCGGGCACGGGCGGGCCCTGCCCGAGGCGTTCGCCGACTTCGCCGAGAGCCGGTGGGCGTGGCGGGTCGACCCCGACCTGGTCCGCACCACCACGGACGTGTCGGTCGCGGCGGTCGAGGTGCTGCGCCGGGTCATCGAGCCGGGCGACCAGGTGGTCATCATGCCGCCCGTGTACCCGCCGTTCTGGGAGTACGTGTCCGAGGCCGGCGGCACCGTCACCGAGGTCCCGCTGCTCGCCCCTGCAGGCGCGGCCGACCCCTTCGACACCACGGCCGGCTGGCGGATGGACCTCGACGGCCTCGCGCAGGCGTTCGCCGACGGAGCCCGCACGGTGCTGCTCTGCAACCCGCACAACCCCCTCGGCCTGGTGCACGACCGTGCATCGCTCGTCGCACTCGCGGAGCTGGCCGCCGAGTGGGACGCCATCGTGGTGTCCGACGAGATCCACGCGCCGCTCGTGCACGCCGACGCGGTGTTCACGCCGTTCCTGGAGTCCTGCCCCGAGGCCGCATCGCTCGGGGTCGCCCTGACGAGTGCGAGCAAGGCCTGGAACCTCGCCGGCACGAAGTGCGCGATGATGATCGGCGCCTCGGAGCGGGCCCGCGCCTGGTTCGACGGCCTGCCGACCGAGGTCGTCGAGCGCACCGGCATCCTCGGCTACACCGCGAGCGTCGCGGCCTTCAGCGAGGGCGAGCCGTGGCTGGCGTCACTGCTCACCGAGCTCGCGGCGAACCGGCGCACCCTGGCCGAGCGGATCGGCGACGTGCTGCCCGGCGCCGAGTACCGGCAGCCGCAGGCGTCGTACCTGGCGTGGCTCGACCTGCGGGCGCTGCCGTGGGGCGACGACCCCGCGGCGGAGCTCGTCGACCGGGCGAAGGTGGCGCTCGGCTCCGGCCCGGCGTTCGGACGGCAGGGCCGGGGCTTCGCGCGGCTGAACTTCGGGTGCTCGGCTGAGACCCTCGACGAGGGGCTCAGCCGCCTCGCCGCAGCCGCGCGCGCCTGACACCGGACCTGGCCGGGCCGGAAGACGCCGGCGTGCGCGTGCGACGCCCCGCAATCGTCGACACGCCCCCGAATTCGGCGGCGTGTCGGCGCTCGGGCGGCGTCTGAGCAAGACGCCGGCGTCTACCGCAGCAAGACGCCAGCCGCCTACTCGAACCGCTGCCAGGCCGGCTTGTTCGCGTACGTGTAGCGGTAGTAGTCGGCGAGCTGCAGCCCGGCGGCGGCTTCCTCGTCGACGACGACGGTCGCGTGCTCGTGCAGCTGCAGGGCCGAACCGGGCACGAAGGAGCTGAGCGGCCCCTCGACCGCAGCGGCGACGGCCGCCGCCTTCGACGGGCCCTGGGCGACGAGGACGAGCTCACGGGCCTCGAGGATGGTGCCGAGCCCCTGCGTCATGCAGTGCGTCGGGACCTGCTCGGGCGAGTCGAAGAAGCGCGCGTTGGCGTCTCGGGTCGACGGCGCGAGGGTCTTGATGCGGGTGCGCGAGGCGAACGACGACGTCGGCTCGTTGAACCCGATGTGGCCGTTGGCCCCGATGCCGAGGATCTGCACGTCTATCCCGCCCGCGGCACGGATCGCGGCGTCGTACTCCTTGGCCGCGAACTCCAGGTCGGCGGCACGGCCGTCCGGCACCCGCACGCGCGACGCGTCGAAGCCGAGGGGCGCCACGACGTCGCGGGCGATCACGGCAGCGTACGACTCGGGGTGCTCGAGCGGGATGCCGACGTACTCGTCGAGGGCGAACCCACGGGCCTCGGCGAACGAGATCTCGCCCGACTGCACCCGGCGCTGCAGGTCGGTGTAGATGCCCTGCGGGCTGGATCCGGTGGCGAGACCGATGACGGCGGACGGCTTCTTGGCGACGACGGACGCGATCTTGGCCGCGGCGACGCGACCGACCTCGTCCGGCGTGGGCAGGATGATGATCTCCACACGCCCAGCCTACTGGTCATGACCAGTCTGCGACAGGGGTCGTGTGGGTAGCGTGGAGGCATGCCGACCCCCGACTTCGTCCTGTCCCTGCGCGAGAAGATCGGCACGGCGCCGCTCTGGCTGTCGGGCGTGAGCGCGATCGTGACGCGCGGCTCCGGCGCCGAGCGCGAACTGCTCGTGGTGCGACGGGCCGACACGGGCGCGTACACGCCGGTCACCGGGATCGTCGACCCGGGCGAGGAACCCGCCGTCGCCGCCGAACGCGAGGTCCTCGAGGAAGCCGACGTCGTCGCCGTCGCCGAACGCCTGGCCTGGGTGCAGGTGCTGCCCGAGATGACCTACCCGAACGGCGACCGGTCGCAGTACCTCGACCTGGTCTTCGCCTGTCGGTACGTCTCCGGGACGCCGAACCCCGCCGACGGCGAGAACACCGAGGCGTTCTGGGCTCGGCTCGACGCCCTGCCCGACATGTCCGAGAACATGCGGGCACGCGTCGAGGCCGGGCTGGCGGACGAGCGCGAGGCGCGCTTCCAGCGCTGACCCCACCGGCCTGGAGGCGCGGTGCCAGGCCGCCACGGGCCTCCCGTCCGCGTCCCCCGACGTTTCGGGCACAGCGACAGTCCACGCATCTGGTCGCGCGTGGACTGTCGCTCAGCGCGAGACGTCGTCGCGACTACGCGAGCGGCGCGACCGCCACGGGTGCGCCGAGCAGGCGCACGGCGACGGGGTCACCGGTGGCCCGGCGGTCGCCGACCTCGTGCTGGACGGTCACGACGGTGTCGTCGTCCAGGCGGACGGTGGTGCGGCGGATCGACCCGAGGAAGCTCGAGGTGACGACGGTGCCGGTGATGCCCTCGGGGGCGAAGGCGATGTCCTCCGGCCGGACGTAGGCGAGCACCGGGCCGTCCGGAGCCGAGGAGTCGAGCGCCGGTACCCGGAATCCGTACACGAAGACGTCGCCCCCGCGCAGGTCGCCCTGCAGCCGGTTCGACTGGCCGACGAAGTCCGCCGTGAAGGCCGACGACGGGGTGCGGTAGAGCTCTTCGGGCGTGCCGATCTGCTCGATGTCGCCCGCCTGCATCACGGCGATCCGATCGGAGACGGCGAGCGCTTCCTCCTGGTCGTGCGTCACGAACACCGTGGTGATGCCGAGGTCGCTCTGGATGCGGCGGATCTCGTCGCGCAGCGAGACCCGGACCTTCGCGTCCAGGGCCGACAGCGGCTCGTCGAGCAGGAGCACCCGGGGGCGGGTGACCAGGGCACGGGCCAGGGCGACGCGCTGCTGCTGCCCGCCGGAGAGCTGGTGCGGGTAGCGCTCGGCGAACTCGCCGAGGTGGACCATGTCGAGGGCCTCGACCACGCGGCTCCTGCGCTCGGCGGCGGGGACCCGGCGCATCTCGAGGCCGAAGGCGACGTTCTGCCGGACCGTCATGTGCGGGAACAGCGAGTACTGCTGGAACACCATGCCGATGTCGCGTTTGTTGACCGGGGTGTCGGCGACGTCCTGGCCGTCGATGCGGATCGAGCCGGCGTCGATCGCCTCGAGGCCCGCGAGCGCCCGGAGCGCCGTCGTCTTGCCGCAGCCGGACGGGCCGAGCAGCGACACGAACTCCCCCGGCTCGACACGGAGGGACAGCCCCGCGAGCGCCCGGTGTGCGCCGTAGTGCTTCTCGACGGCGTGGAGTTCGACGACGGCACCGGTGGTGGCGAGGGACGCCGGGGCTGCCGGAGCGGTGACGGTCATGCGGACTCCTGGGTGCGGGGACGACGGGTGGTGCGGGTGCGGGTGCGGGTGCGGGTGCGGCGGACCCGGCCCGTGCGACGGGTCCCGATGCGGCCGATGAGGACGAGCAGCACGAAGCCGAACACCAGCGCGGCGACCGAGAAGATCGCGGCGACGTACGGGTCGGTCCCCTGCACGAGCACGAGCCCGGTCTGGAACGTGCTGCGGGAGAGGAACGCGGCGAGGGTGTACTCGCCGAGGACCACGGTGATCGTGAGGAAGCACGCGGCGGTGATGCCCCGGCGCAGGTTCGGCAGGAGCACGCGCCAGGTGACGGTCCACCACGAGGCACCGAGTGAGCGGGCGGCCTCGGACAGGACGATCAGGTCCATCGCGGTGATGGCGGCGGCGATCGGGCGGAACGCGAACGGCAGCGTGACGATGCCGATCGCGAACGCCAGCGTCCAGGCGCCGGAGCCGAAGACCTGCGAGACGACCTGGTACACGGGGATGAACCCGACGACGAGCACCACGACCGGCACGGTGATCGGCACGATGCAGACGAACTCCAGGATGCGTCGGAGCCTCGGGTAGCGGAGCGCGGTGATGATCTGGGCGGGCAGCAGCACGAGCAGCACGATCCCGACGGTGATCACGGCGATGAGCAGCGACGCCCCGAGCCCGTCGAACACGGGCTGGTAGGTGAACGCGTTGGCCGGGTCGCCGATCGCTGCCCAGTGCGCGAAGGTCAGGCCGCCGTCGGTGCCCTGCCGGAACGTGAACTGCAGCAGGGCGACCAGCGGGACGGCGAACAGCAGCCCGATCACGGTGAGCACGGTCACTGCCGCACCACGGGACGGGGCCGTGCCGAAGCGGCGGACGCGGGACGGGCCTCCGAGCCGAACCGGCTGCGCCGGACGCACCGGGCGGACCGGCGCCGCCGCGCTCATCGCTGCCACCTGGCGGCTCGGCGCTGCAGCAGCGAGTAGGCGCCCATCACGACCGCCATCACGACGACCATGCCGAACGCGAGCACCCCGGCGACGTTCTGCAGGCCGACGAGCGTCTCGCTGGTGAGCTGCGTGCGGATCGTGAGCGGCACGATGCCGCCCTGCGAGATGAGGGCCGCGGCGGTGGCGAACGACGAGAAGCCGTTCGCGAAGAGCAGCAGGAGCGACCCCCAGAACGCCGGCGCCAGGACCGGCAACGCGATGCGGCGCCAGTACGTCAGGCGCGAGGCGCCGAGGGTCGCGGCGGCCTCGCCCCACTGGGCCTTGACGCCCTCGAGTGCGGGCATGAACGTGAGGACCATGAGCGGCACCTGGAAGTAGACGTAGGGGATGACGAGCCCGGGCACGGTGTACAGGAAGGCGCCGTCCGCGTTGAGGTCGACGTGGAAGACCGTGACCAACCACGTCGTGACGAGTCCCTGCACGCCGATCGTGGCGATGAACGCGAACGCGAGCATGACGCCGCCGAACTGGGCGAGGACGCTCGCCGCCGAGTCGATCATCGACCGGACCAGCCCGTCCGGCCGCAGTGCCGAGAGCGCCCAGCAGACGACCGCGCCGAGCACGGCTCCGATGACCGCGGAGGCGGCGGACAGGCCGAACGACCCGCCGAACGCCCGCAGCACGGACGGGTCGGCGAAGGCCGCGAGGTTCGCGAACGTGAACGCTCCGGAGCCGTCGAAGAAGCCGCTTCCGATCGCGATCACGGCGGGGACGGCGAGGAACAGCAGGACGTAGGCGGCGAAGGGGGTCAGCCCCAGCCAGGCGAGACCGACGCGGCGCCGGACACGGGGTCCGGCGCCGCGACGGACGGCATCGGCGGGCGCGGACGCCGGGCGCACGGTGCTCGGAGCGCTCGTCGCGGGCGCGTCTGCCGATGCGGTGGTCATGCTGCTCAGGACCCCATCGTCGAGGACCACTTGGCCTTGAGCACCGTCGCGGCGTCGGCGACCTGCGCGTCGGTCAGCTCGACGTAGTCCTTCGGCGCGCCACCGGCAGCGTCGAGGGCGTCCTGGTCGACCTTGCCGGACTTCTCCATCGCCGACAGGGTGGCGGGGAAGGCACCGGCCTGCAGGTACAGGTTCTGGGCCTCCGGGCTGGCGATGTACTCCTGCCACAGGCGGGCGGCCGCGGGGTGCGGGGCGTCCTTGGTGATGGCCTGCGAGTAGTACGAGCCGAGCGCCTGCCCCTTCGGGACGACGGTCTTCCAGTCCTTGTTGCCACTCGCGCCCGCTGCCGGTCCCCACGCCAGGTTGTTGTACGACCACTGGATGACCACGGGGGTCTCACCCGAGGCGACCGTGGCCTGCGTCGGCAGCACGTTCTGGAAGTTGCCGGCCTTCTTCAGGTCGCCGAAGTAGTCGACGCCCTTCGTGATGTCGTCGGCCGAGCCACCGTTCTCGAGCGCCGCCAGGTAGACGGCCGATGCTGCCTGGTTGGCCTGCGTCGGGTCACCCGCGATCGAGACCTTGCCCTTGTACTCGCTGCCGAGCAGGTCCTGCAGGTCCTTCGGGGCGTCGGAGATCTTCGACGAGTCGTACCCGATCGACATCAGGCCGGTGTAGTCACGCGTCCACGCGCCGTCCTTCTCCTTCAGGTCGGTGGGGATGTCGTCCCAGTTCGCGACCTTGTAGTCGGTGAGCAGGTCGAGGTTCTCCTGCAGCACCGCGTTGCCGAGGTCGAGCACGTCGGGCGCGGTGGACTGGCCCTTCTGCGACTTCACGGCGGCGACCTCGTCGGCGCTCGAGCCGTTCGGGTTCGCGGAGTTGATCTTGATGCCGTACTTCTTGGTGAAGCCGTCGATGATCTTGCCGTAGTTGGCCCACGACGGCGGCAGCGCGATGACGTTCAGCTGGCCCTCGGCCTTGGCGGCCTTGACGAGGGCGTCCATGCCGCCGGCGGACTGGGCGCTGGTGGCGGTCTTCCAGTCGGCGTCGCCGTCGGAGCCGGCGCTCGCGGAGCTCGTCGCCGAGCATCCGGCGAGGGTGACGATCGCTGCGGCGGCCAGCGCGATGCCGGCCAGGGTGCGCTTGTGCTGCACGGGTGGGCCTTTCGGGTGGGGGAAGGTGCTGAGGTGACCGGGGGTCCGGGTTCTGGTCGATCGTGGACGCGGCCGGTTTCCGGCCCGTGCTCCGGTGGTGAACGGCGGCGGAACAGCGGGTGCGGCTGTACGCTTTGCTCGATCTGGGCGCATGGTCGCGCCCACATCAGGCCTGGAGGCACGGATGCGGTTCACGACGACGGTCCTGCAAGCACGGAAGACGGCGACCGGACTCCCCGTCCCGGAGTCCGTCATCGAGGCGCTCGGATCCGGCAAGCGCCCCGCGGTGGTCGTCACGATCAACCGGGGCTACACCTACCGCTCCACCGTCGGGGTCATGGACGAGCAGTTCCTGGTGCCGCTGTCGGCCGCACACCGTGAGGCCGCCGGGATCGCCGCAGGGGACACCGTCGAGGTCGCACTCGAGGTCGACACCCTGCCCCGGACCGTCGACCTGCCGGAGGACCTGGCGGCCGCGCTGCAGGAGGCCGGCGTGCGTGCGGCGTTCGACGCCCTGTCGAACTCGCGGCAGCGGGCGCTCGCCGACCCGGTCACGCAGGCGAAGGCGCCGGAGACCCGGGCCCGGCGGATCGAGAAGGCCGTGGAGGCCCTGCGGGGGTAGTGGTGCGGAGCGGGGGGGGCGGGCTGGGGGGTTGGGCGGCCAGGTCGTTTCGGGCGTACCTGGTCGTTTCGGGCGTACCTGGTCGGAAGTTCTCGCCAGGTATGCCCGGAAGCACCAGGTATCGCGGGCGTTCTGGGAAAGAACGGGCGGGCTCAGGCTCCGAGCTCGACCAGGACCCGCGGGATCTCGGTCACGAGTTCGCTCGCCAGGTACCCGAGCGGCCCGACCTGCACCGCGAGTCGGTCGCCTGCGGCAGCGTGCACGTAGGACGCCCACGCCACGGCCTGTGCCGGATCGGCGCCGCGGGCGAGCAGGCCGGTGACCGCACCGGACAGCACGTCCCCACTGCCGCTCGTGCCGAGACCGCCGGAGCCGGTGCCCTTGAGCCACGCCCGACCCTGCGGTGTGGCGATGGCGTCGCCGAGGGCCACGACCGCACCGAAGCGGTTCGCGATCGCCACGGCGTCGGCCACGTCGTCGTCGCTGCACTCACGCCCGAGCAGGCGCTCGGCCTCGCCGGAGTTCGGCGTCATCACGAGCCGTCCACGCAGCGGCTCCAGGCGGTCCCGCACGTCGGCGGCCACCCCGAGGGCGAAGGCGTCGAGCACGACGGTGGTGTGCGGACCGACGACGTCGGCGAGTCCGGCCACGAGGTCACGCGAACCGTCCGGCTCGTCGAGCCCCGGCCCGACCAACACGGCGTCGGCACTCGACGCGCTGTCCGCGATGCCCTCGATCGCGCCGACGGCGATGTGCCCGTCCTGGTCCTCGTCGAGGGGTTCGACCCCGGACTCGGGCACCGCGACCGCGACCTCGTTCGCCACGCTCCGGCCGACCGCCAGGGTGAGACGACCGGCGCCCACCCGGAGTGCGGCGAGCGCGGAGAGCATCGCTGCGCCCGGGGTCCGAGCGGCGCCGCCGACGATGAGCACCTGCCCGCGGCCGTACTTGCCGGCACCGGGTTCGGGCAGTGGCCAGTCCCGCAGGAAGTTCGGGGTGACGGGTTCAGTGGACATGCTCGTCGTCCTTCCGGCCGGTGTGCTGGGTGACCTCGTCGTCGTCCAGGTGCCCGACGGAGGAGAACTCCTCGAGCACCCACGGCGATCCGGCGTCGTCGCGACGGAGTCGGGTGAGGGAGGCGTTGGCGACGGCGTGGGTCCGGGCGAACTCCATGAGCGCCGGCTCGTCGAGGTCGAGGCACACCGCGACGGCGAGCATCACCACGGCGTCGTGCGCGGCGATCACCAGGCGCTCGGCGCCGTCGACCCGCTCGACGTCGCCGAGGAGCGACCGGAGCCGGAGCATCACATCGGCCCACGACTCCCCGCCCGCCGGCCGGTGGTAGTACTTGCCGAGCCACTGCCGGCGGCGTTCCTCGTCCGGGTACCGGTTGCGGACGCCCTGCAGGGTCAGCAGGTCGAGGACGCCGAGTTCGCGGTCGCGCAGCCGCTCGTCCACCCGCTTCTCGGGTTCGGCGAGGCCGGCTGCCTCGAGCGCGATCGCGATGGTCTGTTGTGCGCGGAGGTACGGCGACACCCACAGCGCGACGGGGACGTCGTCGATCCCGCGGTCGGCGAGCTCCTGCCCGAGGGCCCGGGACTGATCGGTGCCGAGCGGGCTGAGCGGGACGTCGGCGTCCCGGAACTCGACGTCGATGACGTCGTCGCCCGCTGCTTCGGCCCGAGCCGCCGCGACGTTCGCGACCGATTCGCCGTGACGGACGAGCCAGATCTCCTGCACTGCCATGCCGCCACGCTAGCCAGAGCGTGCTGTGCCGGTTCACCGGTGCCGAACGGCCACCCCGTGCGGTGCCGGAGGGTCACCCGCGCGGCGCCGCACGGTCACCCCGCGCGGTGCCGAGCGCTCCGGACCGGGCGGACCGCGCACGGGAGCCCCGCCGCCCGGAGTCGCAGTGCCAGCGCTTCGAGGTCGAAGAGGTCTCGCCACTCGAGCCGGATGATCGTCCGGACACCCGGCACGGTGAGCAACCGACCGTGCCGCCGCTTCTCGTCGAGGAACACCTCGGTCGGGCTCCGGCCGCCCAGGTAGCGCTCCTGGGAGTACTTGGCCCGTCCGTCGATCTCGACGACGACCCCGTGGTCCGGGAACCAGAAGTCGACCGCGGACCGACGGCCGTCCACGACGAACTCCTGCTGCAGCACCGGCGCAGGCAGTCCGAGCTCCCGGAACACGACCCGAGCGAGCGACTCGGCCGGCGACCCGGACCGACCGTCGGCCAGGTCGAGCACCTGCTGCGCCAGGGCTCGGGCGCGGGCCTTCGGAGGAACCGCTCGTCGGAGGTCGGCGTCGTCGAACCCACGTCGCAGCGCGGCGTCCGCGATGACGACGCCGGCCCGCAGGTCGCCGGACATCGCGATGTCGACGACGGTCCGGGGCACGGAGGTGACGGCGATCGCACCGACCGTGATCCGTTCGGCCCGGCCGACGGGTCTCGTGTGCAGGACCAGCTCGGCGCTCCTGCCCCGGTACATCGACTCCGGCACCGTCGCGTGCACCGGGACGTCCCACCCGCCGAGCGCCGGGAGACCGTGCAGGGCCGCCGCGGACAGGTGCGAGGCCGTCGCCCGCGTGCCGAGCCGTCCGAGCCGCGCGAAGACCCGGGTGACGTACCGCTGACGAGGCCCGGCGGCGTCCCACGCGGCGCCGTCGACGAAGGCGTTCGGTCCGACCCGGACCAGGCGGCCGACACCCTGGGTCCGGGTCCGGCGGCGCAGGGTGGTGGCATCGAGGCCGGCCTCGTGCATGGCGGAGGCTCGGAGGATGGGCAGCGACTCGTTCATGCACGTGACGATGCCCGCTCAGCCACCCGCTCCTGGGGCCGATGTCGGGAACTGTGGACGGGCCTCCAGGCCTGGGCGGTTGTGGAGGGGAGACGTTCCTTCCCAGAACGGCCGCGATGCCAAGCGGAACCGGGCGTACCTGGCCGGAAGTTCCGACCAGGTACGCCCGATTCGACCAGGTACGCCCGATTCGACCAGGCCGCCGCCCCCGCGCAACACGACGCCGAACGGAACGCACCCGTGTCCCGTCCGGCGCCGCGGTCTCTCCCCGACCGAACGCCGGGCCCGCTGCCTCAGGCCCGACGCACGCGCAGCGTCACGATCTCGAACGGCCGCAGGGTCAGTACGACCGGCTCCCCGGCCGACCACGAGCGCTCCAGGGCCCGCTCGAGCAGGTCGACCTGCGACACCGACTCGACGTCGAACCCGAAGGAGACCCCGACGTCCGACGCCCGGCCGCCGAGTCCCTCGTACAGTCGCACGACGACGTCTCCGGAGCGGTCCTCGGCGAGCTTGACGGCCTCGACGAACACCTGCGGCGACGACACCGTGACGAGCGGCGCGACCTCGGCCGACCCGGGGACGCTCCGTACCGGCAGGTTCAGCCGGTACCCGGAGTCGGCGGCGTCGAGCACCGAGGCCCCGATCCGCAGCACCGTCCGGAACACGTGGTGCCCCTGGTCGGCGTTCGGGTCCGGGAACGTCGGCCCGCGCAGCAGCGACTCCCGCACGAGCGTGGTGATCCCGCCGTCGGGCCGGGTCTCGCGCGTGATGTCGTGGCCGTAGGTCGAGTCGTTCGCCACGGCGACGCCGAACCCGGGCTCCGCGACGTGCACCCAGCGGTGTGCCGAGGTCTCGAACCGGGCGTGGTCCCACGAGGTGTTCTGGTGCGTCGGCCGGTCGATGTGCCCGAACTGGATCTCGCTCGAGGCCGACGACGCGAGCACGTCGATGGGGAACGCGAGCTTCAGCAGCTTCTGGTGCTCGTGCCAGTCGACCTCGGTCTCGACGGTCAGCTCCGGTTCGCCCTGCACGGCGGAGTAGCGCGTGGTGAGCGTCGACGATCCGAAGGACCGTTCCACCACGAGCGAGGAGCCGTCGACCGAGACGGACGACGCCGACAGCACCGTGCCGTTGCGCTGGTACGCGCGGTCGATGTCCCACGCCTCCCACTGGTTCGGGGTGTCGCGGAACACCGTGTACTCCGCCGCCGCGGCGCCGGGCGCGATCGCGTCGCGTCCGGTGGCGTGGTCGACGAACGAGACGACGTGGCCGGCGGCGTCGATGGTCGCGGTGACGACGCCGGTGTCGAAGACGAAGCGGTCGCCGCTCCGGACGGGAGGCACGGGTCGCGGCGCGTGGACGACCGAACCTGCCAGGGCGGTCACGTCCCCTGCCGCGACCGGCGAGGCGTTGAAGCGCACGACCGACGCGGCGCCGGCGAGCGCCGTCGGCGCGCTGCCCGCGAGCGCCGTCGTCGCGCTGCCGATCAGCCCCTCGAGCACCTCGGCGACCCGGGCGTACTGCTCCTCGGCGTTCTCGTACACCCACGCGATCGAGGACCCGGGCAGGATGTCGTGGAACTGCTGCAGCAGGACGGTGTGCCAGGCGTCCTCGAGTTCGGCGTACGGGTACTCGCTGCCGAGCCGGACCGCCGCCGTCGCTGCCCAGAGCTCGGCTTCGCGCAGCAGGTGCTCGGAGCGGCGGTTGCCCTGCTTCGTGCGGATCTGCGACGTGTAGGTGCCGCGGTGGAACTCGAGGTACATCTCCCCCGACCAGACCCCCGGCGTCGGCAGCTCGGCTTCGAGCTGCTCGAACACCTGCGCCGGCGTGCCGAGTGTGACGTGTGGCGACCCGTCGAGGTCGTGCTGGCGGTGTGCGGCGCCGACCATCTCGCGGGTGGGACCGCCGCCGCCGTCGCCGAAGCCGTACAGGAGCATCGAGGTGTTCGCGGTGCCGCGTTCCTTGTTGTTCCGTTCGCCGCGGCGCAGGTCGGCGGGCGAGACGTCGGAGTTGTAGGTGTCGGCCGGGGGCAGGTGCGTCAGGACGCGCGAGCCGTCGATGCCCTCCCAGTGGAACGAGGTGTGCGGGATGACGTTCGTCTCGTTCCACGACGGCTTCTGGGTGACGAACCACTTCGACCCGGCGGCGCGGACGATCTGCGGCAGGGCGCCCGAGTAGCCGAACGAGTCGGGGAGCCAGGCCTCGGGGGTGTCGATGCCGAACTCCTCGAGGAAGAAGCGCTTGCCGGCGACGAACTGGCGGGCCAGGGCCTCGCCGCCGGGCAGGTTGGTGTCCGACTCGACCCACATGCCGCCGACCGGGATCCACCGGCCCTCGGCGACGCGCTGCTTGATGCGGGTCCAGATGGACGGGTACTCGTCACGGATCCACGCGTACTGCTGCGCGGACGAGCAGGCGAAGGTGAAGTCGGGGTCGCGGTCCATCAGGTCGAGCACGTTCGAGAACGTCCGCGCGCACTTGCGCTTCGTCTCGCGCACGGGCCACAGCCAGGCGGAGTCGATGTGAGCGTGCCCGACCGCGATCGCGCGGTGGGCGGCGGGGCTGGCGGGGACGGCGAGCACGGGCGCCAGGACCTGACGGGCGTCCGCGGCGGTGCCGGCGACGTCGTCCGGGTCCAGGGCGTCGGCGGCGCGTTCGAGTGCCCGCAGGATGTCGGCGCCGCGGGTGCCGTCGGTGGGGAGCTCGGCCATCAGCCCGCGCAGCACCCAGAGGTCCTGCTGCAGTTCCCACACGGTGTCGTCGCGCTCGACGACCTCGAGGGCCTTCAGGCGGTAGATCGGGTCGTCGCCGGCGGTGGAGCGCGAGCCGAGCGGCGTCGCACCCTGGAACGAGTCGCCGCCGATGTCCGGGTTCGCCCCGGCCTCGATCCAGAGCTCGAAGGACTCTCCCGGGCCGACCTCGAGCGGCACGGTGTCGTTCCGCGGCTCGATCGCCTTGATCGTGGAGCCGTCGGCGCGGAACGCGAGTCCCTCGGCCTGGAAGCCGGGCTGCCGCTTAGTGAACCCGAGGTCGACGAGGAGCTCGGCGGTGGTCCCCGGCGCGGTGCCGAAGTCCGCCGGCACGGTCCCGGTCACCCGGAACCACGTCGTGCCCCACGGGCGTCCGCCCCAGTGCGACCCCACCGTGAACGGTGTGTACGTCTCGCCCACGGCGGCGTCGAACGGCACCGGTTCGTCCGGCACCTCCCACGCCTCGATCGTCACCGGCGCCGAGCGACGGAGGACGGCGGGGTCGACGCGGTCGCGCACGAGGCGGGCGATCCGGGCCTCGACGAGCGGTTCGTCCTGGTGCATGTGCTTCCTTTCTGGTTCGCGGAACACCGGTGTTCGCGGATCGAACCGCGGTTCGCGGGTGTTCGACGCGCGAACACCGGTGTCTTGCAAGGGTGGGGGCCGGCGTCAGCCCTTGATGCCGCCGGCGAGGGCGTTGCCGCCGCCGAGGCCTCGGGACACGATCACGTAGAGGGCGATGACGGGCACGGAGTAGACGATCGAGAACGCGGCGAGCTGGCCGTACGCCACCGCCCCGTTCTGCCCGAAGAAGTTGAAGATGCTCACCGCGGCGGGCACCTTCTCGGGCGAGAGCAGCAGGACGAACGGGACGAAGAAGTTCCCCCACGCCTGGATGAACACGAAGATGAAGACGACCGCGATGCCCGGACGCATGAGCGGGATCACGATGCGGGTCAGGGTGGTGAGCATCGAGGCGCCGTCGGTCCACGCCGCCTCTTCCAGCGAGATCGGCACCGAGTCCATGAAGTTCTTCGCCATCCAGATCGCCATCGGCAGCGACGTGGCGGCGAGGAAGAAGATGCAGCCCCACACGTTGTCGATCAGGTTGAGCGACACGAACAGCGCGTAGACGGGCACCATCATCGCGGTGATCGGCAGACCGGTGCCGAACAGGATGCTGTACAGGAACGGCTTGTTGACCCGCATCTTGTACCGGGACAGCGGGTACGCGGCGAGCAGGGCGAACACCACGGTGACGACCGCGGTGCCGCCGGAGAGCAGCAGGCTGTTCGCGAGCGGGATGAACGACAGCTCGGGGGTGAGCACCTTCGCGAAGTTGTCGAGGGTGAACTGCGAGGGCAGCTTCACCGACAGCGACGCCTGGGTGTCGAACGACGCGAGCACGAGCCAGAGCAGCGGCACCGCGAAGCACACCGCGATGACGAGCAGCACGGTGTTCGACACCCACCGCATCGTGCGGCCACGCGGTGAGGTCATGTGCATCGACCCCGGTGCGGTCACCGAGCGGGTCGTGGTCTGGTCGAGGGACGGGGCGGTCATGGCCATCAGTCCACCTCCGGCTTGAGGGCCCGGATGTAGATGATCGAGAAGACCGCCCCCACCACGAGCAGGATGGTCGCGATCGCGGTCCCGAAGCCGAGCTGCGAGAACTTGAACGCCTCCTGGTACGCCAGGATCGGCAGGGTCGACGAGTTCGTGCCCGGACCGCCGCCGGTCATCACGAAGATCAGCGTGAAGACTGACAGGGTCTGCAGCGTCGTGAGCATGAGGTTCGTCGAGATGCTCCGGCGGATCACCGGGAGCGTGATGTAGACGAGCCGCTGCCAGCCGGTGGCTCCGTCGACCTCGGCGGACTCGGTGATCTCCTCGGGGACCTCCTGCACGGCGGCCGAGTAGACGAGCATCGAGAACGCGGTGCCGCGCCAGATGTTCGCCAGGATCACGGCGAGCATCGGGTACGTGTAGAGCCAGTTCGCGCCGGTGATCCCGATCGATGCGAGGAACGTGTTGAGCGTCCCCTCGTCGTTGAAGAACGCGTACGCCGCGAAGGACGCCACGATCTCCGGCAGGACCCACGCGGCGACCACGAAGGTGCCGACGATCGCCCGGACGGCCTTGTTCGCCGAGCGCATCAGCAGGGCCAGCCCGAGGCCGAGCACGTTCTGTCCCACCACGGCCGAGGCCAGCAGGAAGACGACGGTCAGGATGACGGACTTCGGGAAGTCCGGGTCCTGGAACAGCTCGACGTAGTTCTGGAACCCGACGAACTGCTGGTCGGCCGCGCTGGCACCGGTCAGCGCCGAGTTGGTGAACGACCCGTAGAACGAGGAGATGACGGGGCCGAGCAGGAAGATGACGAGGAGGACCAGAGCGGGGATGAGCGGAACCGCTCGTCCGACGTTCCGCAGTGGTCGCCGCTTGCGCGGCACGGGTGGATCGGTGCGCTTCGGCGCACCGGGCGCCGACAGCGTCGGCGCGAGGGGGGTGCTGGACACGATGGGTGCCTTCCGGGTGCGGAGGGGTTCCGAAGGTGGGGAAGAGCGGACGGGAGGCGCGGTGCGGGACCGCCCCGCGCCTCCAGTCCGTCAGTGGGTGACGTCCGTCAACCAGCGGAGACGGTGTTCTCCTTGCCGACCACCTGCGTGACGGCCTTGTCGTAGGCGGCAGCCGCGTCCTTCGGCGACTGCTGACCCGTCATGACCGCTTCCATCGCGACCTGGATCGCGTTGGACACCTGCGAGTAGTCACTCGTCGCCGGGCGGAAGTTGGTGTTCTCCACCAGCCCCGAGAAGAACTTGAACGTCGGGTTCGCCGCCGTGTAGGCCGTGTCGTCCGCGACGTCCTTGCGGACGGCGATCTGACTGTTCTCGGTGTCGTACTGCAGCGAACCGTCCTTGTCGAGGAAGCTCGTGATGAAGTCGAACGCCGCCTGCGGGTTCTTCGACTTCGCGCCGACCGCCAGGGTCCATCCGCCGGACATCGAGTTGTAGCCGGGAGCCTGCCCGTTCTGGGTCGGCATGGGTGCCTGGCCCATCACGTCGTTCCACTCGGGCCACGGCGCTGTGCCGGACTTCAGCCACGTGCCGGACTGCCACGAACCGTCCAGGTCGATCGCGAGCTTGCCCTTCGGCAGCCACGTCTGGGCGATGGTCGTGCCGACGTTCGTGTCGAGCGCCTGCTGCGGTGTCGGGCCGAGGCCGCCCTGGTAGACGTCCTTCACGAACTTGAGCGAGTCCTCGAACTGCTTCGAGCCGGTGACCCACTTCTTGTCCTTGTACAGGGTGTTGCCGGAGCCGTCGGCGCCGTACAGGAGCATCTCGAAGCCCTGCATGGTCGAGGCCTCGCCCTGCGCCTTGCCCGAGTAGATGTTGAACGGGATGACGTCGGGCTGCTTGTCCTTGATGGTCTTCGCCGCCGCGAGCACGTCGTCCCACGTCTTCGGCTTCCACGGGACCTCGAGCCCGGCCTTCTTGAAGATGTCCTTGTTGTACCAGAGGGCTCGGGTGTCGGTGCCCATCGGGACGCCGTAGATCTTGCCGTCGTCACCCTGCCCGGCCTGCTTGGCGTTGTCGAAGAACTGGTCCCACTCGTCCCACTTGTCCGTGTACTTGTCGAGTGGCAGCAGGTAGCCCGCCTCGGCATCGGCCTTGACGAGGAACGTGTCCTCGTACATGACGTCCGGGGCGGTGGCCGGCGCCTTGTTCATGAGCGCGAGCTTCGTGTAGTAGTCGTTGCCCTGCGCCTGGATGGGCACGAGGGTGACCTTCTTGCCGGGGTTGTCCTTCTCGTACTGCTTCTTGACGACCTTCATCTGGGCGTCGAGCTGCTGGAAGGCGCCGAACTTCTGGTACGCGATCTTGATCGTGTCGCTCGAGGCGGACCCCGAGCTCGAGCAGCCAGCCAGACCGACTGCGGCCACGGCCACAGCTGCGAGTCCGGCGATGATGCGGGTGCGTTTCATCGGTGCTCCTTTGCACGGGTGATGTCCGCGGGCACCATCGCCCGCGCGCAGGATTAGTCCACCGTATTGACTTAACCGTGTCAAGGAGTTTCTGGGGGAGGGCGCCGGCGGAATCGGGCGTACCGGGTGAAATCGGGCGTACCGGGTCGGAAGTTTCGACCAGGTACGCCCGATTCCGCTTCCCAACGCATGCGTTCTGGGAAGGAACGTCCGTCAGGAGATCGGCGTCGCGCTCCCCGTCACCGTGATCCCGCCGGCCTCGGGGACGTCCACGAGCAGCAGACTCGGACGCCCGACGTGCCGCCCCTGCCGGATCGTGATGCGGTCGCCCGGCTGCGCTGCACCGATCTGCCGCAGGTACGCCCCGGTCGACGCCGCAGCCGATCCCGTCGCCGGGTCCTCGGTGATGCGCCCGGCGGGGAACAGGTTGCGCGCCTCGTACTCCCGGTCACCGGTGCGGTGCAGCACCGTGACGGTCCCCGCCCATCCGGCCTCGCGTTTGAGCTCGGCGAGGGGCCCCGGCGCGAACCGGAACTGGTGGAACAGCTCGCGGTCGTGCAGCACGAGGACCGGGTGCCAGTTGCCGGCGAAGGACTCCAGCACCGGGAACCCCGGAGCGATGTCCGCCGCCTCGAGTCCGAGCAGGTCGAACAGCCGCGCCAGCAGGGCCGGGTCGAGGTCCCGTGTGGCCGGCTCGACGCTCGTCATCGCGACCTGCACCGCGCCGTCCGCACCGACGATCGCATCGAGGGCGACTTCGCCGGCCAGGGTCGTGAACACCCGGCGGCCCGTCCCTTCGCGCTCGGCCAACGCGACGGCCAGTGCGACGGTGGCGTGCCCGCAGAACGGGACCTCGGCGCTCGGCGAGAAGTAGCGGACCCGCGGCCCGGTCGCCGTCGAACCGACGACGAAGGCGGTCTCGGGGTACCCGACCTGTCGGGCGATCGCGAACATCTGGTCGTCGGACAGCCCGGCCGCGTCGAGCACGAGCCCGGCGGGGTTGCCACCGCCCGGTTCGGCGGCGAAGGCGGTGTACCGGAGGATCTCCTGCTGCATGCCCCGACGCTACTGCGGCACGGTGACGGGGTGCGCGGGCCGATCCCCGACGGGGGGCACGGCGCGGCAGGTGGGGCTAACCCCCGACCGCTTCCGGGTGCGCACGTGATGTTTCAGCGCCGCGACCGTCGCGAGACTGGATCCATGAGCACCGACACGCGCCCCACCACCGCCCGCCGCACCCTCCGGATCGCCCTCGCCTCCACCGCCGCGGTGTCCGCCCTGCTGCTGACCGCCGGCTGCAGCGCGATCCAGGACATCGTGCCGAACAAGACCCCGCAGAAGCACTTCGACGCGTACTCCGACGCCCCGCGCTCCGGGGAGTCCGAGGACCTGGCGTTCTTCATGCCGAAGTGGGTGCCGGAGGACGCGAAGGACATCGACGTCCGCCTCCACGTCTCCCAGCCCGGGTACGTCATCGGGTTCGCCTCGAAGGACGGCGTCGACGTGGACGACTGCACCCCGCTCGACGAGTCGTACGGCGGCACGGCGATGACCGCCGACTTCCTGCCCGAGGAGCTCCCGACCAAGGGCCTGGTCACCTGCGGCGACGGTCGCGCGGTCACCGAGATCGACGGCCGCTGGTACGGCTGGACCACGAAGGACGCCATCCCCGGTCAGGACGACACCCAGACCATGCACGGCACCGAGCACTGAACGCACGCACCCACCGGCCTGGAGGCGCGGGGCGGCCCCGCACCGCGCCTCCCGTCCGTCGCGCGGTCGCGCCCACCACCCATGGTGCGCAGAAACGGTCGGGTCCGCTGTTCGAACCCGACCATTCCTGCTCACGAAGTGCGCCCGTGGGGCGTGGGGACTACTCCGCAGCCACCGTCCGACGTCGGCGACGCACGACCAGCACACCCGCACCCGCCGCGAGCAGCAGGAACGCCACCAGCGCACCGGCACCGAGCCCCGCAGTACCCGTGAACGCGAGCTGCCCATCAGCGGTGATCGTGATCGGGGTCCACCCGATCAACGACCCGTCAGCAGCCGTCACCGCCAACCGGTGCATACCAGCCACCGTGTCCGCCGGGATCGTCACCCGAACCGTCCCGTCAGCAGCCACCACCGCCGTACCGATCAACGTCGGCTCCGAGAACAACCACACGTTCACCGTGTCACCGGCCGACGCCGTGCCCACCGTCACCGTGATCGTCTCCCCCGCACGAGCCGACGCCGGAGCCGACACCCCACCACGACTCGCCTCCGTCAACAGCGACCCCGACGGCGCCACCGGAACAACCGGGGCAGCCGAGGGACCCGGGGTCGGGCCCGCGGTGGGCGTCCCACCCGGGGTCGGAACCGGCGTCGGCGTCGTGCCGCCGTCGCCCGGGGTCGGAGTCGGAGTCGGAGTCGGCGTCGGCGTCGGCTCCGTGCCCGGGTCCGTGTCGCCGCCCTCGCACGGGTACGTCCCCGTGCGGAGCGAGAACCCGTCCGTGTCGTTGTCGTCGGCGTAGAAGGTCGCGCGCTCCCCGTCGGTGCAGACGCCCGAGATCGCGAAGCCCTCGTTGGCGAGCGTGCGGTCGGCTGCCGACGGCGCCTCGTACAGCGTCGATGCGGCGAAGACCCCGTCGGTCACCTCGTACAGTGCGGTCCGACCCGAGCACACCTCGTCGCAGACCACCCAGAGCGCATCGAGCGTCGGGTCGAACTGCACGTCGGCGACGACGGCGAGCGAGGTCGCGATCGTGGCGACCCGCGCCGAGGACCCGTCGTCCATCAGGGCGTAGGCGTACACGCTCGCGGTGCCCTCGACCCCGACGAAGAACAGGCCCTCGCCGTGTCCGGCGTAGCGCGACGGTGCGTAGGCGGTGCCGGTGCGCTCGTCGGTGAAGCCGTGCGCGGTGAGCCAGGTGTCCGGGATCCAGGTGACGCCCTCGAGGCCGGCGTTCGCGCCGAGCCCGGGGAAGTCCGCGGCGAGGTTCCACTCGTCGGTGGCCCGCAGGGTGCCCTCGGAGCCGTCGGTCGTGGCGTAGCGCAGGACCGACGGACGGCTCGTGCCCGACACGTCGTTGTTCCGCTCGGTCGACACGTAGACGGCGCCGGGGTCGTCGCTCGTGACCGTCACGCCCTCGGCGTCCGGTGTGCCCGTGCCGTCGGCGTAGCGCAGGTCGGTGCCCGCGGCGTTCGACGGCGCCCAGCCGCCCGTGCCGTCCGGGGTCAGGTGGTAGAGCAGGCCGTCGCCGTTCTGCACGGCCCAGAGCTGACCGTCCCGCGAGGTCCCCGAGGTCGTCCAGTCGAGGCCGCTCAGGTCGCCCGTGAAGGTGTCCTCGTCGTCGAGCACGGTCTCGTCCGGGCCGCCGGGCCAGGCCTCGGCGGTGACGACACCGGCGAACCGGTTCGCCGCGCCCTTCGTGGGCGCTGCCGTCTCGGCGAAGTCCCCGGTGCCGTCGGGGTTGCGGCCGTACGTCGTGCTCGCGTGCGCCGTCCACGAGGTCGAGTCGACGACCGCACCGCGGGCGTCGAAGAGCCGAACGGAGTCCGCCTTGCCGAGTCCGAAGCCGAACGACGCCTCGTCGAGGACGGTGAGGCCCCCGGCCGCGACGGTCGTGCCCGCGGGGATCGTGTACGTGTGGTCGTCCTCACTGTCGCGCAGCACGTACCCGCCCAGGTCGACGGTGGTGCTGCCGGTGTTGGTCAGCTCCACCCAGTCGCCGGGGGTGCCGTCCTGCGACTCGACCTCGTTGATCCGCACGGGCGAGGAGCAGTCGTTCGCGGCACCCTTGGTCGAGGACGTGGTGTCCACGAGCGGCCCGACGCCGTCGGCGCAGCGACCGTAGGTGACACCCGCGTGGGTCGTCCACGCGTACCGGAGCACCAGGTCGCCGGCGGGGTCGTAGAGGCGCACGGTGTCGGCGCCACCGAGCCCGAAGTCGAAGCCGGGGGCGGTCGTGGACAGCTGTTCGACGACGAAGTAGCCACCGGCCGCGATCGTCGAGCCGCTGGGCAGCACGGAGGCGTCGTGCGAGCTGTCGGAGTCGAGGAACGCGTACCCGGTCAGGTCGATCGCGGCACCCGAGGTGTTCTTGAGCTCGACCCAATCGGTGTCGTCAGCGTTCGACTCGACCTCGTTGACCACGAGGCCGTTCGCCGCGACGGCGCCGACGGCCGGGTCGTCGTCACCGACGGCGGCGAGGGCCGGGCTGGCGGTGACGACACCGGCCGCGACGACCAGGGCGGTCGCGACGACTGCGCCGATCCGCATCGTGGGTGGGCGCAGGGCAGGAGCACGCATGCAGGGTCCTTCTCGGGGGAGAGAGCGGGCGGAGACCTGCACGACTGTTCAGCATCCACGCGACCGGCCGGTGGCCGCCGGGTGAACGGGCGGTGTCCCGGGTCGCGACCGGCGCCCTGGACGCGCGGCGTGCGGACGGGAGGCGCGGGTCGGGGCCGCACCTCGCCTCCCGTCCGCCCTGCGGTCGCGCTCACCGCATCCGGTGAGCAGAAGGTGAGCGCGCGCCGTCAGCGCCGGATCAGCAGGGTGCTGGCCCGCGGCGAGAGCGCGGCGTCGAGCACCAGGCAGGCGGCACCCACGGCGGCGACGTCGGCACCGCGGTCGCTCTCCACCACCTGCACGGCGTGCTTCGGCACGAGCAACGGCGACCCGACGATGGCGGTCCGCGCAGCAGGCAGCGCAGCGCTCGCGATGCGCGACCAGAACGGGCCGCCGAACACCACGCGGTCGATGTCGAGCAGGTTCACGATGAGGACGACGGCGTTGCCCATGACGGTGCCGGCCTCGGCCGCGAGCGTGACGGCGGTGTCGTCCCCGTCGGCGATCGCCACGGCGAGCTCGTCCCACGCGGCGTTCACGGCGTCGACCGAGTCGGCATTCGCGGCGTCGGCGGCTGCGCCAGCACCAGCCTCCGTGACCGCGCCGCCGCCCGACAGCGCGAGCCCCCGCGACCGCGCGATCCGCACCAGCCGGTCCGGCGCGACGGCTGCACCGACCTCGCCGCGCGTGCCCGAGCCGTCCGGGGTGCCCGCGAGGGACCCCTGGTCGACCATGATGTGCCCGGCGTCGCCCGCGTTGGACCCCACCCCGCGCACGGGTTCGTGGTCGACGACGAGCCCGACGCCGAACCCGGTGCCGAAGTACACGAACGCGAAGTTCCGGGCCGAGGACTCCCCCGCCAGGAACATCTCGCCGACCGCGGCGGCCGTGACGTCCTTCTCGAGCAGGACCGGGTAGCCGGTGGCCTCGGCGAGCGCATCGCGCAGCGGCACGTCCCGCCACCGGGGCAGGAACGGCGGGTCGACCACGATGCCCGCCTCGACGTCGATGGGTCCGGGGCTCGCGATCCCGACACCGAGCACGCTGTCGACGGCCACCCCGGCGTCGGCGACGAGCCCGTCGACGGCCGAGGCGATCGTGCGAACCACCTCGGACGGGTCGTCGGCCGTGGGGGTCGAGGTGGTGGACGCGGCGACGACGGTGCCTGCGAGGTCGAGCAGCACGTAGGTGACGACGGCCGGGTCGACGTGCACGCCGACCGCGTACCGGCTGCCCGGTTCGAGCCGCAGGATGGTGCGGGGCTTGCCGCGGCCGGACACGACGGTGCCGGACTCGACGATCATGCCGGCCTCGATCAGGAACCGGGTCACGTTCGACACGGTCTGCGCGCTCAGTCCGGTGCGGGCTGCGAGTTCGACGCGGCTCAGGCCGTCGGGTGAGCGGCGGACGGCGTCGAGGACCACGGTGCGGTTGAACCCGCCGATCGACGGGAGGTTCGCTCCGCGTCGATGCTCTGCCATGCCGCGACCATACCGCGGCAACGGTGCGGTCTCGGTCTGCCCCGGTCTCTGGCTTCCGCAGGGTCTGCACCGTTAGCCTGGCCGCATGTCCGACCTGCGCCTGGAAGAACTCTCCGCGAAGACCGCTGCCGCGGCCAACTCCCTGACGCTCAAGCCGGGCCAGGAACAGTTCGTGCAGCCGACCACCTACGGGGTCGCCGAGTCCGACGTCAAGCCGAGCTCCGCGTGGACCCGTGTCGTCCTCGACGACGACGAGGTCCTCGGCCTGATCATCGGTTCGTTCGACGCCGACAACGCGCAGGAAGAGCTGCGCAGCTGCATCTGGCGCGTCAACGTGGCGGCGAGCGCACAGGGCCGGGGCGTCGGTCGCTTCGCCGTGCACGGCCTGGCGGACGAGGCACGCAGCCGTGGGTTCGAGCGACTGACGGTCGTGTACGAGCCGGGCGGCGACGACAGCCCCGAGGCGTTCTTCCGCGCCGTGGGCTTCGAGGTCGTTCGCGAGACCCAGTACGGCGACCACTTCGCGGTCCTGACGCTCTAGCGCCCCCCGACGACGTACGCTCCGACGCCGTGGCATCCGACACCGTGCCGTCCGACACTGTGCCCTTCGCAGACGCCGCCGGCGACTTCGGCGCCGCCGTCGCCGAGGTGGTGCGGATGATCCCGCCGGGTCACGTCATGACGTACGGCGACGTCGCCGCAGCCCTCGGGTCGCGGGCGTCGCGAGCCGTCGGCAAGGTGATGGCGCACGAGGGCGCCGACCTGCCGTGGTGGCGCGTGGTGCGCGCAGGTGGGCACCCGCCGCTCCACCACGAGGCCCGGGCACTCGAGCACTACCGCGTCGAGGGGACGCCGCTCGTGCAGGGGACGTCGACCTGGAGGCTCGACATGCGTCGTGCGCGCTGGTCACCAGCAACGGACGCGGACGACCCGTTCTGATCCCGGTCCACGCAGATCGGCCCGCCGGGGTCCGCCCCGGATCGGCCGTCAGCGGTCGAAGCGCGCACCCTTCGGGTTCGCGGGCAGCAGGCACAGCACGTACACGATGAGCGAGCCGAGGCCAGGCAGCACGTGCAGGAACTGCCAGAACCCGGACAGGTTGGCGTCGTGCAGCCGTCGGGCGCCGAGCGCGAGCGACCCGATGAGCGTCGCGAGCACCCACAGCATGAACAGGTACGAGCCGACGGGGTTCTCGAGCGCCGGGGTGTCCGGCGTGAACACCTGTGGCACGAGCTGCAGCACGAGCCCGATCGCGAACGACGTCAGCCACCACCACCAGAACTCGGCGCGCGATGCCCGTCCGGTGAACACGGTGTACTTCCGCCAGAACCGTCGGACGGCCTCGGTGAAGGGCGCCCCGTAGAAGGGGTCGTGCAGGGCGACGCCGCCGGGCTGCACCACGCTGTCGTTGCTCATGGAGCAAGCCAACCACGTGGTGCAGCCCGATCGGGGCCTAGACGAGCGAGTCGCGCCAGGCCGCGTGCAGCTGGGCGAACCGCCCGGTGCCGGCGATGAGGTCGGCGGGGGTGCCGTCCTCGACGATCCGGCCGTGCTCCATCACGAGCACCCGGTGGGCGATCGCGACGGTGGACAGCCGGTGCGCGATGATCACCGCGGTGCGGTCGGCGAGCAGGGTCTCCAGACCCTCTTGCACGAGTCGCTCCGAGGGGATGTCGAGCGACGCCGTGGCCTCGTCGAGGATGAGCACCTTGGGGTCCGCGATGAACGCCCGCGCGAACGAGAGCAGCTGCCGCTGACCCGCCGAGACACGACCGCCGCGCTTGTTCACGTCGGTGTCGTACCCGTCGGGCAGCGCCATGATGAACTCGTGCGCGCCGACGGCCTTGGCGCTCGCCTCGATCTCCTCACGCGACGCACCGGGCTTGCCGAGCGCGATGTTGTCGGCGACGGTGCCGGAGAACAGGTACGCCTCCTGCGTGACCATGACGATCGCGCGACGCATGTCCTTCGTGTCGAGGTCGCGCAGGTCCACACCGTCGAGCTTGACCGAGCCCTGCGTCGGGTCGTAGAAGCGCGCCATGAGCTTGGCCAGCGTCGACTTGCCGGCACCGGTGGACCCGACGAGGGCGATGGTCTGCCCCGACGGGATGTGCAGGTCGAACTCCGGCAGGACGACCTTGCCCTTGTTGTAGGCGAAGACGACCTCGTCGAAGTCCATCTTTCCGGTGGCGTCCGCCAGACGGGTGGGCTTCACGGGGTCCGGCACGCTCGGCCGTTCCTCGAGGACACCGGAGATCTTCTCCATCGCCGCCGAGGCCGACTGGTACCCGTTGTAGAACATCGCGAGTTCCTGCGCCGGGTCGAAGAAGCGCTTGGCGTACAGCGCGACCGCGAGCAGCGCACCGACCTCGAGCGTCCCGCCGACGATCCGGAAACCACCGACGATGACGACCGCGGCGAGCGTCGCGTTGCCGATGAGCACGAGCACCGGGTCGAAGGTCCCGAACAGGTTGAACACCTTCGTGTTCGCCACCCGGTAGTCCTCGACGTAGCCGCCGTACTCGTCACGGTTGCGGGACTCCTTGCGGAACGCCTGCACCGCGCGGATGCCCGTCATCGTCTCGACGAAGTGCACGATGACGCGCGCCGAGGTGACACGGGTCGAGCGGAACAGCGTCTGCGAGTTCGTCTGGAACCAGCGGATCAGGAACCAGAGCGGCACGAGCGACACCGCCAGCACGAGCCCGGACGTCGGGTCGAGCAGCACCAGGGCCACGGCGGTGAACGCCATGTACAGCACGCCCTGGATGAGCTGGTTCAGTCCGGAGTCGAGCAGCTCGCGGATCGAGTCGAGGTCACTCGTCTGGCGCGAGATGATCCGGCCCGACGTGTAGGTCTCGTGGAACTCGAGCGAGAGCCGCTGCGTGTGCAGGAACACCCGCTTGCGCAGGTCGAACAGGATCGCCTGGCTGATCCGTGCCGCGAGCACCGTGTACCAGGCCGTGAGCACCGCACCGAGGACGGCGACGACGATGTACGTCGCGACGACGCCGAACGCCGGCACCCAGTCGTTCTGGTCCATCACCGCGGGCAGGGCGTTGTCGATGCCCCACGCGATGAGCGCCGGACCCGCGACGGTGCCGGCGGTCGAGACCACGACCACGATGCCGAGCAGCACCAGCCGGAGCTTCAGCGGTGCGGCGAGGGACCCGAGCAGGGCGAGGGACCGGCGCCGAAGGCGCTTGCTCTCGGCCTTCGTGAAGTCCTCACGCTCCTCGCCGCGCACGCCCATGGTGGTGATCGAGGCGGTGACGGGCGCGGCAGACTGCGCGTCGGCGATGTCGTCGACGACGGGATCCGCGCCTCCCGGCCCGGCCGACGTGTCGAGCGGCAGGTTCTTCTCTTGCTGGCTCATGCCATCGCCTCCTGTCGTGCGGTCGCGTCGTCGTCGTCGAGCGACGAGATGACGTAGCGGTAGTGCTCGTTGGTGGCCATCAGGTCGTGGTGGGTCCCGACGGCCGTGACGACGCCGTTCTCCATCAGGGCGACCCGGTCGGCCAGCGTCACCGTCGACGGACGGTGCGCCACGATGAGCGACGTGGTGTCGGCGAGCACGCGACGCAGGCCCGCCTCCACCCGCGCCTCGGTGTCGACGTCGAGCGCCGACAGCGGGTCGTCGAGCACGAGCACCGACGGCCGCGCGGCGATCGCTCGGGCGAGTGCCAGGCGCTGTCGCTGGCCACCGGACAGCGACAGCCCCTCTTCACCGACCCGGGTGTCGACGCCGTCGGGCAGGTCGTCCACGAAGGACGCCTGCGCGATGTCGAGCGCCTCGCGCATGAGCGCCTCGGCCTCGGCACCCTGCACGTCCGGTCGGCCGAGCAGCACGTTCTCACGCACGGTCGACGAGAACAGGGTGGCGTCCTCGAAGGCGACGCCGACGTGCCGGCGCAGTTCCTCGCGGGTGAGGTCGCGGATGTCGACCCCATCGATCGTCACCGAACCGCCGGTCACGTCGTACAGACGCGGCACGAGCGAGAGCAGCGTCGTCTTGCCGCAGCCGGTGAGCCCGACGAGCGCCATGGTCTCGCCCGGCTGCAGCTGCAGTTCGACGCCGTTGATCAGGTCCGGGTACTGCGGCGCGGAGTCCTGGTACCGGAAGTGCACGCCGTTGAACGACAGGGCGCCGTGCGGCTCGGCGATCGTCTTCGGGTGCTCCGGGTCCGTGATGGTGTTCTCGGAGTCCATGACCTCGAAGAAGCGATCGACCGCCGTGCGGGTGTCGAACGTCATCGAGAGCAGGAAGCCGATCGACTCGATCGGGAACCGCAGCACCGTCGCCGTCGCGAAGAACGCGAACAGCTGGCCGACGCTGAGCTGCCCCTGCGACGCCAGCCAGATGCCGGCGAGCAGGCACAGGGCGAACGCGACGTCCGGCACGAGCAGCAGCCACAGCCAGATGCCCGCGATGGCCTTCGCCTTCTTGATCTCGGTGCCGCGCAGCGCCTCGGCCTGCTCGCTGAACTCCTCGAGCTTCGCGCCGCCGCGACCGAACGCCTTGAGCACGCGGATGCCGTGCACCGACTGCTCGACGCTCGTGGCGAGGTCACCGACCTGGTCCTGGCTGCGGCGTGCGACGGCGGAGTACCGGCGCTCGAACAGCAGGCCGTTGATCCACAGCGGGATCGACGCGACCAGGAAGATCAGCCCGAGGATCCACCCGAAGGTGAACAGCACGACGAAGCCGACGACGATCGTCACGATGTTCACGACGAGCAGGACGACCCCGAAGGCCAGCCAGCGCCGGATCAGCGACAGGTCCGACACGGAACGGGACAGCAGCTGCCCGGACTCCCAGCGGTCGTGGAACGCGACCGGCAGGTCCTGCAGCTTCGCGTAGAGCGAGTTGCGCATGCTGGTCTCGATGCGGGTCGAGGGGCGCATCACCAGCCGGCGGCGCGAGGCGATGAAGAACGCCTCGAGCACTCCGAGGGCGAGCACCCCGAGCCCGGCGGGCCAGATCTGTGCGGAGTCACGCGACGACAGCGGACCGTCGACGAGCCACTGCAGCACGTAGGGGATTGCGAGCGCCACCAGGGAGGCTCCCATCGCTGCGGCCATGCCGCCGATGAGGCGCCCCTGGTAGGGCTTCACGTAGGGGTAGATCCGCGCGATCGCGCGGAAGGTGGACGGGCGCGCCGTGGTGGGCGACTTGGACATGCGTTGCGTCCTCATGCGTCTGCCGGGTCCCCGGGTCGCGCTGCGCGGTGCGTGCGTGCTTGCTTGCTTGCTTGCGGCTTGCTTGCTCGCGTTGCGCGGCTTCGGCCTGGAGGCTCGGTGTGGCGTTGCGTGGTGATCATCGGCCGGGCGCGTGGTCGCGTCTCCGCCGTCACTCGCGTGACGTCGGTCGGGCCGGAGGCACCGAGGGAGCGTCGTCCCCCGGGTTCAGGCGGGTGGTTCGCGGACGCCGGTGGTGCTGCGCCGCGGGGCCGTGGGAACGGCCCGACTAGACGGCGGCCGCGGCGCGGGGCCGCGGTGCGATCAGGGATCGCCGTGCGGGAGTGGTCCCCACGACGGACACGAGACCTGCGCGGGCGGCCGTCGCCACGGTTCCGGTCATGTTGTCCATCGTCACTCCAGTCGTCGTCTTCGTCACCGTTGTGTCCGCGGTGCCGCCGGTCCCGAGGGATCGTCGGCTGCCTGCCACGGAGCCTTACAGACTATTCACAGTGACTCACGGCGCGCAATGGTTCGCCACCGATTGTTCACATCAGTGGAAGAAGTGGCGCTCGCTCGTGAAGTACATCGTGACACCGGCGGCCTTCGCCGCGGCGATGACCTCGTCGTCGCGGACACTGCCACCGGGCTGCGCCACCGCACGGACACCGGCGTCGAGCAGCACCTGCAGGCCGTCGGCGAACGGGAAGAACGCGTCCGACGCCGCCACGCTGCCGGTCGCGCGGTCACCGGCCCGGTTCACCGCGAGGTGGCACGAGTCGACCCGGTTGACCTGGCCCATGCCGACGCCGACGCTCGCGCCCTGGTTCGCCAGCAGGATGGCGTTCGACTTCACCGAACGGCTCGCCTTCCACGCGAAGGCCAGGTCGGCGAGGGTCTGCTCGTCGGCGGGCTCGCCGGCGACGAGGGTCCAGGTGGCCTGGTCGAAGCCCGTGAAGCGGTCGGCGTCCTGCACCAGGAACCCGCCGGAGATCTGCTTGACCTCGCGGTCGGCGAGCGCGAAGTCGGCCGGCAGCGTGAGCAGGCGGATGTTCTTCTTGCGCGACAGGATCTCGAGCGCCTCGGGGTCGAACCCGGGGGCGACGACGACCTCGGTGAAGATGTCCTTCACGGTCTCGGCCATGGCCACGGTGACCGGGCGGTTCGCAGCGATGACCCCGCCGAACGCCGAGAGCGGGTCGCAGGCGTGCGCGGCGGCATGGGCCGAGGCGATCGGGTCGGCGGAGTCGGCCGGAGCGATCGCGATGCCGCACGGGTTGGCGTGCTTGATGATCGCGACGGCGGGCTCGTCGAAGTCGAAGGCCGCACGGACCGCTGCGTCGGCGTCGACGTAGTTGTTGTACGACATCTCCTTGCCGTGCAGCTGCGTCGCCTGCGCGATGCCGGTGCCGTCCGACGTCGTGTAGAGCGCCGCGGCCTGGTGCGCGTTCTCGCCGTAGCGCAGGGTCGCGGACAGCTCGGCTTCGAACGAAAGGTGCTCGTCGAACGCACCCGGGGTCCGGATGTCGCCGGCGGTCGTCGGGGCCGCAGCGGCGGTGACGACGTCGCTCGCGAAGTAGGACGCCACCGCGGTGTCGTAGGCGGCGGTGTGCGCGAAGGCCTGGGCTGCGAGGCGCTTCCGGAGCTCGAGTGTGGTGCCGCCGGCACGGACGGCCTCGACGACCTCGGGGTAGGACGCCGGGGACACGACGATCGCCACGTTCGGGTGGTTCTTCGCCGAGGCGCGGACCATCGCGGGGCCGCCGATGTCGACGTTCTCGACCACAGTCGCGGTGTCGGCACCCGACGCCACGGTCTCGACGAACGGGTACAGGTTCACGACGACGAGCTCGAACGGCGCGATGTCGAGGTCGGCGAGCTGCTGCTCGTGCGACTCGAGCCGCAGGTCGGCGAGCAGGCCGGCGTGCACCGACGGGTGCAGGGTCTTCACCCGGCCGTCGAGCGACTCGGGGAACCCGGTGACGCTCGCGACGTCGGTGACGGCGTAGCCGGCGTCACGGATGGTCTGCGCGGTGGAGCCGGTCGACACGATCTCGACCCCGGAGTCGGCCAGGGCGCCGGCGAGCTCGAGCAGGCCGGACTTGTCGCTCACCGAGATCAGTGCACGGCGGACCGGGACCACGTCTCGGTCGCGGTAGAGGCTGGGGTCGGCTGCGTGCACGCTCATGCGCTCGGGGTGCCCTTCAGGTCGGTGGTGCCGTTGGCGATGTCGAGGATGGTCTGGATGAGCAGGCGGCGCTCGACCGGCTTGATGCGGTCGTGCAGCGCCGACTCGGTGTCGCCCGGCAGCACCGGGATGCGCTCCTGCGCGAGGATCGGCCCCGTGTCGACGCCGTCGTCGACCGCGATGACGCTCGCGCCGGTCTCGGTGACCCCGGCGGTCAGGGCATCCCGTACGCCGTGGGCGCCGGGGAACTCGGGCAGGTACGCCGGGTGGGTGTTGATGATCCCCGGGGCGAACTCGGACACCACGGCGGGGGGCAGCAGGCGCATCAGGCCGGAGAGCACGAGCAGGTCGGGCGACCACGGGCGGATCTGCTCCGCCAGGGCCTGGCCCCACTCGGCGCGCGAGTCGTAGCGGGTGAACGGCACCGTGAAGGTCGGGATCGAGAACTCCTCGCCCAGGCCGAGGCCCTCGGCGTCACGGTCGGCACCGATGGCGACGACACGGGCGGGGTACTCGGCGTCGAAGGTCGCTTCGAGCAGGGCTCGGAGGTTCGACCCGGTACCGGAGATCAGGACGACCAGTTCGAGCACGGCACCAACCCTACCGGCCGCAGCGCGCAGAGCCTGTCTGGATCGCGACGAAACCTGCATGTCACGTATTGACGGCCAGTCGCCCGGCCGTCTAGGTTCCCAGTCACCGGCCGTGACGTTGCGGCCCAGAGCCAAGGGGACACCATGACGAAGCTCCGCTCCTCCCTCGCTGGGATCGCACTCTCGACCGTCTTGGTCGCGGGAGGTCTGACGGTCGCGGCACCGGCAGGTGCAACCGAGCAGACCAGCTCGGCGGACGCGTACGAACGTCTGGCGACCGTCTCCCCGACCGAGGTCGCTCAGGCAATCGCCGAAGCGGACGCGGCTGGGCTCGTGACGAAGCAGATGACCGCGCCGAACGGCGCGGTCACGACCACGATCGACCTCGGCGACGGTTTCGTGTTCGATCTCATCCAGCCGACGGACGACCAGCGAATCGGCGTCGGGACGGACACCAGGGGCATCTACGTCTCGTTCAACGCGACCGACCAGAACATGATCATCAGCGGAGCGGCTTTCGGCCTCGGCGCCGGGCTGTGCGCCGTGGGAGGCCCGGCGTTCTGCGTGATCACCGGTGCGATCATCACGATGGCAACCGTCGCGATCACGGGGAGCGGTGCGATCCGCTGCGGAACGCGTGCACTGCGCGTGTACCCGTTCGCTGGCGGCCGGGTCAAGCCGCGTTGCGCGTAGCGCCTGGAAGAGCAGAGCGCATGCGCAACATGCTCCGGGGGGTTCCGTTCGCCGTCCTCGTGAGCCTCGCGCTCGTCGTGGTCGGGTCGATCGTCGCGACCAGCCCCGCGACCAGGGGCTCGTGGATCGGTACCGCTGTTCCGGCGGCGTGCTTGTTCGCGGCGATCCTCTGCACCGGGACGGCCGTCACCCGCGATCGGCGTGAACGCTGACGAGCAGAGTCGTCACCGGTCGTCCTTCGGCTGACGCCACCAGGGAAGTTCGTCCTCGGGGATCTGGTCGGTGACGTCCCACTTCGTCGGGCGGGACTGCTCCGCCGGCCTCGAGGCGGGCCCACGGGTGTCCGGCGCGACGTCCACGCGGTCCGCCTCGGCCGTCTCGTCCACGTCGTCGCGTCCTGCGACGAACTCCTCGGTGCTCCACGGGAACGCGGGCTGGGCGTCGGTGGGCACCGGTGTGGGTGCAGCTGCCGGGGCGGGCGCTGCGGGCCGCTCGGTACCGGAGCGCTGGGGCTCGGCGTCGGAGCCGGTCACGCGGTCGCGGAGTGCACCGGCTCGTCCTCGGACACCCTCGGCCGCGCCGGCCAGGCGGTCGCGGAGGCCGCCCAGGGCTGCTCGTCCGGCGCTGCGGCGCTCCCGTCCGGGCTCGGCGGCCAGGCGGTCGGCGGCCACCGCGTCGGTCTTCGCCCAGTCGGGGAGCTCGACGTCGTGGTCGGTGCCACCGGCGCGCGGTGAGACGGGCGCGGGTGCGGAGGCGGGCCGTGCTGGTGCGGAAGTGGACCGTGCGGGTGCCGCATCGGCGGGCTCGCTGCGGATCGGCTCGCTGCTGACCGGCTCGGTCGCGTGCTCGGTCGTCCCGCGGGGCCGTGCAGCGGTCGACCCATCGTGGGACTCCTCGACCACGAAGCGGTGCACGTCGGTGGTGCGCCCGGCACCGGCCTGGTCGAGCGCCGCGAGCAGGGAACCCTCACCAAGGTCGACCCCGGCGTGCGCCGTGTCGTGGTCATCGTCGGGTTCGTCGGCCTCGGTCCAGCGCTCCCGCGTCCATCCGCGGTCCGGCAGCCGGACCAGGTCGCTGCCCGCGGCGAGGGCGATGATCGCCGGCAGGCCGACCTCGAGTGCGGCGAACCCACCGACCGCCAGGGCGTTCGGGCCGACGTCGGCCAGGCGCCCGGGGCCGAACGAACCGGAGGACACCCAGGCGATGAGCCCCGTGAGCACACCGGCCACGAGTCCTGCGACGACGCCGCCGAGCGCACGGTGCAGCGCGGAGTCGGCGGCGCCCAGGGCCCGCACCAACCGTGGTCGCATCGAGCCGCCGATCGCGAACCCGGCGATGACCGGCACGAGGACCCAGACGAGCCCGAAGGTGTGACCGGAGGTCGGCAAGGCGCCGAAGACCGGCAGACCGGGGATCGGGCCCAGGGTCGTGGCGATCGGGGACACGCTCGACCCGGTGCCGATGGCGAACCCGGGGCCGATCAGCCACGAGGTCGCCCACCCGACGAAGTCCGGCAGGAACGCGAGCTGCCCGACGGTGAGCGCGACGCCGCCGATGACCCCGGCGTGCGACTGCTCGTACAGGGTGATGACCTCGGCGAACGAGGTGAAGAGGAGCAGGCCGACGAGCACCGCGGCCACGCCGACGACCACGGCGGTCGCGGCGGTCCCGGCGCGCAGGCCGAACCCGGCGACGGACCGCCAGACGGCGGGGATGCGGTCGACCAGGTCGATGACCCGCTGGGTGCCGGCGTCGGCGGGCAGGTCACGGCGACGACGGCAGACCTCGGAGGCGGCGAGTGCGGGGATCCCGAACCAGAGCGCCGGCAGCACCACGGCCTGCCAGAGCGTGGGGCGGGTGGCGGCGGAGGTCGACGACAGCGCGACGGCCAGACCGAGGAGCGCGACGACGGCGGTCCCGACCAGCAGCCCGGTGGTGCGGTGCTCGGTCTCCGCGAACCGACGTCCGGCGCGGGCGCCGAGCCAGGCCGTCACGACCGCGAACCCGAGGGCCGCCAGGGTGACGTGGATGGGGTCGGCGGCGCCGCTGACCCCGGTGCTCTTGGCGAGTGCGGACCCGAGCAGGAACGAGACGTCGACGCCGTGTCCGACGAGCCACACGCTGCCGGTGGCCTTCCAGAACACGTCCCAGTCGACCTGCAGGCCGTACTCGAACCCCCAGAGCAGCGTCAGGGGCACGAGGGCGATCCCGATGCCGACGCCGACCGTCACGACCGCCTCGATCGCGGCGAGCAGAGCGGTTCCCAGGCGGTTCATCGCAGCGAGGATACGTGCCCCTCGCGCGGCCACCCCGGAGCCGCGCGGCTGCCGACGCAAAACACCGGTGTTCCCAGGACGAACACGCGCAGGACGCGGTTCAACCGACGAACACCGGTGTTGTGCGGAACAGACGAACCGCTAGCGAGCGGCGACGACCTCACGCAGCAGCGCGGCGGTCTCGGACGGCGTCTTGCCGACCTTGACGCCGGCGGCCTCGAGCGCCTGCTTCTTCGCCTCGGCGGTGCCTGCCGAACCGGACACGATCGCGCCGGCGTGGCCCATCGTCTTGCCCTCGGGAGCGGTGAAGCCCGCGACGTAGCCGACGACCGGCTTGGTGACGTGCGCCTTGATGAACTCGGCGGCACGCTCTTCGGCGTCGCCACCGATCTCGCCGATCATCACGATGGCCTCGGTCTCGGGGTCGGCCTCGAACGCGGCGAGCGCGTCGATGTGCGTGGTGCCGATGACCGGGTCGCCGCCGATGCCGATGGCGGTCGAGAAGCCGAGGTCCCGGAGCTCGTACATCATCTGGTAGGTCAGGGTGCCGGACTTCGAGACGAGCCCGATCGGGCCCTTGCCGGTGATCGTCGCCGGGGTGATGCCGACGAGGGACTCCCCCGGGGTGATGATGCCGGGGCAGTTCGGCCCGATGATCCGGGTCGTGCCGCCCTTCGCCTTGGCGTGCGCCCAGAACTCGGCCGAGTCCTGCACGGGGATGCCCTCGGTGATGACGACGACGAGCGGGATATCGGCGTCGATGGCCTCGGTCACGGCGTCCTTCGCGAACGCCGGCGGGACGAAGACGATCGAGACGTCGGCACCGGTGGTGTCGATGGCCTCGCGCACCGAACCGAAGACCGGCAGCGACACGTCGCCGTGGGTGACGGTGGTGCCGGCCTTGCGGGCGTTCACGCCGCCGACGACGTTCGTGCCGGCCTTGAGCATCAGGGCGGTGTGCTTCGTGCCCTCGCCACCGGTGATGCCCTGGACGATGACCTTGGAGTCCTTGTTGAGGAAGATCGACATGGTCAGTCCCTTCAGGCCGCTGCGGCGGCGAGTTCGGCGGCCTTCTCGGCCGCATCGTCCATGGTCGCGGCGACGGTGACGAGCGGGTGCGCTGCCTCCGCCAGGATCCGGCGACCCTCTTCCACGTTGTTGCCGTCGAGGCGCACGACGAGCGGCTTGGTGGCCGCGTCGCCGAGGATGCCGAGTGCGGCGACGATGCCGTTCGCGACGGCGTCGCAGGCGGTGATGCCGCCGAAGACGTTCACGAACACGCTCTTCACCTGCGGGTCGCCGAGGATGACGTCGAGGCCGTTGGCCATGACCTCGGCCGAGGCGCCGCCGCCGATGTCGAGGAAGTTGGCGGGCTTCACGCCGCCGTGGCGCTCACCGGCGTAGGCGACGACGTCGAGCGTCGACATGACGAGCCCCGCGCCGTTGCCGATGACGCCGACCTGGCCGTCGAGCTTGACGTAGTTCAGCCCGTGGGCCTTCGCCTTGGCCTCGAGCGGGTCCTCGCTGGCGGTGTCCTCGAGCTCCTTGTGGCCCTCGTGGCGGAAGTCGGCGTTCTCGTCGAGCGAGACCTTGCCGTCGAGTGCCAGGATCTGGCCGTCGCCGGTGCGGACGAGGGGGTTCACCTCGACGAGGGTCGCGTCCTCGCCCTTGTAGACGTCGTAGAGCTTCACGAAGACGTCGGCGACGGCGTCCCGCAGCTCCGATGGGAAGTTCGCCTGCCGAGCGATCTCGAGCGCGGCGGCCTTGTCGATGCCCGTCAGCGGGTCGACCTCGACCCGGGCGAGCGCCTCGGGCTTCTCGACGGCGAGCTGCTCGATCTCCATGCCGCCCTCGACGCTGGTGAGCGAGAGGTAGGAGCGGTTGGCCCGGTCGAGCAGCACGGAGAAGTAGAACTCCTCGGCGATGTCGGCACCCTGGGCGACCATGACGCGCTGGACGGTGTGGCCCTTGATGTCGAGGCCGAGGATGGCCTGCGCGTGCTCGAACGCCTCGTCCGGGGTCTTCGCGACCTTCACGCCGCCGGCCTTGCCGCGACCGCCGACCTTCACCTGCGCCTTGACGACCACGACGCCACCGATCTTCTCGGCCGCCGCCTTCGCCTGCTCGGGGGTGTCGGCGATGATCCCCTGCAACACGGGGACGCCGTAGGACTCGAAGAGGTCCCTGGCCTGATACTCGAAAAGATCCACGCTGTTCTTCTTCCCGCACGGTTCGTGCGATCGGCATCGGTTTCCCGGTCGCGCTCTCCACATCGAGGGTCGCTCGATGTCGAGACAACGGCCGCCACGCAGCCTAGCGCTGCTCGGTGGACGGCCGGTGCACGTCGGGGCACACCCGAGGACAAGCCGATCGGGACCGGGCACCGGAACCGCATGAGCCGCTGCGCGCACCGCTGGGACGGGCCCGAGCTCCCGCTCGGCACTGTGGATCGGTGCAACCCGAACTCCGTACCCGCGCCACCGAGGTCTTCGGCTGGAAGCTCCGCCCCGACCAGGAGTCCGTCATCGACGCGGTGCTCGAGGGCCGCGACGCCCTGGCGGTCATGCCCACCGGATCGGGCAAGTCCGCGATCTACCAGGTCGCCGGCCTCGGACTGGACGGCCTCGTCGTGGTCGTCTCCCCGCTCGTGGCGCTGCAGGAGGACCAGGTGGTCGGGCTCGAGCACCATCCCGACGCGCCCAGAGCCGTCGCCCTGAACGCCACGAAGAAGGCACGGGACGTCGCCGATGCGTGGGACGCCGTCGCCGCGGGCGAGGTCGGCTACGTGTTCCTCGCCCCCGAACAGCTGGTGAAGGACGACGTGCTCGAGCGCCTCCGCGATGCCGGGGTCGCGCTGGTCGCCGTCGACGAGGCGCACTGCATCTCGTCGTGGGGTCACGACTTCCGACCGGACTACCTGGCGCTCGGCGAGGTCGCGGAGCGCCTGGGCCGCCCGCCGGTGCTCGCCCTGACCGCGACGGGTTCCGCTCCGGTCCGCGACGACATCGTCGAGCGGCTCGGCATGCGCGACCCGTTCGTGCTCGCCTCGGGGTTCGACCGTCCCGGCATCCGGCTCGAGGTGGTCCGGCACGCCGAGGACGCCGAGAAGCGCCAGGCCGTGGTCGACCAGGTCGCCGAGCTCGACGGACCCACGGTCGTCTACGTCGCCACCCGCGCCGCGACCACGGAGTACGCCGACGCCCTCGCCGCCCGTGGTCGCCGCTCGCAGCCGTACCACGCCGGCATGCGGGTGGCGGAGCGCGAGGCCGTGCACACCGGGTTCCTGGACGGCGACGTGGACGTGGTGGTCGCGACGAGTGCCTTCGGCATGGGCATCGACAAGCCCGACGTCCGGTACGTCGTGCACGCCGACGTCCCAGAGTCGATCGACGCCTACTACCAGGAGATCGGGCGAGCCGGGCGGGACGCGGAACCGGCCGGCGCCACCCTGCACTACCGCGCCGAGGACTTCGGCCTGCGCACGTTCTTCGCGTCCGGCTCGCCGCGACCCGCCTCGGTCCGGGCCGTGTTCGACGCCGTCCCGGCGACCGGCTCGATCGCCCGCTCCGCACTGGTGGAGGCCGCTGGTCTGTCGGCCCGCACCGCCGGTCGAGCACTCAACGCCCTGCTCGACGCCGGCGCCCTGCGCGACGACGTCGACGGTGTCTCCCGGGTGCCGGACGGCCCGCAGGACGCCGACCGTGCGGCACGTGCGACAGCCGACCGTGCCGCCGAACGGGAACGGGTCGAGGAGTCCCGTATCGCCATGATGCGCCAGCTCGCCGAGACGACCGGGTGCCGCCGGCAGTTCCTGCTCGGCTACTTCGGCGACGAGCTGCCGGAGCCGTGCGGGAACTGCGACACCTGCTCGTCCGGCACGGCTCGCGAGGCCTCCGCCCACGTCGCCGACGGTGCGAACGACGAAGCGTGGCCGCCGGATGCGCGCGTCGAGCACGCCGAGTGGGGCACGGGCGTGGTGATGAGCACGGAAGAGGACCGCATCACGGTGTTCTTCGAGTCCGCCGGCTACCGCACCCTCGCACTCGCCGACGTCGAGCAACGCGACCTGCTCGAACGCGTCTGACCGAAACCAGGACGGATCACGCACGAAGCGCACCGGTCCGGACGACCCGGGCGGGGAAGGCGCGGTCGCTCGACCACCCGTCGGCGACCGCGCTCCACTCCCCCGAGCATCGGCGATGCTGCCGTGGCGGTGTGACCGGCAGGTGACGCCCGGGTGAACACGACACGAAACCGGACGGCCGCCAAGCGCCGGCGGGTAGGCAGGAAGCCCGCAACGGAAAGGAACCACCATGAGCGACCCCGGCATCAGCCCCGTCGACGACTTCGAGTCCCAGCAGCGTCGCGACGACGACATCGACCGTGAGCACGTCGGCCCGTACGAGGTGGACGAGGCCGAGGAGTCCCTCGAGACGGTGACGAACGACGCGGTCGCCGGCGAGACGGTCGAGCCCCAGCCCGGTGACGGCTCCGACGACGGTCCGACCGGTGGCTCCCCGCGCGAGGGTTCGCCCGACCTGTGGGAGCACGAGAACGAGCAGGACGAGGACCGCGCCGACCTCGGCAACGACCTCGGCAGGAAGCCGCTCTGAGCTGATCAGGCTCCCCCGGAACACGGCTCGGTAGCATCGGGCCGTGTTCCGACGAGTCCGAGCCAGCGTCCGCAGCATGCCCTCGGCAGCGCGGCTGCTGGCGGTCGCGGCCCTGCTCCTGGTCGCCGCCGCGGCACACCTCGCCGCCCGCTCGGAGCCCGGAGGCCGCTGGGTCCCGCTCCTCGTCGTCGGCGTCGTCGGTGCGGTCGTCACCGGATCACCGGCCCGCCTCTGGCCGCTCCCCGCGATCTGGCTCGTCGCGACGCTCCTCGCCCAGACCGGTGACGCACCCGTCGACGCCTCGTGTGCACTGGTCGCCCTGGTCGTCGGCGCCGTCGCGCTCCTGGCGGCGATCGCCGTGGACCTGTGGCCCGTCCTGCGGGCGCGACGCCGACGGGGTGCGGCGTGACCACCCCACGGCCTGGAGGCGCGACACACGACCCGCACCGTGCCTCCCGTCCGCCTGCTGGGCGCGTCCACGACCGTCACCTGCGTCGGTTCCTCGCCGACAGCACCCCCGTGGCCGCGGGCGGCCGCGCCATCCTGCTGCAGATCGCCGACCCGGTCGTCGCGGCCGGTGTCCGACGGCACTCGGACTTCGCCCGGCGACCCCAGCAGCGGCTCGCGCACACCCTGATGTTCGTCTACGCCGTCGTCATCGGCACGGAGACCGACTCGGCGACCGCGGCCGGCTTCGTCAACCGTGCGCACCGGCCCGTCGCCGGCGCCGACGACGTCGACCGGCAACTCTGGGTGGCCGCCACCCTGTTCGACTCCGCCCGGCGGGCGCACGACCTGTTCGGCACACGCGTCTCCGCGGCCCGCGCCGAGCAGGTCCTCGCCGCCTACGCCCCGATCGCGACCGCGCTGCGGGTGCCGCCGGAGCGTTGGCCGACCTCGGTGGCGGCGTTCGACCGGTACTGGCAGCGGACGCTGGAGGGGCTCGAGGTCACCGACGACGCCCGCGGGGTCGTCCGCGACCTGCTGCACCCGCGGTTCGCGCCGCTGTGGGTGCGGGCGGCGATGCCCCTCGTCCGCATCGTGACCGTGGGGATGCTGCCGGAAGGGGTGCGCACGGCGTACGGCTTCGCGTGGGGGCCGCGGGAGGAACGGCGTTTCCGGCACACCGTCCGGGTGGTGTCCGGGGTGCGGGCGCTGGTGCCGAGCGCGCTGCTGCGGCTGCCGGGTCCGTTGCTGCTGCGGGCGATGCGGCGGACCGCCGGGCGACACGTCACGTGACCCAGCTCGGTACGTCGCGCCGGACTCCCCGAGCGCTGACCGCCGGCGCACGGTTGGGTGGGTGCATGTCCTCTGCCTCGCTCTCCGGTGACGACTCCCTGCACCTGCCCGAGTTCGACGACCCGCACGCGGCCCTGCAGGCGTCCTGGCGCGAGACGATGCAGCAGCTCCGGTTCTCCGAGCTCGTGTCGGTGCAGGTCCCGACGCCGTGACACGTGGACACGGCGGGCGGCGATGACGACGTACGACCGGATCGCGTACCGAAACGGCACCAGCGCCCCGGCGACCGTCACGGTGGAGGTGGACCTGACGAACCCCGACCACCAGGTGCACTCCACGGTGACGGTGTCACTGCTGGGCGTCGAGCACTCGGCCACGGCCGACAACGCCTTCGAGGCGCTGAGCCTGGTGCGCGCGGCACTCGACCGCGACGGGTGGCTCCTGGGCGTGCAGGGGGCTTGCGTCGACGTGTGGCCGAGCGGGATGGCACGCCAGCAGGGTGGTGGCCTGCGTGCGTACCGACACCGCCGCGGTCGTCGTCCACGCCTCGACGACCTGGTCGACGTGTTCGCCCCGGCCGACGGACGCCTCGGCACGGTGGAGGCACAGCGGGCGTTCGTCGGAGTGAAGCCGCTGGTCGCGCGACCAGAGGCCGTCGACGACACCGAGTCGATCGCCACCTCGACCACGCTTGCTCCGACCAGCTCCATCGACGGACGGTCTTCCCTGATCGATCGCCTCCTCGGTCGCACGCAGCCGGCCTCGTGGTCGGCACCGCAACGGTGGACCGCCGTGCGGGCGACGCTCGGTGACGCCCTGACTCCGGCCGAGTGGTCAGAAGCGGAAGTGCTCGCCGGCACGGTACTGACCGGCCGGCACCAGCCGAGCACGCACCGGATCACCCGAGCGGTGGGGTGGGACGACGAGGACACCCGGTGGGCCGACCTCATCGACGTCGCGGTCGAACCGAACGGCACGATCGGCATCCGGGTGTTCCGCAGGCGGTACGTCGAGCGTCCCGGAGCGCCGTTCGAGGTGGTGCACGACACCCGCCTGGACGACCTGCCACCGACGGAGTTCCGCCCGAGCGGACTCGAGACGTCCACGCGCCAGGACCAGGTGGCCGCGCTCTGGCAGCACCTCCGTCGGCTCGCGCTGATCCCGGACGAGGCGCTGTCCGTCATGTTCTGGCCGGATCACGGACGTGTCCCGACCGGCAGCGACGACGACCAGGGGCGAACCGTCACGTTCTCGGGCCCGGCGGACGGATCCGTCTGGACCGTCCTCGTCAGTGCGGTCGGACACCTCCGCATCACCCGGACGCTGCCGTCCGCCACGTCCTGACGAGGCCGAGGTCGACCCCGGCCTACGACCCCTTTCGAACACCGAGCCCTCGGGCACGGTTGGGTGGGTACATGTCCTCTGCCCCGCTCTCCGGTGACGACTCCCTGCACCTGCCCGAGTTCGACAGCCCTCCGGCGTCTCCGCTCGACCTCGCTCGCGACTGGCTGTCCGCGGCGCAGGACCGACAGGTCTCCGAGCCGTTGTCGATGACCCTCGCCACGGCCGGGGCCGACGGCCGTGTGTCCGCTCGCACCGTCGACGTGAAGCGCATCGAGGCGGACGGACTGGTCTTCGGCACGTCGGAGGACAGCCCGAAGGGGCGGCAGCTCGCCGAGAACCCGCACGCGGCCCTGCAGGCGTACTGGCGCGAGACGATGCAGCAGCTCCGGTTCGAGGGCCACGTCGTCCGGCTGTCGGACGCCGAGTCCGACGCCCTGTTCGCCGACCGCTCCCCGAAGTCACGCGCGGCGACGGCCATCGCAGACCAGTCGGCCGTGCTCGAGCCGCGGACCCTGCAGGACCTGATCGACGACGCGAACGACCTGCTCGACGACTCCGGCGACGACGTCCCCCGGCCTGCACGGTGGGTTGGCTGGCGTCTCGAGCCCGACATCGTGGAGTTCTGGCACGGCAGCCGCGACCGGATGCACCGACGACTGCAGTACGCATTCACCGAGGGCGCCTGGACGGCCACCCGCCTGCAGCCGTAGTCGGCGCGGCTCCCGCACCGAGAGCCCCCGCCCCTCTACCGCCCGATCGGGTTCGCCATCGCCCCCGCCCGGATGAGCGACGCCGACTGGTCCGCCAGGTCCACCATCGACAGGGTGTTCCGCAGCTGCAACCGGTTCAGGCACGAGTGCTCGAACGTCGGCACCCGCAGGTCCAGGGGACGACGGCGGTCCGGGTGCGCGGCGGCGTGGGCGTCGATGCACTCCCCCACGACCTGCCAGAAGCGGGACTCGGGCAGCACCGCGTCGTCGTCGAGGATCGCGGCGACGAACCGGAGCACCCCGTCGAACACGTCGGTGAAGACCGCGAGCGCGGCCTCGTCGTCGGACACCGGGTGCACGATCCGGTCGATGTCGGCGGGGACCGGCCGGTCGTCGTGCCGACCGAGCACCGCGGCCTCCTCGCCGATGTCCTTCATCACTGCCCGGACCACGACGCCGTCGCGCACGACGAGCACCAGGTTCTCGCCGTGCGGCATGAACACCAGGTCGTGCACGGTCAGGCAGTGCACGACGGGCAGCAGGTAGGCGTCGAGCCAGCGCCGGACCCAGACGTCGGCGGGCAGACCAGAGGCCTCGATCAGCGCCGAGACCACGGCGTTCCCCGTGGCGTCCCGGTGCAGCAGCGCCGCCATCGTCAGCAGCCGCTCGCCGTCCGTCGCCCGCGGCAGCGGGCTCTCCCGCCACAGGGCTGCGAGCATCTTGCGCTGCGGCGAGGACACGTCGACCCGGTGGTAGGCGTCCCCCGTGTAGCCGATGGCGGCGTGCTCCCGGAGCACCGAGAACCCGGCGGCGGCGAGCGTGGGGTCGGCGGAGACGATCGACTCGACCCAGTCGTTCACGGCCGGGGTGTTCCGCATGTACGCGGGCGACATCCCCCGCAGGAACCCCATGTTCTGCACGGCGAGCGCCGTCTTCACGTACGAGCGTGCCGGCTCGGTGCGGTTGAACGCGGTGCGGATGGACTGCTGCGGCTGGTACTCGTCGGGTCCCTCGCCCAGGTCGACCAGGTCCTGTCGCCCCAGGTCGGGCGCGAAGGTCACGGCGATCCGGTGCTGCCACTGCCACGGGTGCACGGGCAGCCACACGTAGTCGTCGGGGTCGAGCCCGCGACGCTCCAGCGTGGCACGGAACCCGGCCACGACCGCCGGTGGCAGCTCTGCCTCCCAGTGCGCCTGCTCGGTCCGGTCGGCGGCGAGCGCCAGGTGCGTGTGCTCGCGTCGGGCAGCGAGCCACCGGTACCGGAACCGGCCGCCGGACTCCGGCGCGAACGCCCGGTACTCGTCGAGCCCGAACCCGATCCGGCCGTTGGCAGCGACGAACGCCGGGTGCCCCTCGGTCATCGCCGCCTCGACGTCCTGGAACGACGCGACGACGTCCTCGACGGACCCGGCCGATCCGGACGACCCGGCCCCGCCCCGCCCCCGTGCCAGCTGCCCGGCCGACCGTCCGCCCCGCCGGTGCTTCGCCGCGGCACTCGCCAGCGTCGACGCGATCTCCTCCAGGTACGTGCCGAGCAACTCGTCGGGGATCCCGAGCACCGCGCGCAGCTCGAGCACGAGCTCCTGCGCGCTGAGCGGCGCCGGCACCCCCGCACGGGTCCGCGTCAGCGAGGCCTCGTCCATCGACCAGTGCTCGAGCACGTGCTGCCGGGCCCGGAACCGGTAGGTCGACTCCCCCGCGTCGAGCCGCCACCCGTCCCCGTCCGGTACGGGTGCGATCAGCCGTTCGTGGGTGAACTCCGCGATCGCCTTGGCGACCAGGTGCCGTTCGGCGGGTTCCAGGTGCTCGGGCCGCAGGTGTGCGGCCGGCCCGTCGTCGTCGGGGACGCCGATCCGGTCGGTGTCGAGCACCGACAGCAGGGCCCGCTTGCCGTCGACGTCCACCTGTCGCAGGGCGCGGAACCCGACCTCGGCGTTCTTCGCCTGCACGGCGGTGTTGCGCACGTCGGGTTCGACGACGACCCGGCGTGCGCCGAGGGCGTCCCGGCAGTGCTCGACGACGGCACGCATCACCGCGCTGGTCAGTCCGTGGACACGACCCTCGGCGGGCACCGGCGCGACGAGTAGGTGCATGCCGACGTCGCCGGGTTCGGCCGCCCACACGTCGGTGAGCAGGACGGCGGAGGGGTCGTAGGTCTCCGCCAGGAAGCACGGTTCGCCGTTCCGGCGGCCGAGCCACGCTGCCTGCGCGGGGTCCGCCTGCACGCCGACCAGGTAGGCGCGCACCCCGTCCACGTCGAGGTCGCCCATCTCCCACCACGACGACGCCGGGTGGGCGAGCCACGACTGCACGACGGCGGCGTCGCGTTCCGGGTCCACGGGCTCGACGGTCAGGAGGCCCGGCTCGGCTCCCCCGGACGCGGTCGCCCCGTGCGCGTCGACCGTCGCAGTGCCCTCCACACCGGTGCCCGCCGAACGGGCGCCCGTCACACCGGTGCTGCCGACGACGGCGCTCATGCGGACACCTCCGCCCGCTCGGACGCGCGCGGGGCCGGCGCGCGCTCCGCGGCGCCGGGGCGGGCGGTGGACGGCTCCGAGGCGGGCAGGCCGAACTCCTGGAAGGCGATCCGGGCCTCCAGGCCGTACACGGGGCGACCCGTGACGGACCGGATGATCGACGCGTTCCGCCACGCACCCATGCCGAGGTCGGGCGCGGTCAGGCCGTGCGTGTGCTCCTCGGCGTTCTGCACCCAGATGCGTCCGCCCAGGGTGTCGACGTGGTGGTCGCGGGCGACCGCCAGGCGACCGTGGGAGTCGCGGGCGACGAGGTGCTCGACCGGGTCGAGGAACCGCGGGACCCGCGGGTTGTACCCGGTGGCCAGCACCAGCTGCTCGACCTCGTGCTCGTACGTCTGGTCGAGCTGCTCGTGGCGGAGCGTCAGCCGGTACGTGCCACGGTCGGCGAGCCAGGCGGCGTCGACGACGCTCGTCTCGGTCCGGAGCGTCGTCGGGACCGGGCCGCGCGCGCTGATCCGGTAGAGCTGGTCGTACAGGTCGTCGACCAGGTCGGCGCTGATGCCCTTGTACAGGCCACGCTGTTCCCGCCCCAGGCGGTCGCGGACGGCTTCGGGCAGCCCGTGGAAGTGGTCCGTGTACTCCGGGCTCGTCATCTCGAGGGTGAGCTTGGTGTCCTCCATCGGGAAGAACCGGGGCGAACGTGTGATCCAGTCGAGGCGGTACCCGTCCTGCCGGATGTCCTCGAGCAGTTCGCGGTAGACCTCGGCGGCGGACTGCCCGCTGCCGACGACGGCGATGGACCCGGCGTCGCGCAGGGCGTCGCGGTTCGGCAGGAAATCGGCGGAGTGGACGGCCGGTCCGCCGATCCCGCGCAGCGGGGCGGGGACGGACGGCTCGGTGCCGATGCCCACGACGACGTGGTGTGCGCGGTACGTCTCGGGACCCTGATCGGTCTCGGCGTGCACCGTGAACGTGTCGGTGACCGGGTCGTGCTCGACGGCGGTCACCCGGCGGCCCCACCGCAGGGTGTCGAGCCGGTCGGCGGCCCAGCGGCAGTAGGCGTCGTACTCGCTGCGCAGGGGGTGGAAGTCCTCGCGGATGTAGAACGGGTACAGGCGCCCGGTCTCCTTGAGCCAGGCGAGGAACGAGAACGGTGAGGTCGGGTCGGCCATCGTCACCAGGTCGGCGAGGAACGGCACCTGGATCGTGGCGTCGTCGAGCATCATGCCGTGGTGCCAGGCGAAGCCGTCGGCGGCGTCGAGGAACACCGCGTCGACGTCGGCGATCGGGTCGGTCAGGCAGGCGAGGCCGAGGTTGAACGGGCCGATGCCGATGCCGACGACGTCGTGCACGGCGGGGTCGGCAGTGGTGCGGTCGGCGGCGGTGCGGTCGGCGGTCATCGGTTCGCTCCCTCGGTCTCGGTGGTGGCTGCGCGCACCCGGGCGGCCGTCGCGACGACGTGCTCCAGCGACGCGCGCATCTGCTCCGCCGTCGTCTCCGGGTTGAGCAGCGTGAGCTTGTTGCACGGCCGGCCGTCGATGACCGTCTTGGCGATCAGCACCCGGCCCTCTGCGAGCAGGGCCGAGCGGATCGGGGCGACCAGCGCGTCGGCGGCCTCGTCCGTCATGCCGGCGGGCTGCCAGCGGAACAGCACCGTGCTGAGCTGCGTCGGCGCGACGAGCACCAGGTCGGGGTGCTCCTCGACCATCCGGTGGGTGACCACGGCGAGGTCGATGACGGCGTCGAACGCGGCCCCGATCGCGTCGGCACCCGTCGCCCGCAGGGTGGCCCAGAGCTTCAGTGCGTCGAACCGGCGAGTGGTCTGCAGCGACTTGTCGACCTGGTTCGGCTCGGCGGCGTCCTCGGGGTTCAGGTAGTCGGCGTACCAGGCGGTGCGGCGCAGGTCCTCCGGGCGCTGCACGAGCAGGGCGCTCGACGACACCGGCTGGAAGAACGACTTGTGCAGGTCGGCGGTCACGCTCCGGGCCCGTTCGACGCCGTCGAGCAGGTGCCGGCGGGTCGGGGACACGAGCAGCCCGCAGCCGTACGCGGCGTCGACGTGCAGCCAGACTCCCTCGAGATCACAGACGTCCGCGATCGGCTCGAGCGGGTCGATCACCCCGCGGTCGGTGGTGCCGGCGGTGGCGACGACGGCCATCGGCGTCTGCCCGGCTGCGCGGGCGGCGGCGATGGCATCGGCGAGGGCGGCGGGCACCATCCGGCCGGCGTGGTCGGTGGCGACGGCGACCACGGCCTCGAGCCCGAGCAGCCGCGCCGACTTCGCGATGCTGAAGTGGGTCTCCGCGGTCGTGAACACGGTGCCGCCGGTGCCGAGGGCCTCGCGCGCCAGCAGCAGGGCCTGCAGGTTCGACTGCGAGCCGCCCGAGGTGAAGATGCCGTCACCCGCGGCGAACCCGATCCGACCGGCGAGCCAGGCGACGACGTGCCGCTCGATCTCGGTGCCGATCCGGGACTGGTCCCAGGTGTCGACCGACGGGTTCACGGCGGCCAGGACCGACTCGGCGGCGACCGCGGGCAACGCGACCGGGCAGTTCAGGTGCGCGAGGTACGCCGGGTCGTGGAACCAGACGGCCTCACGGACGAACAGCTCGTCGAGTTCGGCGAGCGCGCGGTCCGTCCCGAGGGGTTCGGCGTCGAGGTCGACGTCCTGCACCCGGGCCCGGAGGACCTCGGGAGCGGTGTCGGTCGTCGGACGGTCGGCGGCGGCGAAGCGGTCGGCCAGACGGTCCACCGTGGACGTCACGGCGGAGCGGTAGCGCTCGGCGGTGGCGGTGGTCAGGAGTTCGATGGGAGGTGTCACGTTAGGTAAGGCTAACCTCACAAAGCGCGATCGTGCCACCCGAACGAGGGGCGCGCCGAACGGCCGGGCGTGTCAGACGCCCGTATGCCGGCGGGGTGTCAGGCGTTCATGAACTCGCTCGGCTGCAGCGCCCGGCCGACGATGCGCACGTCGCCGATCGACCCGACGTACACCTGGTCGAGCTTGCCGCCGTAGCGGTAGCCACCGAGCAGCCACGGCTTGCCGATCGTGCTCAGACCGCGGTTCGGGGTGGACGGGTTCCGCACGACCGGGCACCCGTCGACGTACAACACGGTGTGGCTCCCGTCGTTCACCACGGCCACGTGCCACCAGGCCCCGAGCGGCAACTCGTGCCCCCAGTTCGTCAGTGACCCGTCCTGGCTCGCCGGGTACACGCACCACTGCAGTTCGCGGTCCCCCGACAGGCTCAGGGTCACGGCAGGTTCGTCCGGGTCACCGTCGGCTCCGGTCGCCTTCCCCACCTGACCGGCGCTCGAGTACTGCGACAGCAGGGCGCTGAACCCGTTCGCGCTCGGGTCGAACGTGGTCGGTAGCGCGAAGAACGCCTCGACCGTGTAGCCGTGGGGGAACCGGGTCCGGTTGAGCGGAGCCGCGTCGACGGTCTGCAGGTGGTCCCCACCGCTCTTGCCGCCCTGCAGCGCGAGGCCGCCGGCGCCCGGCTGGTCGGCGTGGTGCGCCGCCGTCCAGCGCAGCGCCCCCGCGACGGCACCGGTCCGGCGAGCGACCACCAGGTCGTTCCCCCGCCCACTCTGGTCGCGCACCCGCGTCGTCGGCGCGAGCGCCGCCCCGTCCGGGTTGCCGTCGAACCGCCAGTACGCCAGCGTCCCCGGCACCAGCATGCGTGCCGCCGGCCGGGAGGCCCGTGGTGCGACCGGCGCGAACCCCGCGAAGCGTGCGTCGAAGTCCACCGCCACGGTGAAGCGGTCGACGTCACCGCTGAGGGTGATCTCCTGGGCCGCGAGCTCGTTCGTCTCGCCGAGCCCACCGGCGAGCAGGAACGGCGACAGCGTCTCGACGTCGATGACGTTCCGCTCGAGGTCGACGTGGTACAGCCGGATCATGGCCGCTCCGCCGTAGTAACGGTTCTGGTAGTTGGTCAGGTGCAGGGCGACGTCGTGCCCCACGGCGTTCTTCGCCGTCGTGCGGCCCGGCCCCCAGTAGTGCCCGTTGAGCGTCAGGAACACCTGGTCGTGCTTCGAGATGAAGGAGTCCCAGAGCTGCTGGCCGTAGGGGTCGAACGCCGCTCCACCGCTGGCGTCCGAGTCGACGAGGGCGTGCGTCGTGAGGATGACCGGGGCGTGCGGCCGTGCCGCGAGCACGGAGCTGGCCCAGGCGAGCCCGCTCGCGCTCGTCCGCCAGTCGAGCGCCAGGACGACCCACTCGCGGCCGGCCGCGGTGAACCGGTGGGCGGTGTTGTAGCCGTCCGGGCTCGAACCGATCCAGCCCGGGGCCCTCCGGAACCGCTGCGGACCGAACACGTCGAGGTACGGGGTTCGGCCACGCTGGTCGTCGGTCGAGGAGTCGACGTCGTGGTTGCCGGCGAGCACGCTGTAGGGCGCACCGGCACGATCGAGCACGTCGAAGACCGCGCCGGACGCACGCATCTCGGACGCCGCACCGTTCTGCGTCAGGTCGCCGAGGTGGATGAGGAACACCGTGTTGTGCCGGGCCTGCTCGCGGACGACGTACTCGAGCGAGGCGCGCATCGGCGCCGGGTCCACCGCGGCGCCGTCGAACATGTACTGCGTGTCCGGCATCACGGCGACGGTGAAGCGTGGCGAGGTCGTGTCCGGGCGCCACCGTCCGGTGTGCCCGCGCGCCACCGCGGCCTGAGCGGCGGCCTCGGTCGATCCGCCCAGCGCCGCCGGGGCGACTGCGGGTGCCGCGGTCAGCGCATCGGCGACGGCCGGGGCACTGCCGAAGCCGTTCGAGGCCACGAGACCGGCGGCACCGGCGAGTCCGGACCCGACCAGGAAGCCCCGGCGGGAGACCGGGATGCGCTTGCTGCGGTCTCCGGCGTGGTCGTTGGCGTCGTCACGATCGTCAGGGCTGTTCTGCACAGCACCGCACCGTACGGACCGCGGGGGAACGCCCTGGGTCCGTTCCGTGAACTCCAGACCGGCTGCGGCTGCCGGTTCGGTGTGGACCGGTGAGGGCTCCTACAGCTTCTCGATCGGGGCGATCTTGATGAGGAGCTTCTTGCGGCCCGCGGAGTCGAACGCGATCTCGGCGATGCGCTTGGCTCCCTGACCCGTCACCGCGGACACCGTGCCCTCGCCGAAGTCGACGTGCTTGATGCGGTCGCCGGCCACGAGTTCCATGTCGCCGTTGTCGCGCACCTGCCCGGACACCCGGTTCGCCCACTCGGTCTTCGGGCGGGTCTTCGACGCTGCCGCTGCGCGGTCGTACGAGCCGCCACCCCAGCCGCCACCACCGCGGTAGCCCCCGCCGCCGCCACCGCCGCCGAAGCCGCCGTCGCGCTTGGCGTTCAGGGCGCGGGGCTGTGTGCCACCACGGCTGTTCGCCATGCCCGGGGACTGCTTCCACTCGATGAGCCCCTCGGGGATCTCCTGCAGGAAGCGCGAGGGCATCGCCACGTTCACGTCGCCGAACTGGGCACGGGTCATCGCGAGGGACAGGAACAGGACCTTCTTGGCGCGGGTGATGCCCACGTAGAACAGCCGGCGCTCTTCCGACGGCCCGCCGGGCTCGTTGGCGGACATCCGGTGCGGGAGCAGGTCTTCCTCGACGCCGGTCAGGAACACCGCGTCGTACTCCAAGCCCTTCGCGGTGTGCAGCGTCATGAGCGACACCGTGCCCGACGAGTCGTCGAGCTCGTCCGCCGCGGCGACCAGCGAGACCTCGGTCAGGAAGTCCGACAGCGTGCCCTCGGGGTTGTTCTTCTGGAACTCACGCGTCACGGCCACGAGCTCGTCGATGTTGTCGGCACGGGCGGCGTCCTGCGCGTCGGGCGACTTCCGCAGGTTGTCGAGCAGCCCGGAACCGTCGAGCAGTTGCGTCAGGGTGTCGACCACCGGCTGCGTCGGGGCCTTCTCGGACACGGAGTCGAGCAGCGCCGCGAACTCGGTGATGGCGTTCCGCACCTTCGGCCCGAACCCGAGCGCACCCGCGTGCCGCAGGGCGTCGCGCATCGTGGTCTCGTGCTCGTCGGCGTAGCGCTGGAGCGTGGTCTCGGTGACCGAGCCGATGCCGCGCTTGGGCACGTTGAGGATGCGGCGCAGGGCCATCGGGTCGGCCGGGTTGGCGACGGTGATCAGGTACGCCATGGCGTCCTTGATCTCGGCGCGCTCGTAGAACTTCGTGCCGCCGAGCACCCGGTACGGGATCGCCGCACGGATGAAGATCTCCTCCAGCGCACGGGTCTGCGAGTTGGTCCGGTAGAACACCGCCATGTCGCGGTAGTCCATGCCGTCTTCACGCAGGCGCTGGATCTCGTCGGCGACGAACTGCGCCTCGTCGTGGCCGGTGTACCCGGTGAAGCCGACGATCTTCTCGCCGGCACCGACGTCGGTGAACAGGCTCTTCGCCTGGCGGTCGAAGTTGTTCGCGATTACCGCGTTCGCCGCGTCGAGGATGTTCTGCGTCGAGCGGTAGTTCTGCTCGAGCAGGATCGTCTTGGAGTTCGGGAAGTCCCGCTCGAACTCGACGATGTTGCGGATGTCCGCCCCGCGGAACGCGTAGATCGACTGGTCGGAGTCGCCGACCACCGTCAGGGACGCGGGCGCGATCGACCCGTCGGTCTCCCGCATCCGGGCGACGTGCTGGCCGGAGTCCTCGAGCTTGTCGACCTGTTCGACCGGCACCGGGCGGGTGAGCTCACGGATCAGGGCGTACTGGGCGTGGTTCGTGTCCTGGTACTCGTCGACCAGGATGTACCGGAAGCGGCGCTGGTACAGGGCGGCGACGTCCGGGAAGGCCCGGAACAGGAACACCGTCTGGCCGATGAGGTCGTCGAAGTCGAACGCGTTCGCCCGGCGGAGTTCGTTCGTGTAGCGCCGGAACACCTCGGTGAACATGACCTCTTGCGGGTCGTTCACGTTGATGTTGCGCGCGTAGGTGTCGATGTCCTGCAGCTCGTTCTTGAGCTTCGAGATCTTCGACGCCGCGGCACCGACGGTCAGCCCGAGGGAGTCGGCCTCGAGCTCCTTGATGATCCGCTTCAGCAGCGCCTTGGAGTCGGCGGAGTCGTAGATCGTGAACGACTGCGGGAACCCGAACCGCTCGGCTTCGCGCCGCAGGATGCGCACGCACGCCGAGTGGAACGTGGAGATCCACATCCCCTCGGCCTCGCCACCGACCAGGGCCCGGACGCGCTCGCGCATCTCGGCCGCGGCCTTGTTCGTGAACGTGATCGCCAGGATCTGCGACGGCCAGGCTTCGCGGTTGGCGAGCAGCAGTGCGATGCGGCGGGTGAGCACGCTCGTCTTGCCGGAACCGGCACCGGCCACGATCAGCAGGGACTCGCCGCGGTACTCGACGGCTTCCTTCTGCTGGGGGTTCAGACCCGCGGTGAACGGGTCTTCGTACGCGCGGGCACCGGCGCCCGGTTCGGGCGTCGATTCGAAGGGGTCGAGCACGATCGTCATGTCCGGGACAGTCTAGGCGGGACCCCCGACAGCGGACCGGGCGAGCACCGCCAGGTCCGGGTGGTCGGCGAACACCCCGTCGAGTCCGGTGCGGATCACGGACGTGAACCACCGCTCCCAGTCGCCGAACGCCGCGACGTCGCCACCACGACGCAGCGGCGACGGCAGGAACCGGTTCTCCGGCCGGAGGGTCCACGTGTAGACGGCGAGCCCGGCGGCGTGAGCGCGGTCGACGATCGCGCTGCGCACCGGCGTCGGGTCGTCGAGCGCGACGCTGTCGACGCCGGCCATCAGGGTGCCGAGGTCGACGCTGATGCCGTGGAACTCGGTCGCGAACGACGCGAGCGCGTCCTCGGAGCGCTCGGCGGCGTAGGTGGGGGCGAGCGATCCGTGGGACGCGACCTCGTCCGCGGCGCTGCCACGGGCCTCCTGGAGGTACACGAGCCGACCACCGGTCCCCCGCTCGCGCAGGTCGCGCAGCACGCCCTTCTCGAAGCTCTCCACCGTGAGCCGCTCGTCCTGCCGCCACCCGGCCTCGCCGAGCGCGGCGTCGACGAGTCCACCCATCGGGAACCCGGCGCGGTCGAAGTACGCGGCGTGCTTGACCTCGGCGACGAGCCCGACCGGGCGGGGTGCGGCGTCGAGGATCGCGAGCAGGTCGACGAGCCGCAGGATCGGCTGCGCACCGTCGTGCTCGGCGGATCCCGGGCGCAGCACCGGCAGGCGCTCGCGGGTGCGAAGCGTCTGCAGCTCGGCCCACGTGAAGTCCTCGGTGAACCAGCCCGTCAGGGTCTGGCCGTCGACGGTCTTCGTCGTGCGCAGGTGCCGGAACTCGGGGTGGTCGGCGACGTCCGTGGTGCCCGAGACCTCGTTCTCGTGCCGGAGCACCAGGACGCCGTCCCTCGTGGGCACCAGGTCCGGTTCGATCGCGTCGGCACCGAGCTCGATCGCGAGCTCGTACGCGCTCCGCGAGTGCTCGGGGCGGTAGCCGGACGCACCACGGTGGGCGATCACGAGGGTCATGGCGCGACCCTACTTGCCGCGGGTGACCAGCGTGGCGCCTGTGTCGCGGGACACACCCGTGGCTCCGGGGGCCCTCGTTCCCAGGGACGGCACCGAGCATCACCGCATGACCGTCCGTTCGCTCTCCACCGCCGTCGAGGCCCGGATCGACCGGGCTGCACGCCGTCTGCTCGACGCCGGGCACCAACCGCACCGGCCCGTCCGGGTGTTCGTCACCGAGTTCCTGGTGTTCGGCGCGAAGCAGGCCTGGGCGTGCGCGTTCGGGGCGCTGCTGCTCACGACCATGGCCGTGGTGCACCTGACCGTGCCGGCGGCGATGCGGAACGACGTCCTGACGATCGCGGCCGTGCTGCTGCAGGTCGGGATGCTCGTGTTCGGGCTCGAGACCGTGCGCGAACTCCGGGTCGTGCTGCTGTTCCACGTCGTCGGCACCGCGATGGAGGTGTTCAAGACCCACATGGGCTCGTGGACCTACGAACCCGGAGGGCTGTTCGTCCTCGCCGGGGTGCCGCTGTTCTCGGGGTTCATGTACGGCGCCGTCGGGTCGTACATGGTCAGGGTCCACCGACTGTTCGACCTGCGGTTCGACCGGTACCCGCGGCAGTGGCTGCTGGCGGTCGTGGCGGGCGGGATCTACCTGAACTTCTTCGGCCACCACTTCGTCGCCGACGCCCGGTACCTGCTGCTCGCGCTCGTGCTGCTGCTCTTCGCCCGCACGACCATGCACGTCCGGATCCACCGGGCGACGCTGCGGATGCCCGTGCTCGTCGCGATGGGACTCGTCGCGGTGTTCATCTGGGCGGCCGAGAACGTCGCGACGTGGGCCGGGGCGTGGAGCTACCCGGCGCAGCTCGCGGTGTGGCAGCCGGTGGCACCGACGAAGATCGTGGCCTGGTTCCTGCTCATGACGATCTCGGTCGCGCTCGTCACCTGGCTCTACCCGGCGCTGCCGTCGAGACGGGTGGGCTCGACGGCGGACTCTCGACTTCCTCGGGGCGCGCGTGCAGCGGGCGACCCTAGGCTTCCCTTGTCGGGGCCCGCTGGGCCCGCGTCCGCTCGCCGCGAATCCTCAGCCTTCCGCGACCGAGCGCCCCTAGGCTGAGAGGACTCGAATCTCCTAGGAAGAGGACACCATGGCCTTCAAGCCCGGTTTCGACCAGTCCCCCGCCTTCAACGCACAGGGGGCAAACACCTGGGGCGGGCGCGGTGCTGGTCAGCAGCAGGCCGGCTGGGGACAGACCCCGCAGCAGGCCCAGGGCGGCATGACCCCCGAGCAGCTGCAGTACATGTACGACCGTCCGACTGCGTCCCCGGTGGACACCGACCGCATGTCGTACGAAGACACCATCGTCAAGACGCTGCTCGCCTTCGGCGTGCTCGTCGTCGGCGCGGTGGCCGGTTGGAACCTGCCGCCGGTCGTCTGGATCATCGGCGCCGTCGTCGGGTTCATCCTGGCGCTCGTGAACATGTTCAAGAAGAAGCCCTCCCCGGGCCTCGTCCTGGCGTACTCCTTCGCCCAGGGCCTGTTCGTGGGTGGCATCTCCGGCGCGTACAACTCCATCTGGGGTGGCATCGTCACCCAGGCGGTGTTCGGGACGCTCGGTGTCTTCGCCGTGACGCTCGCGCTGTTCGCATCGGGCAAGGTCCGCGCCACGCCGAAGGCCACGCGCTTCTTCCTCGTCGCGATGGTCGGGTACATGGTGTTCTCGCTCATCAACCTGGTCCTGATGTGGACCGGCGTGACGAACACCGCGTTCGGCGCACTCGGCATCACGATCTTCGGCATCCCGCTCGGTGTGATCATCGGCATCCTCGTCGTGGTCATGGCGGCGTACTCGCTGATCCTCGATTTCGACCAGATCCAGACCGGTGTCCGTCGTGGCGCTCCCCGGATCTACGCCTGGACCGCGGCGTTCGGCCTGATCATGACGATCGTCTGGCTGTACCTCGAGATCCTGCGCATCCTCGCCATCGTCGCGAGCAGCGCGCGCAACTAGTACCACCGCACACGCGAAGGGCCACGGCGCTGCCGGGGCCCTTCGTCGTTCCCGGGCAAGTGGTCGGCGGCAGCCGGGGCGGGAGGGCGGGGGTGGTCCCGGTGGCGGTCCCGGCCCGAGTGGCGGTCCCGGCGTCGGTCCCAGTGGTCACAACACCCCGCCGGTCGCCCGCCGAGTGGTCACGAAGTGTTGTCCGGGCTGGGGCCAACCGACACTTCGTGACCGCTCGGCACCGGGCTCGCGGGGTGTTGTGACCACTCGACGGACCCGGCAGCGCCCGCGAACCGCGCCGGCACCGCCCGCACCGCCCCCCCCCCCCCGCGGCAGCACCCGCGCCCTCGACCCCGGCAGCGCCGCCCCCGGATGCACGAAGGCCCGGCACGCGTGACGCGTACCGGGCCTTCCGTTGCTCAGGGGAGCCCTACTCCCACTCGATCGTCCCCGGCGGCTTCGACGTGACGTCGAGCACGACCCGGTTGACGTCGGGCACCTCGTTCGTGATGCGGTTCGAGATCTTCGCGAGGGTGTCGTACGGCAGACGCGTCCAGTCGGCGGTCATGGCGTCCTCGGACGAGACCGGACGGAGCACGATCGGGTGCCCGTAGGTCCGGCCGTCGCCCTGCACGCCCACGGAGCGGACGTCGGCGAGCAGCACGACCGGGCACTGCCAGATCTCCTGGTCGAGGCCGGCCGCGGTGAGCTCTTCGCGCGCGATCTTGTCAGCAGCGCGGAGCAGTTCGAGCCGCTCCTTCGTGACCTCGCCGACGATGCGGATGCCCAGGCCCGGGCCGGGGAACGGCTGGCGACCGACGATGACCTCGGGCAGCCCGAGCTCGCGGCCGACCGCACGGACCTCGTCCTTGAACAGGGTGCGTAAGGGCTCGACGAGCTCGAACGTCATGTCCTCGGGCAGCCCGCCGACGTTGTGGTGCGACTTGATGTTCGCGGTGCCTGCTCCGCCGCCGGACTCGACGACGTCGGGGTAGAGCGTGCCCTGCACGAGGAACTTGACCTCGGCATCAGAGTCGGAAGCCTGCGCCTCGAGCACGAGTGCCTCGGCCGCCCCCTCGAACGTGCGGATGAACTCGCGCCCGATGATCTTGCGCTTCTGCTCGGGGTCGCTCACGCCGGCGAGGGCGTCGAGGAACTGCTGCTCGGCGTCGATCGTGATGAGCCGGACGCCGGTGGAGGCGACGTAGTCCTCTTCCACCTGCTTGCGCTCGTCGGCACGCAGGAGCCCGTGGTCGACGAAGACGCAGGTCAGCTGGTCGCCGACGGCCTTGTGCACCAGGGCTGCGGCGACGGCGGAGTCGACACCACCGGAGAGCCCGGCGATGACCCGTGCGGAACCGACCTGCTCGCGGATGCGGGCGACCTGCTCCTCGATGACGTTGCTGGAGTTCCAGTCGCCGGGCAGGCCCGCGGCACGGTGCAGGAAGTTCTCGAGCACGGCCTGGCCGTACACGGAGTGCTTGACCTCGGGGTGCCACTGCACGCCGTAGAGCTTGCGCTCGTCGGACGCGAACGCCGCGACGGGCGTCGACGCGCTCGAGGCGAGCACCTCGAAGCCAGCCGGTGCCTTGGCCACGGAGTCGCCGTGCGACATCCACGTCACCTGGTCCGCCGGCTGGTCGCCGAGCAGGGTGCTGGTGCCGGGGGCGAGGGTCACGTCGGTGGCGCCGTACTCGCGCAGACCGGTGTTCGCGACCTCGCCACCGAGGGCGGTCGCCATGGCCTGGAAGCCGTAGCAGATGCCGAGCACGGGGACGCCGAGGTCGAGGATGTCACCGTCGAGGGACGGCGCGCCTTCTTCGTACACGGACGACGGACCACCGGACAGCACGATCGCCGCCGGGTCCTTGGCGCGGATCTCGTCCGCGGTGATGGAGTGCGGCACGATCTCGCTGTAGACGTTCGCTTCACGGACCCGACGCGCGATGAGCTGCGCGTACTGGGCCCCGAAGTCGACGACGAGGACGGGACGCTGTTCGGTCTCGCTCACCGAGCGGCCTCCTTCTCACGCTGCTGGGCAGCGATCAGCTCGTGGTAGGTGTCCATGGCCTGCTGCTGCATGCGGTGTTCGACCACGAAGGACATGAACGGGATGATGCCCCCGAGGGCGATGAGCAGGAAGCGCGACGGCCTCCAGCGCATGATGCTCCACAGACGGAAGTCCGTGAAGAGGTAGAGCACGTACAGCCAGCCGTGGGCGATGAGGATCGCGATCGACAGGTTGAACGTGCCCGGGGTCTCGCCCGCCGTGCCGTTGGGCACGAAGAACGGGCCATTGCCGAGCTGCATCTCGAGCTGCAGCGGCGTGTACTTGATGATGACCTCGACCACCAGGGCGAGCAGCAGTACACCGGTGATGTACGCCGAGACGCGGTACCACTTCACCGCCCCCGGGATCTTGGGGATGTCACGGGTTCGGACGGTCAGGGCCATGCCGGCAATCCTACCGTCGGAGCGCGTCGGCTTCGGTGGCGAGCGCTGCCTCGCGCTCCTCTTCCTGCTCGCGCTCCCAGGCGTCCTTCACGAACCGGTACCAGAGGAACACGGCGAAGCCGGCGAAGACGACCCACTCGATCGCGTAGAACAGGTTGAGCCAGTCGAACTGGACCTCGCGCGACGGTGCACGGTCGGCGATGGTGCCGAGGTCGGCGGCCTTCGCGGTGGTGCCGTCGGCGACGACGTACCCGAGGTACATGCGGTCGTCGAAGGCCTGCCAGGTGTTCACGAACCGGGCGGGGGCGACCGCGGAGTACTCGCCCTTCTTGTAGGCGTCCTGGTCGGGCGACTCTGCCGGGTAGTAGCGACCCTGGATCGTGAGCGTCTGCCCGTCCGCCAGGCGCTCGCCCCCGGCGACGGCGGCCGCCCGCTGGTCGGACCAGCCGATGACGACCGGGAGGCTCGCCCCACCGTCCGAGTCCACCAGGTGTCCGACGGTCTGGTACTTCCCACCCCCGGTGCGGCCGGTCAGGACGGTGGTGTCGTCGGCGACGAAGGTCCCGGTGACGGTGACCTTCTGCCCGGCGAGACTCTCGCTGACGGGGCGCTCGGGGGTGGTGACCGCCTCGAGCGTGCGGCGGGTCTCGGTGGTCGCCGGCAGGGGCTTGCCGTTGGCGATCGAACGCTCCAGCTGCCACTTGCCCAGCCCGGCGAACACCGCCGCCAGCACGAGCGCCAGCAACAGCAGCGCGATCCACCTCGGTCGTCGGGCAACGGCCCACATCTGTATCAGTACTCCGGATCGCGCTGTCGGACCGGGCGCTCGGGGCGCTCGGCGGGGATCTCGACCGGCGACGTCACGGGGGCGGACGTCGGTTCGGACCCCTCATTGTCTCGCTCGTCCCTGCCAGCTGCCTCGACGAGCGCGAACTCCTCGGCGAACTGGCGGTCCCGCTCGGCCTTCCGCGCCGCGGCGGTGGCGTCCGCCTCGGCCTCGGCCGCTTCGGCGCTCTCGGCAGCGGCTGCCGCGGCGACGGCACGTCGGCCGCCCAGGCGTCCGCGCAGGCGGATGAGCCGGCCCGGGCGCACCACGAGGCGGCCGATCCGGTCCGAGTTCACCGCGAGCAGCGGCCCGAGGACGGCCATGCAGAGGACGTAGAGGCCCGCGAAGGCGGTGATCCGCGCCTCCAGCCCGGCGGCAGCCGACAGCGTCGCGAGGATCAGCGCGAACTCGCCACGGTTCACCAGGATGACGGCGGTGTTGATGCCCTGCTGGACGTTGAAGCCGTTCATCCGCGCGACGATCTGGCCGGCGACCGCGTTGAGCACGACCGTCATGCCGATCGCGCCGAGGACGGGCCAGAGCACCTCGCCGAAGGTCGACAGGTCGAGGCCGAGCCCGAAGTTGACGAAGAAGAACGCGGCGAAGACGTCGCGCATCGGCAGGGCGAGCTGTTCGATGCGGTCGCGGTACCGGGTCGCTCCGCAGAGCAGGCCGATGACGAAGGCACCGATGGCGTCGGTCACGCCGAGCAGGTCGCCGATGCCGCCGAACATGACCGCGAGTCCGAAGAACAGCACCGTGAACAGCTCGTCGTCGCGGGTGGCGAAGATCTTCGAGACCCACTTGCCCGCGAAACGCGCGAGCGTGAACATCACGATGAGGAACCCGAACGCGAGTGCCAGCTTGCCGACGACGGCCCAGACGTTGGTGTCGCCGGACAGCACGACGGAGACGATCGCCAGGTAGACGGCGATGAAGACGTCCTCGATCACGGTGACGCCGAGGATCATCGGGGTCTCGTCGTTCGCCAGGCGCCGGAGCTCGATGAGGAGCTTCGTCACGATGGCGCTCGAGGACGTCGCCGTCATGCCCGCGATGATCAGGGCTTCACGGGTGCCCCAGCCGAGCGAGAACCCGAAGGCGAACCCGACGCCCATGTTGATGACGACGTAGGTGCCGCCCGACACCAGGAGCTTGCCGGCGTTGCCGTAGAACTCCTCTTGGTCGAACTCGAGCCCGAGGTTGAACAGCAGCAGGATGAGCCCGAAGGTCGCGATGAGCTCGATCGTGTGGGACTCGACGCTCAGCCCGAACCACGGCGTGTTCGGACTCGCGACGAGTCCGACCACCATGTAGATCGGGATGGCCGGCAGACCGATGGTCTTGCCGAGCCGGCCCAGGACGTAGGCGATGACGAAGAGCACACCGATGGTGAGCAGCTCACCACCCAGGTGCATGCGCTAGCTCTTCCGCGGGGCCTCGGCCGAGGCGGCCGCAAGCTCTCCGCTGCGGTAGAAGGAGAACGCCTTGGCGACCTTCTCGGGGGAACCGGCGACGACGATGGTGTCTCCGGGGAAGACGACGAAGTCCGACGAGGGCGCCGGGTTGGCGCTGTCGCCACGGACCACGGCGACGACGGTCAGGCCGATGAAGCCCGAGTCGTGCAGGTCGCCGAGGGGCTTGCCCGCGATGGCGTCGTCGTAGTCGACGGAGAACCAGTCGATGGACAGCCCCGGGATCTCGTCGAGCTTGTCGAGGCCCTCGGTGATCCGGGTGCCGCCGAGCAGCTCGGCGAGCGTGTGCGCTTCGTCCTCGCTGAGACGCAGCGAGACCTTCTCGGACTTGTCCGCGCCATCCGAGACGTCGGCGAACGAGATGAGGTCGGAGTGCCCCGACCGGTGCGTGATGACACCGCACTTGCCACCGTCGTCGGTGTAGAAGCTGTGCAGCACGCCGACTCCGGGGAGTTTGACGCGATGGACGTCGACCATGATGGCTCCCTCTTCGAGTACCCCCATGCTAACCACCCGGTGGTCCCGCGCATTCCGCTCACTAGAGTTCTGTGGATGGGGAGAACACGGATCGTCATGGCCGTCGTCGGGGTGCTGGTCGTGACGCTGTACGCGGCCTTGCTCACGGTGCAGCAACTCGTGCTGGATCCGCTCGCGGCGGTGCCGGGCACCTCGCTGGGCGCGATCCACGCGCACCTCGAGGGGCAGGGGTTCGACGTCCGCGGTGACGTCGTCGCCGTCCTCGTCACCGCGGCGATCGGTGTCGCGCTGGCGATCGTGGTGGCCACGGTGACGCTGTGGCGGCGAGTGGAACCGCACTTCGTCGTCGCCTGGATGCTCGGGATCATCGCGGCGGGTGCGGTCCCGTTCTTCGTCGCCGGCTTCCAGCTCGGCATGGACGTCGCCGACGGCTACGGGGTCAGCGGCGGCGCCCACACCGCCTGGGCCGGCGTCCTGTACGTCACGAGCCTGGTCGCGTTGGTCGCGATCCCGGTGGTGATCGTGTTCGGCGAGCGGCGGCGCGCCCTCCGGGCCACGTCGGGACCGCGGGTCGCCTGACGGACGCGGGTCGCGCCTCCAGGCCGTTCGTCAGCCTGGAGGCGCGACACCCGTCGTCGACGCCGGTCGCGTCCGACCGGGGTCGGCCCTACTCCGGCTCGCTCGTCTTCTCGCCGACGACCTGCTCGTCGGACGCCTTCGCACCCTCGGCACCGTCCGAGCGACCGCCGCCCACGACCACGTCGTCCTCGTCGAAGCCGAATGCGATGTCCGGGGCCTCGAGCCGCACGCGGTCCGCGCTCTCGTCGTCGGGCTGCAGCTGCGACTCCCGTTCGGCGGCGACGCGCTTCAGGTAGTTCGCGACCTCGTGCTCGGTCGTCTCCTGGTCCCACCCGAGCACGTCCGCCATGAGCTTCGCGGCGACGGGCGCTGCTGATTCGCCGCGGTCCCAGGCTTCGATGGAGATGCGGGTACGACGGGCGAGGACGTCCTCCAGGTGCAGAGCACCCTCGTGCGAGGCGGCGTAGACGACCTCGGCGCCGATGTAGTCGTCGGCCCCCGGCAGCGGCTCGGCGAGCGCCGGGTCCTGCTCGACGAGCTGCAGCACCTCGGTCGCGAGGGTGCCGTACCGGTTGAGCAGGTGCTCGATGCGCACCTTGTGCACGTTGAAGCTCCGTGCGGTGCGGGCGCGTCGGTTCCACGCGGCGGGGTACCCCTCGGCGCCGAGGAGTGGGATGTCCTCGGTCGTCGACTCCGGGATCCTGCCGTCCATGGCCGCGACGGCCTCGTCGATGGCGTCCTTGCCCATCACCCGGTAGGTGGTCCACTTGCCGCCGGCGACCACGACGAGGCCCGGGACGGTGTGCGCGACGACGTGCTCCCGGCTGAGCTGCGAGGTCTGGTCGGACTCCCCCGCCAGGAGCGGGCGGAGTCCGGCGTAGACGCCCTCGACGTCCTCGCGGGTGAGCGGGACGGCGAGCACCTTGTTGACGTGCTCGAGGATGTAGTCGATGTCCGCCGCGGTCGCTGCCGGGTGCGCCTTGTCGAGGTACCAGTCGGTGTCGGTCGTGCCGACGAGCCAGTGCCGGCCCCACGGGATGACGAAGAGCACGCTCTTCTCGGTGCGCAGGATCATGCCCGTGTTCGACTGGAACCGGTCACGGGGGATCACGAGGTGGACGCCCTTCGACGCCCGCACCTTGAACTGGCCACGGGTGCCGATCATCGCCTGGGTGTCGTCGGTCCAGACACCGGTGGCGTTGACGACCTGCTTCGCGCGGATCTCGAACCGTTCGCCGGTCTGGATGTCGTGGGCCTGCGCGCCGACCACGCGCTCTCCGACCTTGATGAACCCCTCGATGCGGACGCGACTCGCTGCCTCGGCGCCGTACGAGGCCGCGGTGCGCACGAGCGACGCGACGTAGCGGGCGTCGTCGACCTGGGCGTCGTAGTACGTCATGCCGCCGACGAAGGCGTCCTTCTTGAGCCCGGGCATGTTCCTGAGCACCTGCTTCCGGCTCAGGTGCCGGTGGTGCGGGACGCCGGGCGGACGGCCGCCGGACCAGCTGAACACGTCGTACATCGCCATGCCGATGCCGATGTAGAAGCGCTCCCACACCCGGTGGTTGAGCGGGTAGAGGAAGCGCACGGGCTTCACCAGGTGCGGGGCGATGCGCTGGAGCAGCAGGCCGCGTTCGATGAGGGCCTCGCGGACGAGCGCGAAGTTGAGCTGCTCCAGGTAGCGGATGCCGCCGTGCACGAGCTTGGACGAGCGGCTCGACGTCCCCGAGCCCCAGTCGCGGGCCTCGACGATGCCGACGCTCAGGCCGCGGGTCACGGCGTCGAGCGCACTGCCCGCACCGACGATCCCGCCGCCGACAACCAGGACGTCGAGCTCCTTGGTCTTCAGCGTCTCGATCGCGGCCGCACGTTCGTCCGGGCCGAGCTTCGCCGCGGGGTCGAACCCCACGCCGGGCGCGACGTCACGTGGACGTCCGGCCGTGCTGGTCTGCTTCGTCGTGCTGGACTTGGCCATCGTCGCCTCCGGGTCACGGTCGGCGCCGTGGCGTCACCCGGGGTCGTGCCCGGGTGCCACCGTCACTGGTGGTACGGCGCCACGACCACTTCTACTCGCTGGAACTCCTTGGCGTCGGAGTATCCGGTCGTCGCCATCGAGCGGCGCAGGGCACCGACGAGGTTCGCGCGGCCGTCGTGGGTCGGCGTCGGGCCGTTCAGGACGTTCTCGAGCGGGGCGATCGTGCCCACCTCGACCCGGCGGCCGCGGGGCAGCTCGGGGTGGTGCGCCTCGGCACCCCAGTGGTAGCCACCACCCGGAGCCTCGGTCGCACGGGCCAGTGCGGTGCCGAGCATGACGGCGTCGGCGCCCACGGCGATGGCCTTGACGATGTCGCCCGCGGTGTCGAGCCCGCCGTCGGCGATGACGTGCACGTAGCGGCCGCCCGACTCGTCGAGGTAGTCACGACGGGCGCCGGCGACGTCCGCGACGGCGGTGGCCATCGGGGCGTGGATGCCGAGCGCGGCGCGGGTGGTCGACGCAGCGCCGCCACCGAAGCCGACGAGCACGCCGGCCGCACCGGTGCGCATGAGGTGCAGCGCCGACGTGTACGTCGAGGCGCCACCCACGATCACCGGGACGTCGAGCTCGTAGATGAACTTCTTGAGGTTGAGGGGTTCCTCGGTCTGGGAGACGTGCTCGGCCGAGACCGTGGTGCCGCGGATGACGAACAGGTCGACACCGGCGTCGACGACCGTCTTCGAGAACTCCTGGGTGCGCTGCGGGCTGAGCGAACCGGCGACCGGCACCCCGGCTGCGCGGATCTCGGCCAGGCGTGCGGTGATCAGCTCGGCCTTGATCGGCTCGGAGTAGATCTCCTGCATGCGCTTCGTGACGTTGCCGTCGGTGAGCGACTTGATCTCGTCGTAGTAAGGGGTCGGGTCCTCGTAGCGGGTCCACAGGCCCTCGAGGTCGAGCACACCGAGGATGCCGAGCTTGCCCATCTGGATGACCGTCGCCGGCGAGGACACGGAGTCCATCGGCGCCGACAGGATCGGCGACGCGAACGTGAACGCGTCGATCGACCACTGCACGCTGACGTCGCGCGGGTCACGCGTCCGCCTGGAGGGGACCACCGCGATGTCGTCGAACGCGTACGCCCGACGTCCGCGCTTGCCTGCACCGATCTCGACTTCGCTCACTCGGACAGCCTACCGGGCGGGCTCTGCGGCGTGCACGGGCCGGACGGTGCGGGCGGAGGGCGCCCTCGCACCGTGCGAGGCCTGCCGCGTACGGTGCGAGGGCGCCGCGTACGGTGCGAGGTTCCGTGTCCGGTGCGAGGTCGCGAGGGTCGCACGACGTGCGGAACCTCGCACCACGCAGTCGTCAGCGCGGAGCCGTCAGCGCGGGGCCGTCACCACGCAGCCGTCAGCGCGGACGCCGCGGCGCCCGCCGGCGCTTCCGGAGCGCCCGCAGCACGAAGCCGAGCAGGAGCGCGAGCACCACGAGGACGACGAGCAGCACGGCCGCGACCTTGACGAGCAACGCCGCCCCGACGAAGAGCGCGATGAACACGAGCCAGACGAGGGCGTCGAGCACGAGGGGTCCGGAGGTGCGCACCCGCGGAACGATACCGACCCGCGCGGGGCGAGCCGCGCCTCCTGGCCGGGTACGACGGGCGACGCCGTCGTCAACGGAAGACGCCGTCGTCCGCGGAGGACACCGCCACGCCCACGAGACGCCGCCGAATTTCGAGGCGTCTCGACGGGACCGCGGCGTCAACGGAACACGACGGCGTCATGCGACCACAGTCATGCGACGCGGGGCGAGCCGCGCCTCCGGGCCGGGTACAGGAGCGGGGCCGTGCGGCGCGAAGCGACCACGCACGGCCCCACCCGTCACGGATACCACCCCCACAGCGGTACCCGTAGTCGACGACAGCGCTAGCGCTGTGCGTCGACGTCCTTGGCGAGCGTCCCCAGGTAGAGCTCGATGACCTTGGGGTCGTCAGCGAGTTCCTTCCCGGTGCCCGAGTACGCGTTCTTCCCCTGGTCGAGCACGTACCCACGATCGCAGATCTGCAGACAGCGTCGCGCGTTCTGCTCCACCATGATGATCGACACACCGGCCTTGTTGATCCGGCGGGTCCGCAGGAACGTCTCGTCCTGGCGCGCGGGGGACAGTCCGGCGCTCGGCTCGTCGAGCAGCAGCACCTTCGGGTCCATCATCAGCGCACGGGCCATCGCGACGGACTGCCGCTCGCCACCCGAGAGCGATCCGGCCCGCTGGTTGCGCCGCTGGGCGAGGACGGGGAACAGGTCGTAGATGACCTCGAGCCGTTCGGCGAACTTCCGGGGCCGCAGGTACAGCCCCATCTGCAGGTTCTCCTCGATCGACAGCGAGGGGAACACGTTGTTCGTCTGCGGCACGAAGCCGACACCGGCCTGCACGAGCTTGTTCGCCTTGAGGTTCGTGATGTCGTCCCCCTGCAGGGTCACCGATCCCTCGCGGATGGACACGAGCCCGAACAGCGCCTTGAGGAGCGTCGACTTGCCCGCACCGTTCGGCCCGATGATGCCGATGAGCTCGCCCGGGTAGCAGTCCAGGTCGCAGCCGTTCAGGATGTTCACACCCGGCAGGTAGCCGGCGACGAGGTTCTTCGCACTGAGCACCGGCTCGCGTTCCAGCGTGGCCGCCGGGGACGGACTGGAGGCACTGCTCGCGTTCGTGGGGTCCGTTGCGTCCGTCATCGGGTCGTCTCCTCTGCTGCGTCCTCTTCGGCGACTTCCTCCGCCAGTTCCTCGAAGGTCTCCTCGGTGAGGAGCGAGTCGTCACCCAGGTCGGTGTCGTGGTGCGCACCGAGGTAGGCGTCGATCACGGCCTGGTCGTCCATCACCGTGTCCGCCGGGCCCTCGGCGACGACCTTGCCCTCGGCCATCACGACCACCCAGTCCGAGATGTGCCGGACCATGTGCATGTCGTGCTCGACGAAGAGCACGGTCATGCCGTCGTCGCGCAGGGACTGGATGTGCCCGAGGAGCGACTGGGTGAGCGCGGGGTTCACACCGGCCATCGGCTCGTCGAGCATGATCATCGTCGGGTCGGACATCAGCGCCCGGGCCATCTCGAGCAGCTTGCGCTGGCCGCCGGACAGCGAACCGGCGTAGTCGTCCGCCTTCGTGTCGAGCTTGAACCGGGCGAGGAGGTCCTCGGCCTTGGCCGTGATCTCGCGCTCCCGCTTCGCCCACACCGGCTTGACCAGGGCGGCGAAGAAGTTCTCGCCGGGCTGGTCGCGGGCACCGAGCAGCATGTTCTGCATCACGGTGAGCCGGGACAGCGCCTTGGTGAGCTGGAAGGTGCGGACCATGCCCTTGTTCGCGATGTGCGTCGCGCTCGTCTTCTGCAGCGTGGCACCGTTGAACTGGGTCTTCGCACCCGGGCTCGGCTTGTCGAACCCGGTGAGCAGGTTGAAGAACGTGGTCTTGCCGGCGCCGTTCGGGCCGATCAGGGCCGTGATGGAACCGCGCTGGACCTCGAGGTGGTCGACGTCCACGGCGGTCATGCCCCCGAAGCGGCGGGTGACGTCGTCGACGGTGAGGATCGGGTCGGCCTTGGGGTGGCCGTAGGTCTCAGACACTGAACGTCAGCTCCTTCTTGTTGCCGAGCAACCCCTGTGGACGGAACACGATGAGCAGCATGAGCGCGACGCCGACGAGCACGTACGAGAACTGCTCGGCCTGCTGCGCGTTCATGATCGAGTCGGGGATGAAGTCGCCGGCCAGCGTGCGGATGAAGAGCCGGACGACGAAGAAGAGCACGGCTCCGAGCACCGGTCCGAACACCGTCGCCGCACCACCGAGGATGAGCGCCGTCCAGATGAAGAACGTCATCGAGCGGCCCATGGCGTCCGGTTGCACCGAACTCGGCAGCACGTAGATGATGCCCGCGATCGCACCGAGCGCCCCACCGAACACGAGCGCCTGCATCTTGTACGAGTAGACGTTCTTGCCGAGCGAGCGGACGGCGTCCTCGTCCTCGCGGATGGCCTTCACCACGCGGCCCCACGGGCTGCGCATGAGCAGGAAGAGCACCAGGGTGAACAGGGCGACCATGGCCCACGCCGCGATGCGGATCCACCAGCCGTTGACGCCGTTGTTCGCGTACGTGAACCACAGGATCGTGGTGGTGCCGTCGGGCAGCGGGCTGAGGGCGGTGAACGGGTCGCGGTAACTCGACCCGGTGATGCCGTTCGAGCCGCCCGTGGTCGAGGTGAGCAGGCTCGAGCGACCAACCATGCGGATGATCTCGGCGCCGGAGATCGTGACGATCGCCAGGTAGTCGCCGCGCAACCGCAGGGTCGGGATGCCGAGGATGATCGCGAACACGATCGCGACGAGCAGGGCGATGAGGACCGCCATCACGAACGGCAGTCCGTTCGTGATCGAGATCGCGAAGCCGTAGGCGCCGAGCAGCAGGAACGCCGCCTGGCCCATGTTCACGAGGCCGGTGAGCCCGAAGTGCACGTTCAGGCCGATCGCGGCCAGGGCGAACGCGGCCGTCGTCGGGGCGAGTGCCTCCTGGGTGAGCGAGGACAGCAGGTTGAGGATGTAGTCCATGCGCGTGCTCCCTTAGCCGATCCGCTCGGCGCGGCCGAAGATGCCCTGCGGCCGGAACAGCAGGATGAGGATGAGGATGACGAGGGCGGTGGCGTACTTGAAGTCACCGGGGAGCACCAGGTTCGTGAGCTCCACGACGACGCCGATGATCATCGAGCCGACCAGGGCGCCGTAGGCCGTGCCGAGGCCACCGAGCGTGACCGAGGCGAACATGAGCAGGAGCAGCTGGAGCCCGGTCTGCCAGTTCACGCCGTTCAGGACGAGTCCGAGCATCACGCCGGAGAGCCCCGCGAGGCCGGCGGCGAGCGTCCACACGAAGCGGATCACCCGGTCGACGTCGATGCCGGAGGCCGCGGCGAGCGCCGGGTTGTCGGACACGGCGCGGGTCGCTCGGCCGAAGCGCGTCTTCGCCAGGAAGAGCCCGGTCGCGACGAGGACCACGAGGGCGATCCCCATGGCGACGTAGGACTGCACCGTCAGGGTGACGCCGGCGAACCGCACGGTCTCCGGGTTGCCCTGCTGGATGCGGACCGTCGAGGCGCCGAAGAAGTACTGGAACGCATACTGGGCGGCGATCGACAGACCGATCGTCACGATCATGAGCTGCGTCAGGCTGATGCGCCGTCGCCGGAGCGGCCGCCAGATCGCGGCGTCCTGCAGGTACCCGGTCGCGGCGCACAACAGCGTGACGACGATGCCGGTGACCCAGATGTTCCAGCCGAGCTGGTTGGCGAACACGTACGCCAGCAGACCGCCGAGGGTGACCTGCTCACCGTGCGAGAAGCTCGACAGCCCCGTCGTGCCGTAGATGAGCGAGAGCCCGATGGACGCCAGGGCGATGAGCAGCCCGAGCCGGAGCCCGGAGGCGAACTGCTGCCAGGCCCGCTGGATGCTCACACCCGACGAGTCCGTCGAGGTCGTGGCGCCCTTCTGGTCGGACAGCTGGAAGATCTGCCCGACGTTGGCGTTCAGGGTGGCCTGCACCTTGCGCTCGGCGTCGGCGGCGTTCGTCAGGTACTGGCCCTTCGGCAGGGTGCCCTGGTCGACGCTCACCGTGTACTCGCCGGCCGTGTCGACGCTGACCGACCAGCGGCCGTCGCCGTTGGTCGTGGCCGTCTGGTCGAAGCCACTCGGGCCGGTCACGTCGACGTCGACGCCCTCGGCCGGTTCACGCTCGGAGTCGGTGATCGTGCCCTGGATGCACCCGTTGTCGGGGCTGACGGTGCACGCCTGGCTGGTGGCCGGTGCCGAGGTGGCACTGAAGGCCGGCAGGGTGACCGCCCAGTCGATCAGGAAGGTCGCCAGGAACGCGGCGACGAGCACGGCCGCCAGGACCGGTCGTCGTCGTGCGTGGCGGAGGCGGAACAGGCGCGGCTGCGCCCGTCCCGGAGGAGTGATGGATCCCACGGAAGAGCCTCTCGTTCGGATGACGAGGAACCTATGGGGATTTTGTGACACCCGTGTTTCCAACACGTTCCCTGTGTGATTCGTACCCGAACTGTGACGTTGTGGAGGAATGCTCCGAGGCGGGCGCGATCCGTGCCTCCAGGCGGAATGCGGCGACAGCCGCTCGCGTTACCATGTCCTATCCGGAACCCGTCGTCGTGTTCCCGGTGTCTCGACACTTCACTCGCCCACGAAGGGGACCCATGGACCAGCCGGATCCGTTCGGATTCATCGGACTCACGTACGACGACGTCATGCTGCTGCCCGGGCACACCGACGTCATCCCGAGCGAGGCGTCCACGGCGTCCCGGCTCACCAAGCGGATCTCCGTCAACGTCCCGCTGCTCTCCGCCGCGATGGACACCGTCACCGAAGCCCGCATGGCCATCGCCATGGCGCGCCAGGGCGGCATCGGGATCCTGCACCGCAACCTGTCCATCGAGGACCAGGCTGCCTACGTCGACAAGGTCAAGCGCTCCGAGTCGGGCATGATCACCAACCCGGTGACCACCACCCCGGACGCCACCGTGGCCGAGGTCGACGCGCTCTGCGGCCAGTTCCGTGTCTCCGGCCTGCCGGTCGTCGAGCAGGACGGCACCCTCGTCGGCATCATCACGAACCGCGACATGCGCTTCGTGGCCACGTTCGAGCAGGCCACCACGTACGTGCGCGACGTCATGACGAAGGCCCCGCTGATCACCGCGATGGAGGGCATCGACCCCGAAGAGGCGATCGCCATCTTCGCGCAGCACAAGATCGAGAAGCTGCCGCTGGTCGACGCCGAGGGCAAGCTCCGCGGCCTCATCACCGTCAAGGACTTCGACAAGAGCGAGCAGTACCCGGACGCCACGAAGGACGACGAGGGCCGGCTCCGCGTCGGTGCCGCGATCGGCTTCTTCGGCGACGCGTGGCAGCGTGCCGAGGCCCTGCGCGACGCCGGCGTCGACGTGCTCGTCGTCGACACCGCCAACGGCGAGAGCGAAGGCGTTCTCGACATGGTCCGCCGCCTCAAGGCCGACCCGACGTTCGACGCGATCGACGTCATCGGCGGCAACGTCGCCACCCGCGCGGGGGCCCAGGCGCTCATCGACGCCGGTGTGGACGCCGTCAAGGTCGGTGTCGGCCCGGGCTCCATCTGCACCACGCGCGTCGTCGCCGGTGTGGGTGTGCCGCAGGTGACCGCCGTGTACGAGGCCTCCCTCGCCGCACGCGAAGCCGGTGTGCCGATCATCGCCGACGGTGGCCTGCAGTACTCCGGCGACATCGCGAAGGCCCTGGTGGCCGGTGCCGACACCGTCATGCTCGGCTCGCTGCTGGCCGGCACCGACGAGTCCCCTGGTGACCTGGTGTTCGTGAACGGCAAGCAGTTCAAGGCCTACCGCGGCATGGGGTCCCTCGGGGCTCTGCAGACCCGTGGCAAGAAGACCTCGTACTCGAAGGACCGCTACTTCCAGGCGGACGTGCCGAACGACGACAAGCTCATCCCCGAGGGCATCGAGGGCCAGGTGCCCTACCGCGGTTCGGTCGGCAACGTCGTCTACCAGCTCACCGGCGGGCTGCGCCAGTCGATGTTCTACGTCGGCGGTCGCACGATCCCCGAGCTGAAGGCCCGTGGCAAGTTCGTCCGGATCACGGCGGCGGGGCTCAAGGAGTCCCACCCGCACGACGTCCAGATGGTCGTCGAGGCGCCGAACTACCGCAGCTGAGTGCTGGTCCGGGCCAAGTCTGGTCCGGAAGACGCCGTCGTGTCGTTGAGACGCCGCCGAATTCGGCGGCGTCTCAACGCTTTCCGGGCGTGGTGCGGAGACGACGGCGTCTTGCGACTCCTCCACAGCCGACAACGGCCTGGAGGCTCTCCACCGGTCCGACGTGCGAGTCGCCGCGCGCCGTGGCCGCGTTCCAAGCTGCCGGCATGAACGCGCTCGCCCAGACCGTCCTGGTCCGTGTCCCGTCGGCCCTGCACGAACCGGTGCGTCTGTTCCACGGCGCCGCCGTCGAACGCCCCGAGTGGGAGGCGCTCTCACTCCTGGAACGCCGGCGCCTGTTCGTCCGCGCACGGTACGGGTCCCTGGAGTCCGACTGCGTCGTCTCGGGGACCTCGGCCGCGGCGCTCTGGGGGTTGCCCGACTTCGACGCTGCCGACTGGCGGTTGCACGTGATCGACGTCCGGCTCGACAAGACGCACACCGGTCGGGGCGTCGTTCGTCACACCGGGCGGATCCGGAGCGGCGAGCGCGTCGTGGTCGGCGGTATCCCGACGACGTCCCTCGAGCGGACGGTCATCGACATCGCACGGCGGCAGTCGTTCACCCACGCCGCGTCGTCCTCGACCACGTGCTCCGGTTCGACCTGCTCCGTCGTGAAGTACTCGCCGGCGCACTCGAAGCCCTCGGACGCGTGCGTGGATGCCGACAGGCTGCTGCGGCGGTCGCCTTCGCAGATGCGCGGGCCGAATCCCCGGGGGAGTCGATCAGCCGCGTCACCGCTCATCTCCTCGGGGTTCCTGCCCCGGAGTTGCAGCACGAGTTCGAGACGCCGCGCGGCAAGTTCAGAACGGACTTCTGGTGGCCCGACGCAGGCGTGATCGGGGAGTTCGACGGTCGCCTGAAGTACGACGTCCCCCGAGCCCTCTGGGACGAGAAGACCCGTGAGGACACCCTCCGTCGACTGCCGGAGGTACGCGGGTTCGCGCGGTGGACGATGCGGGAGGCCGGGGATGCACGAGCGCTGGCTGCGGTGCTGTCGGCTGCCGGGCTCCCCTTGTTCCGTGCTGCGCCGATCAGCGCACGTCGCCAGCCGGACTCGTGAGCAGCGGCTGGCGGAGAGCGCAAGACGCCGTCGTGTGGGTCGGACGCCGCCGAGTCCCCGAAACGCCACCGAATTCGGCGGCGTCTCGCGAGCACCGCGGCGTCAGAGCACCACGACGGCGTTTTCACCCCCGGCGTGCTGCGTTGCCCGGCGGTAGTGTCACCGCATGGTCAGCGCCGTCTCACACACCACGATCGACTCCCGCGACGCCTACGCCCAGTCGGAGTGGTGGAAGCAGGTGCTCGGCTACGTCGACCTGCCCGACGACCCGAACGCTCCCGGACACGAGGAGTGCGAGATCACGGCACCCGACCGATCGCACACCGTGCTCTTCATCCAGGTGCCCGAGGCGAAGACCGTGAAGAACCGGATCCACTTCGACCTGCGCCCCACCGACCGCACCCGCGACGAAGAGGTCGAGCGGCTCCGCGGCATCGGTGCCGTGGAGCTCGCCGACCTGCGCCACCCGGACGGCGGATGGGTGGTCTTCGCCGACCCGGAGGGCAACGAGTTCTGCGTCCTGCGGTCCCAGGCCGAACTCGACGAGGAAGCCGGCCAGCCGAGCTGAGCAGCCCGGCGACCGGCATGCTGACCGGACCGCCGGACCGCCGGACCGCCGGACCGGCCGGACCGCCAGGGTGCCGGACCGCCGGCCGAGCTCCTACGCCGAACGCCAGTCGTTCGACGTGATGTGCGAGCCGCCGTGCGGGCCCATCTGCAGCATCCCGCCGTCCACCGGCAGGGACACCCCGGTGATGTAGGACGACGCACGCGAGGCCAGGAACGCCACGGCTGCCGCGATCTCCCACGCGTTGCCCGGACGGCCGAGCGGGACACCGGGGCGGTCGATGGTGTGCGGGTCCTCGTCCTCGGCGCCGGTCATCCGGGTGGCGATCTCGCCGGGGGCGACGGCGTTCACGGTGATGCCGTGCTCGGCGAGCTCGATCGCCATGGTCTTCAGCAGGCCGCCGAGCCCGTGCTTGGCAGCGTCGTAGGCGCTCGACCCGTAGCGGGGCTGGTGTTCGTGCACGCTCGTGATGCCGATGATCCGGCCGCCGGTGCCGGCCTGCACCATGTGCTTCGCGGCGGCCTGCATCGTGACGAAGGCGCCGTCGAGGTCGGTCGACACCGTGTGGCGCCACTGGTCGAGGGTCATCTCGAGGAACGGGGCGTTGTCGCCGGTGCCGGCGTCGGCCACGAAGACGTCGACGCCGCCCAGCTGCGAGACGAGGCGGTCGACGACGGCGGCGGCCCCGGCGAGGTCGGAGACGTCGATCTGCTCGACGAAGGCCTGACGACCGGTCTTCCGGACCTCCTCCGCGGTCTCCTCGGCACGGTCGGGCTCGGACAGGTAGGTGATGCCGACGTCCATGCCGGCTTCGGCGAGCGCGACGGCGGTCGCACGGCCGATCCCGGATTCGGAGCCGGTGACGATGGCTTTGGTGGGCTGGAAGTCGCTCATGCGGCGGAACGTACGCCGGGCCTCCCGGGCGCCCTGCCGGACCATCCGCCTGGCGCAGGTCGGGTCGCCACGCTGGCACCGCCGCTTCTGCGCCGATCCCTGTCCCTGCGCACAGGAACGTCACGGCTCGGTAACGAAACACCTTTGCGTACCGCCCCGTCACACGGGCGAAACACATGGACCCTACGTTTCTCGACATCCAGTGGAGGCGTCGCATTCACCCGAAGCGGCACAGCCTCCGCGCAGAGAAAGGGCTCCACGGATGATCAGAACCACCCGTGCCACCGCGGCACTGGCGTTGGCGGGCGCAGCAGCCGTCCTCCTCGCCGCGTGTTCCACCACCGGCAGTGCTTCCCCCTCGAGCTCGGCGTCGAGCGATGCGAAGAAGGATCCCGCCGCCAGCTGCAAGGCCCCGGACACCCCCGGTACGGACGCGCTGAAGATCGGCACGATCCTGCCCCTGACCGGTTCGCTGGCCTACCTCAACCCGCCGGCCGAGTCCGGTGTCGGCCTGGCCGTCAAGGACATCAACGCCGCGGGCGGCGTCCTCGACAAGGACGTCACGATCGACCCGGCGACCGACTCCGGTGACAGCAACGACATGACCGTGTCGAGCTCCGCCGCGACGAAGCTCGTCAACGCGAAGGTGCCGGTCGCGATCGGCGCCGAGTCCTCGTCCGTCACGCTGAACGTCATCGACCAGCTGACGAGCAACTGCATCGTCGAGATCTCGCCCGCGAACACCGCGACCGACCTCTCCGGCTACTCGTCGTACTACTACCGGACCGCACCGCCGGACTCGGTGCAGGGTTCCGCGCTCGGCCAGCTCGTGACCGGTGACGGCAACGCGAAGGTCGCCTTCCTGGTCTTCAACGACACGTACGGCACCGGCCTCCGCAACTCCGTGCAGGCTGCGGTCGAGGCGTCGGGCGGCCAGGTCGTCTACGGCGGCAAGGGTGAGGGCCAGGAGTTCCCGCCCGGCCAGACCACGTTCTCGTCCGAGGTGACCGCGGCCCTGGCCGCGAAGCCCGACGCGATCGTCGTCCTCGCCTTCGACGAGACGAAGTCGATCATCCCGGAGCTCGTCTCGCAGGGCAATGAAGCGAAGATCTACATGTCCGACGGCAACACGGCGGACTACTCGAAGGACTTCGACAAGGGCACCCTGACCGGCGCCCAGGGCACCATCCCCGGTGCCTCGCCGAAGGACGACTTCAAGAAGCAGCTCGCTGCGTTCTACAAGGACTCGTCGGGCAAGACGCTCGCCGACTACTCGTACGCGGCGGAGTCCTACGACGCCACCGTCCTCGCCGCCCTCGCCGCGGTGAAGGGCAAGGGCACCGACTCCGGCACCATCCAGGCCAACATGGCTGCGGTGTCGGGTGCTGACGGCGGCACCGAGTGCGCGACGTTCAAGGAGTGCAAGACGCTCCTGGACGACGGCAAGGACATCCACTACACCGGCCCGTCCGGCATCGGTCCGTTCGACGAGAACAACGACCCGTCGGCCGCCTACATCGGCATCTACAAGTTCGACGCCGACAACAAGCCCGTCTACCAGAGCGCCATCCAGGGTGCGGTGAAGAAGTAGGGCTCAGCCCAGCACCGCTCGCGAAGGCGACAGTCCCCCACGGAACTTCCGTGGGGGACTGTCGCTTTCGCGTCGGTGGCCGGGACGCCCGGCAGGGTCCGTCACCGGGTGCAGGACGGACCGACGGGCGGACTGGAGGCCCGTGGTTCGTTCGTCAGACCGGCTCGACCCGGGTGGGTGCGAGCGCCCGGCGACGGGACGCCCGCGCGGCGGCGAACGAGTCCGCCGTCAGCACCACGAGCGCGAGCCACACGATGCCGAAGCCGAACCAGCGCCCGGCGGACATCTCCTCGTGCTGCACCAGCACCCCGACGAGCAGCTGCATCACGGGCGCCAGGTACTGGGTCAGCCCGAGCGTCGACAGGCTCACCCGCCGTGCCGACGACGCGAAGAGCAGCAGCGGCACCGCGGTCGCCGGCCCGGTCAGCACGGTGATGACCGCGTGCCCCCAGCCCTCGCTCGTGAACGTCACGCCGCCACCGAGCCCGGTCACACCGAGCACCACCAGCGCCACGACCGCGATCGGCAGCAGCCACACGGTCTCGATCGTCAGGCCGCTCAGGGCGTCCACGGTGCCGCCGACCCGCTTCTTCACCAGGCCGTACAGTCCGAACGAGAACGCCAGGGCCAGCGAGATCCACGGCATCTGCCCGTAGCCGATCGCGATGACGACGACCGCCACGACGCTCAGCCCGACGGCTGCCCACTGCGCCGGACGCAGGCGTTCGCGCAGGACCACCACGCCGAGCGCGATCGTGACGAGCGGGTTGATGAAGTAGCCGAGCGCCGCCTCGACGGTGTGGCCGGTGGTCGTCGCGAGGACGTAGACGGTCCAGTTGACCAGGATCAGGACTGCGGCGAGCCCCATCACGAGCATCACACGGCGCTGGGCCATCAGGGTGCGGGTGCGGAGCCACGACCGGGTCACCGCGATCGCCACCGCGCAGAACACCAGGCCGAAGACGATCCGCCACGACACGATCTCGAACGCCGCCGCGGGGGCCATGGCCGCGAAGAGCAGGGGCATCAGCCCCCAGAGCCCGTAGGCCACGATGGCCTGCACCACGCCGACAGATGCCTCGCTGCGGACGGGTCGCGCCGGACTCGGTTCACTCACGGAACCATCCTAGGAACGACCGCCGACCCGTGGGACGCGCACCGGGCCTCCAGGCGGGCTGATGGCGGGCTGGTCAGGACCGGAGCACCGGGGTGACCGTCCCCGGACGCACGGACGCCCCGTCGGCCCGAAGGCCGGACGGGGCGTCCGAGGTGAGTACTCGACTCAGTGAACGATGACCGCGAGGACGTCGCGGGCCGACAGGACCAGCAGGTCCTCGCCCGAGTACTTGACCTCGGTTCCGCCGTACTTGGAGTAGATGACCTTGTCACCCACGGCGACGTCGAGCGGGACGCGGTTGCCGTTGTCGTCGATGCGACCCGGACCCACGGCGACGACCTCGCCCTCCTGGGGCTTCTCCTTCGCGGTGTCGGGGATGACCAGACCGGAAGCGGTGGTCTGCTCCGCCTCGACCTGGCGGATGACGATGCGATCCTCGAGCGGCTTGATGCTGACGGCCACGGTGACCTCTTCTTTCTCGGTACGGACTCGGTACAGATGAAAACCGGGTTGGCACTTCGCACAGGAGAGTGCCAACGCCAACTCTAGGGGGCCTCTGGCACTCGGTCAATCCGAGTGCCAGCACATCCGGAGAACACGCAGCACCTGCGAGGATCGACGCATGGACGCCGCCGAACTCACCGCACTGCTGACCCCCGACGGGATGGCCCTGCTCGACCGTACCCCGGGCGTCTCCGACGGTGGCGAGATCGTCCGCGTGGTGTCCCGGCTGCGCGCCGAAGGCCACGATCCCCGACTGGTCGCCGCGGTGCTGACCCAGGCGAAGCTGCGGCTGAAGGCCCGCGGCAAGTTCGGCGACTTCGCCTCGCGGATGCTCTTCACCGAGGCCGGGCTCGAGCAGGCCACCCGGCTGCAGGTCGCGGCCCAGCACGCCGGGCGCTTCGCCGCGGCCGGGCTGACCCGTGTCGCCGACCTCGGCTGCGGCATCGGCGGGGACGCGATGGCGATGGCGGCGCTCGACCTCGACGTCACCGCCGTCGATCGCGACGAGGTGACCGCGGCCGTCGCGACCCACAACCTGGCGGTCTGGCCGAACGCGCGGGTGGAACTCGGTGATGCCGCGTCCTTCGACCTGTCCTCGGTGGACGGCGTGTGGATGGACCCCGCACGACGCACCTCCGGCCACTCGGACACCCGCCGGCTCGCCGACCCCGATGACTGGTCACCCTCGCTCGACACCGTGTTCGCCGCGGCGACGACGACGCCGACCGGCGTGAAGCTCGGACCGGGCATCGACCGCGACCTGATCCCGGACACCGCCGAGGCGCAGTGGACCTCCGTCGACCGCGAGGTCGTGGAGCTCGCCCTGTGGTTCGGCCCCCTCGCCCGCCCCGGGATCCGCCGCGCCGCCACCGTCATCGGCGCGCACGGCATCGCCGAGATGACCGGAGCGGCCGACGCCGACGACGCCGAGGTCGGACCGCTCGGCGCCTACCTGTACGAGCCCGACGGCGCCGTGATCCGCGCACGGCTGATCGGCGACCTCGCACGGGGCCTCGACGGGCACATGCTGTCCGACGGCATCGCCTACGTCACGTCCGACCGCGCCGCCTCGACCCCCTTCGCGCAGGGCTTCCGGGTGCTCGACACGATGCCGCTCGACGTCAAGCGACTGGCCGCGCGGCTCGCCGCCGACGGCATCGGCACCGTCGAGATCAAGAAGCGCGGCGTCGACGTCGACCCGGCGCAGTTCCGCAAACGGCTGCGGTTGCGCGGATCGGGCCGCGTCACACTCGTGCTCACCCGCCTGGAGGGACGCCACACGGCGATCCTGTGCGAGCGGCTCACCGACACGGTCGGCTGACGGCCGGGGGCCGCTCGTGGTGGCCGTTGCGCGGTGGCTGCGTCAGCTGACGAAGGCGCCGGAGTTCGAGCTGTAGTCGGAGTAGTCCGAGTAGTCCGACGCGTTCGCGATCGAGATCCACACCAGGGCGACGATCAGGATGAACAGGCCCGTCAGGATCCAGCCACCGATGATGCCGGCGAGCGCGAGGCCGCGGCCACCCTCGCCGGTCTGCTTGATCTTGCCGAGGGCGATGTGGCCCATGATCGCGCCGGCCGGGCTCGTCAGGATGACGATCGGCCAGATGATGATGCCGCCGAACGCGAAGACGATCGACAGGATCGACAGGACGTTCGTCTTCGGGCGCTGCGCGTAGGGCTGGTACGCGTACGGGTTCGACGCGTAGGGCTGCTGCTGCGGCTGCGCGTACGGGTTCTGCTGCTGGCCGTACGGGTTCTGCGGGGCACCGTAGGCGTTCTGCTGCTGCGGGGCCGCGTACGGGTCCTGCTGCTGCGCGTACGGGTTCGACTGCTGCGGGGCCGCGTACGGGTTCTGCTGCTGGCCGTACGGGTTCGACTGCTGCTGCTGGCCGTAGGGGTTCTGGGGCTGCTGCGGCTGGCCGTACGGGTTCTGCTGCTGCGGGGCCGCGTACGGGTCCTGCTGCTGGCCGTACGGGTTCTGGGGCACTTCCGGGGCCGACGGCGCCTGCGGTGCGTCGGGGGCCTGCGGGGCGTCCGGGGCCGGCGAGCCGTCGGGCTGTCCGTTCGCTGGGCCGTTCGGCGTCTCGCCCGGCTTCGGCCACTCGTTCTGATCGGACACCGTCCACCCCTCTCGGGCGTCCGGTCTCTCCGACGCCCGTGTGAATCCTCCCACAGGCTCCCGACGACCGACCGGGTGCGGCCGGTCAGACCTGATCAGAGCGGGTCAGAGCTGGTCAGAGCTGGTCAGACCTGGTCAGACCTGGTCAGACCTGGTCAGACCTGGACGGTCGTCACCGGAAGGGTCGAGTCCGCGGCGATGCCGAGGTCGCTCGGCGCGTGCCCCTCGGCCACGAGGCGGGCGCCGACGGCGGCGATCATCGCGCCGTTGTCGGTGCACAGGTCGAACGGCGGGATCCGGAGCCGAACGCCAGCGGCCGCGCAGCGCTCCTCAGCGACCTGTCGCAGTCGGGCGTTCGCGACGACCCCACCGCCGAGCAGCAGCCGGTCGACCCCGGTGTCGCGGCACGCGTTCAGGGCCTTGGTCAGCAGGACGTCGACGACGGCCTCGCGGAAGCTCGCGGCGACGTCGGCCACCGGCACCTCGCGGCCCTCGTCGCGGCAGCGCTCGACCCACCGTGCGACGGCGGTCTTGAGCCCCGAGAACGAGAAGTCGTACCGGTGCGCGGCCATGTCCTTCGGCAGCGTCAGTCCCCGGGGGAACCGGATGGCAGTGGGGTCGCCGTCGGCCGCGGCTCGGTCGATCTGCGGGCCGCCGGGGTAGGGCAGTCCGAGCAGCCGCGCGACCTTGTCGAACGCCTCGCCCGCCGCGTCGTCGATCGTCTCGCCGAGCAGTTCGACGTCGCCGACCAGGTCCCGCACCAGCAGCAGTGACGTGTGACCGCCGGAGACCAGCAGCGCGATCGTCGGCAGCTCGATCTCGCTGCCGTCCTCGCGCAGCACGTCGGCGCCGACGTGCCCGACCAGGTGGTTCACGCCGTACAGGGGCTTGCCGGTGGCCACGGCGAGCGCCTTCGCGGCCCCCACTCCGACCATGAGCGCCCCGGCCAGGCCCGGCCCGGCGGTCACCGCGACGGCGTCGAGTTCGTCGAGGGTGACGCCGGCACGGTCGAGCGCCTCGTGCAGCGTGGGGGTCATCGCCTCCAGGTGGGCCCGTGCGGCGACCTCGGGCACGACCCCGCCGTAGCGCGCGTGCTCCTCCATGCTCGAGGCGATCACGTTCGCGAGCAGGGTGCTCCCCCGCACGATGCCGATGCCGGTCTCGTCGCAGCTCGTCTCGATGCCGAGCACCAGTGGTTCAGTCGCGCTCACCGAGGGCCTCCTGTCCGATGGGTCCGACGCCCGACGACCGCTCGGCGTCCGGGCCGGGCAGCTCTGCCCGCATCACCCACGCGTCGACGCCGTCCGGTTGGTAGTAGCGCGGTCGGGTCGCGATGTGCTCGAACCCGAACGCCGTGTACATCGCCTGCGCCACGGGGTTGTCCGCACGCACCTCGAGGAACACCTCGCGTACACCGCGGCGCCGCGCCTCGTCGAGCAGCTCCGTGAACAGGACCCTCCCGAGCCCCCTGCCGCGCTGGTCCGCGGCGACCGCGATGGTCTGCACGTCGGCCACCGGGTTGCCCGCGAGCGACGAGAGGCCGGCGTACCCGACGACCAGCGGGGCAGAGGCGTCGTCGGCCGTCTCGATCACGACGTAGTACCCGTGCGGTGAGTACAGCTCGCCGGACATCTGCGACGCCGACCAGGCGTCCGTCGGGAACGAGACGTGCTCGAGCCACATGATGTCGTCGAGGTCCTGCGGGTGTGCTCGCCGCAGGCGGAGCCCGTCCGGCAGGGTCACTGCTTCACCCGCTTCGGCGCACCCGGCACCGTGACGTCGGGGTCGCGCAGGTACAGGGGCGTGTCCTGGTCGAACGCCGCACCGGACGCGAGCCGGTCCGCGGCGAGCGAGCCGAGCCTCCAGGCCGGGATGGACGCGACCGTCACTCGGTCCCAGCCCACCGCTTCGGGCCGGGAGGCGCGGATCGCGTCGTCGAGATCGGCGGGCTTGGCGAGTCCGGGGCCGGCCACGCGGACGCCGTCGGCGTCGTAGGCGCTCCAGTAGACCTCGCGGCGGCGGGCGTCCGTGAGGACGACGAACGGCCCGGCGATCCCCGAGTCGCGCTGGTCGAGGGCGACGGCGTCGTGGCTGACGAGGGGCAGGACGGGGACGCCGCGGGCTGCGGCGAAGGTGCGGGCGGCGGCGATGCCGACGCGCAGGCCGGTGAAGGGGCCGGGGCCCATGCCGGCGACGACGCCGGTGACGTCGGCTCCGGTGATGCCGGCCTCGGCGAGGGTCTCGGCGAGGAACGGGCCGATCACCTCGGCATGCCGGCGGCTGTCCTCGGTGTCGCGGGTCGCGAGGGCCTGGCCGGTGGCCGGGTCGACGACGGCGACGGAGGTCCCGGCGGAGGTGTCGATCACGAGCAGCACCCGTCCATCGTAGGCGGCGGTCAGCGCACCGGCAGCCCGCGGGACCATGCGACCTCGTGGTCCAACTGCCCGGTCCGGCGGAACAGTCGGACCTGGTGGGTGTCCGGCAGCGCGGCGGCCAGTGCATGTCGGTCGGCGGGCGTGAAGCCGAGCGACTGCCAGAACGGACCGGAGCGACGCGAGAACAGCCACGCACGCTCGGCACCGGCCTCGGTCGCCCGCTCGATCGCGAACCGCGCCAGGCGCGAACCGGCCCCGGAACCGCGGTGCTGCGGCGCGACGGCCACGCTCCGGACGAGGACGTGCCGGCCGTCAGCGCTCGCCTCGAATCCGGTGCTGCCGACCACCCTGCCGTCGTCGTCGCGATCGAGCCAGAGCCGCACCGTCGGCTCGTCGAGGCCAGCGATGGTCAGGTCCGCACCGACGAGGAACGCGCGGAGCGCCTCGACGTCGTCCGCGTCGACGGGCTGCAGGGTCAGAGGGCCACGCCTTCCCAGCGCGGGCCGGTGGCGGTGACGACGACACGACGGGGCTCGTCGGGGACGTCGTCCGGGTCCGTGTCGTGAGCGGCCGCGTCATCGGCACCGGTGGCACGCGTGATCTCGACGTCGAGCACGCTGTCGCTGATGCCGTCGACCATGCCGCGGCCCCACTCGACGACGACGATCGCGGCGTCCCAGTCGAGGTCGAGGTCGTCGAGCTCGACCGGGTCGGACAGGCGGTAGGCGTCGACGTGCACCAGGTCGGGTCCGGCGGTCGTCGGGTGCGTCCGGGCGAGGACGAAGGTCGGGCTGGACACCTGGCCGCGTGCACCGAGTGCGGCGCCGAGCCCGCGCGTCAGGGTCGTCTTGCCGGCACCGAGTGGTCCGGTCAGCACGACGAGGTCCCCGGCGCGCAGCACCGCGGCCAACCGGGCCCCGAGCTCCCCCATCGCCTCGGTGCCGTCGACGGAGGTGTCGAGCAGGACGTGCGGCGACCCGGTCACGGCCGCTCGCCCCGCAGGTACTCCCCGACCCGTCCCTCGATGTCGTGGCCCTCGTAGAACCGGGGCACACGGCTGCCGATCCGGCAGACGATCTCCTCGCCGATGGTCTCGAGCGCCGCGCCCCACTCGAGCACGGTCATCTCGTCGTGCTCGCCGGTGCCGAACAGCACGACGGTGTCGCCGGTCTGCACGTCGTCCTCGCCGACGTCCACCAGGAACTGGTCCATCGCGACGCGGCCGGCGATCGGGTAGCGCTTGCCGCGGATCGCGACCTCGATGCGCCCCTGCGCCAGACGCGGGACCCCGTCGGCGTAGCCGACGGGCACGAGGGCCAGGGTCGTCTCGGTCGCGGTGCGGTACGTGTAGTCGTAGGAGACGCCGGTGTCGACGGGGACGCGCTTCGTCTTCGCGACCGACGCGGTCAGGGTCATCACCGGCTCGAGTCCGAGGTCGGCCGCCGAGACGCCGTCGGCTCCGGGGATGCCGAACAGGTTCGCGCCCATCCGGACCATGTCCTTGCGGAACTCCTTGCGCTCCAGCCCCGCGAGCGACGCGGCGACGTGCTCCATCGGGACGTCGAGCCCCAGGTCCTCGGCGATCTCGATCGCTGCGTCGAACACGGCGACCGCGGCGCTGTCCTCGTGGTCGGACGCCTCGGCCAGGTGCGTGTACGCGGCGACGACCTCGATGCGGCCGTTCCGCTGGGCGTCCCGGGCGAGCTCGACGAGCGCCGGCCAGTCCGCCGGGGTCGCGCCGTCGCGGTGCAGGCCGGAGTCGACGCCGAGGTGCACCCGGGCCGGTCGCTGGTCGACGGCGTCGACGATGCGCTGCAGCTCGGCGACGTTCGAGACGCCGAGGTCGACGGCCGAGTCGATGGCGTCACGGAAGTCCAGGTCGGGGTCGTGCTGCCAGGTGAACAGGTGGACGTCCTCGCCGACGCCGATCGAGCGCAGGCGCAGGGCCGCGGGCACCGTCAGCACACCGATCCAGCGGATGCCGGCGTCGACGGCGGCGAGCGCGATCGGCTCGAGGCCGTGCCCGTAGGCGTCGGCCTTCATGATCGCCATCACCTCGACCGGGTCCATCCACTCGCGGACACGGTCGAGGTTGGCACGGTAGGCGTCGAGGTCGATGCGGGCCTGACGCAGCGGTGCGGAGCTCACGTCGTCCTCCGTTCCACGCTGCGGCCGATCCGGGCGACCACCTCGTAGTTGATCGTGCCGATGGCTTCGGCCCAGTCCTCGACGGCGGGGTCGCCGTTCGCGGGGTCGCCCCACAGCACCGCCTCGTCGCCGACCTGCACGTCGGCGTCGCCGATGTCGACGTGCATGGCGTTCATCGCGACGCGTCCGACCACCGGGAACGTCCGGTCGCCGATCCGCACCGAGACCCGGTTGCCGAAGTCGCGGTCGAAGCCGTCCGCGTAGCCGAGGCCGATCACGGCGAGACGGGTGTCCGTCTCGGCGCGCCAGGTGTAGCCGTAGGAGACGCCGTCGCCCGCGGCGACCGGCACGGTACGGAGCACGGCGGCGGTGACCCGCATCGCCGGGCGCAGCCCCAGGTCGGCCGAGGTGCGACCGTCGAAGGGGCTCAGCCCGTACAGGGCGAGTCCGACGCGGGACAGGTCGTGGCGGGTCTCCGGAACGGCGATGCTCGCGGCACTCGCGGCGAGGTGCACCACGTCCGGCACGATGCCGTTCGCGGCGAGGCCGTCCAGCGCCCGCTGCAGCGCGGCGTCCTGGTCGAGGTCGTCGGTGCGCGACGCGTTCGACAGGTGGGACATGAGCCCCTCGACCCGGGTGCGGTTGCCGCCGCGGGCCAGGGCGCCGGCGGTCGCGAAGAGCTCGGCCCACTCGGACTCGACCGCACCGTTTCGGCTGAGGCCGGTGTCGACGCACAGGTGCACGGCGCGGACGTCGGAGTCGGCTGCTGCGGAGAGCTGCTCGACGCTCGACACCGCTGGCGTGACGTCGAACTGCGCCGCGCGGCGGAAGTCCTCGTCGGGGGCGTGCAGCCACGCGAGGATCCGGACCCCCTCGTCGATGCCGCCCTGACGGAGCAAGACGGCCTCGTCGATGTCGGCGACCCCGAGCCACTCGGCACCGGCGTCCACGAAGGCCTGCGCGGCGTCGAGGGCCCCGTGGCCGTAGGCGTTCGCCTTGACCACCGCGATGACCCCGGCCGGGGCGACCCGGTCGGCGATGGTCGCGTAGTTCTCGATCAGGGCTCCGCGATCGACCGTGATGCCGGTGAACGCGCTCACGGGACCGTTCCTTCCAGGACCACGTCTGTTCCTTCCAGGACCACGAACGCGGTCGCGATCCCTCCATCATGCGAGAGCGACAGGTGCACGCTCGTCACGCCACGCGCGTCCGCCACCTGCCGGGCGCCCTGGTGCAGGGTGAGCGACGGGTTCCGCTGGTCGTCGGACACGACCTCGAGGTCCTGCCAGCTCAGCCCGGCACTCGACCCGAAGGCCTTGATCAGGGCTTCCTTCGCCGCGAACCGTGCGGCGAGGGACGCGATCGGCCGGGGTTCGCCGTCACGGACCTGCTCGGACGGCGTGAACAGCCGCGCCCGCATCGCCGGTGTGCGCTCCAGCACCCGTTCGAACCGCTCCAGGTCGACCACGTCGACCCCGATCCCGATGATCACCGTCGCGACTACTCGACGGTGACCGACTTCGCGAGGTTGCGTGGCTGGTCGACGTCGAGGCCCTTGGCGGCGGCGAGCTCCATGCCGAACATGTGCAGCGGTGCCACGGCGAGCAGCGGCTCGAACAGCGGGGTCGCGAGCGGGATCCGCAGGACCTCGTCGGCGAAGGGCAGCACCGCGGCGTCGCCTTCTTCGGCGATCGCGATCACCCGGGCACCGCGGGCGCGGATCTCCTGGATGTTCGAGACGACCTTCGGGTGCAGCGATCGGGGGTCGCGCGGCGACGGCACGATGACGAAGACGATCTGACCCGGCTCGATCAGGGCGATCGGGCCGTGCTTGAGCTCACCGGCGGCGAAGCCCTCGGCGTGGATGTACGCGAGCTCCTTGAGCTTGAGGGCGCCCTCGAGTGCGATCGGGTAGCCGACGTGGCGGCCGAGGAACAGCACGCTCCGGGTGTCCGCCATCCAGCGGGCCAGGTCCTTGATGCCGGCGGCGTCCTCGATGGTCTGCTGCAGCTTCGGCGCGAGCCCCTCGAGCTCGGCCACCTGCTCGGCGATCTGCTCGGTGGTGAGCGTGCCGCGCAGCGTCGCCAGGTGCAGCCCGAGCAGGTAGAGCGCGACGCCCTGGGCGATGAAGGCCTTGGTCGACGCCACGGCGACCTCGGGCCCGGCGTGCGTGTAGATCACGGCGTCGGACTCACGCGGGATCGTGGCGCCCTGGGTGTTGCAGATCGACAGGACCTGCGCGCCCTGCTCGCGGGCGTACTTGACGGCCATCAGCGTGTCCATGGTCTCGCCGGACTGGCTGATCGAGACGACCAGGGTGCGCTCGTTCAGCACCGGGTCGCGGTACCGGAACTCGTGCGCGAGCTCGACCTCGACCGGCACACGTGCCCACTGCTCGATGGCGTACTTGCCGAGGATGCCGGCGTAGGCGGCGGTGCCGCAGGCGATCACGATGACGCGGTCGACGGTCGCCAGGCGGTCGGCGATCGGGTCGAGGTCGGTCAGCGTGACGGCGCCGTCGTGGACGCGACCGAGGATCGTCTTCGCGACGGCCTCGGGCTCCTCGCTGATCTCCTTCGCCATGAACGAGCTCCAGCCGCCCTTGTCGGCGGCGGAGGCGTCCCAGTTGACCTCGAACTCGCTCGGCGTGGCCGGGGTGCCGTCGAAGTGGATGACGTCGACGCCGTCGGGGCGGATCGTGGCGATCTCGTCCTGCCCGATCGACAGCGCGCGCTGCGTGTAGGCGACGAACGCGGCGACGTCCGAGCCCATGAAGTTCTCGCCGTCACCGAGCCCGACCACCAGGGGCGAGTTGCGACGGGCACCGACGACGACGCCGGGCTGGTCGGCGTGCACGACGAGGAGCGTGAAGGCCCCCTCGAGTCGCTGCACGGCCTGCTGCATGGCGGCCGTCAGGTCACCGGTCTCGCGGAAGGCGCGTCCGACCAGGTGCGCGGCGACCTCGGAGTCGGTCTCGCTGCGGAACTCGATGCCCTCGGCCTGCAGTTCGGCGCGGAGCTCGGAGAAGTTCTCGATGATGCCGTTGTGGATGAGGGCGAGCTTGTCGCCGTCGGCCAGGTGCGGGTGGGCGTTGCCGTCGGTCGGGCCACCGTGGGTCGCCCAGCGGGTGTGCCCGATGCCGGTCGCGCCGTCCGGGATCGGCGACGACTCGAGCTCGTCGACCAGGGCCTGGAGCTTGCCGGCCTTCTTGGCCGACACGAGGTCTCCGGCTGGGTCGACGACGGCGATGCCCGCCGAGTCGTAGCCGCGGTACTCGAGGCGACGGAGGCCACCGAGGAGGACGTCCTGGCTGCTGTTGCTGCCGACGTAGCCGACGATTCCACACATGGAACCGATCCTACGGTCTGCCTGGACGCCCACCCTGCGAAGTCCCGGGGGTGGGGATAACGTTTCGGCCATGGGACGCTTCGACGACATCGCCATCACCACGCTGCACGGCGAGGACACCACGTTCGGCGCCTACGCCGACAAGGCCGTACTGGTCGTGAACGTCGCCTCCCGGTGCGGCCTCGCCCCGCAGTACGAGCAGCTCGAGGCCCTGCAGAAGCAGTACGGCCCCCGCGGGTTCACGGTGCTGGGCTTCCCGAGCAACCAGTTCCTGCAGGAGCTCGGCTCGTCCGAGGCGATCGACGAGTACTGCTCCACCACGTGGGGTGTGACGTTCCCGATGTCCGAGAAGGTCAAGGTCAACGGCAAGAGCGCGCACCCGCTCTACCAGGCCCTCAAGGAGACCCCGGACGCCGACGGCAAGGCCGGCCGGGTCGCCTGGAACTTCGAGAAGTTCCTCGTCGCCCCCGACGGCACCGTCACGCGCTTCCGTCCCACCACGAAGCCGGACGCCCCCGAGGTCGTCGCCGCCATCGAGGCGGCCCTGCCCGCCTGACGCGTCGCGTCCTGCGGGCGCGCACCGAGCACTGGACGGGAGGCCCGGGGCAC